>JANOKC010000025.1:0-2150 GCA_031419035.1 Novosphingobium sp. | reverse complement strand
TGTCAACGCCTGGTCAACGTTTTACGAGTCCCCCCTACGCGGGCCAGACAATCGAGTCACTGCTGGCCAAGATCAGTCGGGCAGGTCGTCCCGGAACCGATCCATCTGATGCATCCGCTCGTGCAAGATCGTCACGATGCCGATGTCTCCGTTCGACAGCCGCCGCCAGTACACGAAATGATGCTCGTGCCTGAAGTAGCAGCCATCGATGGCGAACTCGGCCGGGATTGGCCGCGACGCGACGCCGTGCACCTCGATTTTGTCGAATGCTGCAAACAGTTCGGTGATGTAGCGATCAGCCTGTTCAACGCCCCAGCGATCACGCGTGTACCGGTAGATCTCGTCAAGCCGCAGTGATGCAGCTTCCTGGACACGCACGGCCATCCTGTCAGCCCCGGTTCCGGGCGATCACCTTGGCAGCGGTCAGCGGAAGATAGCTTTCCTCCGGAGCAGCGAAGGCGCGTGTCAGTTCAGCCTTCAGCCGGTTGAACGCTTCCTGCTCGGCCCGCTCTTTGTCGCGCCGGATCAGATCGCGGACGTATTCGCTGATGTTCTCGTAAGAACCGTTCTCGCCAACATTCGATGCAACGAACTCGCTCAGCGCGCCGCTGATGCGGACAGTCATCGTTGTGGTCTGGGACATGGCGGCCTCCGGATTGTGTCTTCAAGATAAGCAAAAATGAAGACGCGCGCAAGTTTTCCGGCTTTCGGTGTGCGCACTATTGTACATGCCAAACATGGTTGCAGACGCCAAGGACCAAAGCGCAAGCTGCTTGGGATGGGTTAAAGGGCGGATACTATTGATTCGGTTGCAACAAAGACCACTGTTCGGATTTCTAGTGAACCCTTTTGGCACGACCGCGCGCGCCATTGAGTTGGCGGGCGACCATCTTTTGGTCACCGGACGGAGCATGCCCACGTCGGTTTCGTTGGCGGATATTGGCGAGGCACCAACCCTTCGGAAGGGAGCGCTCGGAACGACGCTGTCACTGCAGTCGTCTGGGCAAAGCAATGTCATCCTGCGGGGTGCAGCTCATGCCGATGCGCGCGCATTCGCGGACAGCGTCAAAGCCGCGTGGATCAGCTTCAACACAGACGGCTTTGACCGTGAGGCGCAGCGGTTCGACCGGCTTCATGCCGCTGTTTCCGGCCTGGCGCGACCGGGCCGATATCCTGCGGCCTGCAGTCTGGCTTTGGTTCTTCAGGACGCGCGATCCCTCGATGCCAACCTGCTCTCGAAGCTGAGGTCGGAAGCAATCGGGGCGGATAAGGCAGAGCGCGTGGCCCTTGTGCGCAAGTTCGTCGCCGATCCCCGGGCGGCTCGGGCAAATGCGATATCGGTCTTTGTTACGGCGGAACTGGATCGCTGGAAGCAGTTCTTCGACATCATCGAAAGCAAGCCGCTGACGGCCGAGCAGCGACTTTCGGTCGTAGTGGATGAAGATGCGACCCTCGTGCTGGCCGGTGCGGGATCAGGCAAGACCAGCGTGATCACCGCCAAGGCGGCTTATCTGGTCAAAGCGGGGATCCGAAAGCCCGACGAAATCCTGCTGCTGGCATATGCAAAGAACGCGGCGGCAGAGATGTCGGAGCGGGTCGAGGCGCGATCCGGGGTGCCGATTGTGGCGCGGACCTTCCATGCGCTGGCCTACGACATCATCGGCATCGTGGAGGGGTCAAAACCGGCCCTTGCCGACCATGCCACAGACGACATGGCTTTCACCAACCTGATCAAGCAGATCCTGAAGGACCTGGTCCACTTTATGCCCGTCGCCCAGCCTATCAGGGCGGGCTGGTTCATCATCGCGACCGTGGCGGGCAATACGTGTCTATTCGTTACACCGAGCGTTTGGCAAAAGCGGGCATTGAACCATCTGTGGGTCGTGTCGGCGACGCCTACGACAACGCTTTGGCCGAGACAATCAACGGCCTTTACAAAACCGAGGTCATCCGGCGGCGTAGTTCGTGGAAAACCATGGAAGAGGTCGAGTTGGAAACCCTCAAATGGTTCGACTGGTTTAACAACCGCCGCCTGCTTGAGCCAATCGGAAACATCCCACCGGCCGAGGCAGAGGAGGCCTTCTATGCAAACTTGAACACACTCGAAATGGTCGCATGACACGGACTAATTGGTCTCCGGCAAACCCGGG
>JANOKC010000024.1:0-25679 GCA_031419035.1 Novosphingobium sp. | reverse complement strand
CAGTGTGGCTGATCATCCTCTCAGACCAGCTAAGGATCGTCGCCTTGGTGAGCCTTTACCTCACCAACTAGCTAATCCTACGCGGGCTCATCCCTCGGCGATAAATCTTTGGACTTTCGTCATCATCCGGTATTAGCAGTCATTTCTAACTGTTATTCCGAACCGAGGGGCAGAGTCCCACGCGTTACGCACCCGTGCGCCACTAGACACCAACCGAAGTTGGGGTCTCGTTCGACTTGCATGTGTTAGGCATGCCGCCAGCGTTCGTTCTGAGCCAGGATCAAACTCTCAAGTTTGTGTCCCATCCGCGTCGGCACGGCCCTTACCTTTCGGCAGGAAACCCGCAAACCGTCACGAATGAATTCAAGGAGCCGATTACCTGCACTTGTTCAAACGTATGGTTACGTAAGGACATGTAATGGTAACGACTTATTTAACTGCCACCCCGAGCCTTGAAGCCCCGGGAGCAGGCGCCGTCGCCCACATGTCCCTTCATCTAAACTAACAATGTCAAAGAGCCACACAACAGAAGTGGCGGACAACAATGGCTCCCCGATATGGTATCAGGGGACTGCTGTCCGTTCCTATTGGCGACCGGGGTAGGATGCTGGTTTTCGTCAGCACCCCGTCCGGTGACCGGGCATATATGGAGGGCGGCTGAGTCGGTCAACGCATTTTTGCAATTATATTTCAATGGCACGCAAACCATTGTAATTACATGATATTTGTATGGCTTCGCGGTGGTTGTGGGTACAGGTTTGCGTTGATTGCGTTAAGTTTTGGGCAAAATCAGGCCCCGTAAGCCAATATTTACGGCCCGGCGTTATGCAGCAAATATGTCTGAGACGCTCCACCTGCAACAATCATCCGCCTGCTCCTGCGCGTCCGCTAAGCCCCGGGTGGCAGTAATTGTGCCAGCATATGGCGTTGCGCATCTGCTCGGCGAGGCGCTGATTTCGCTGCAAGCTCAGACTCTTGCGGACTGGGAGTGTATTGTTATCGACGATGGCGCGCCAGACGATGTTGCACGAGCTGTCGCTCCGTTCCTTTCAGATCCGCGTATCCGCTTTCTGGCGACCGCCAATCACGGTGTATCGGCTGCCCGCAACCGAGCCATAGCTGAGAGCTCTGCACCGCTGATTGCTTTGCTTGACGGGGATGATTTGTTTCGCCCCGGCTATTTGGCCGCAATGGCGCCGCTGTTGGAAGGCAATCCCTCCATCCGACTGGCGACCTGCAACGCCCGTATTTTCGGGGCTGTCTCCAAAGAACGGTTTTGCTTTGATGACAAGCAAGGGACAAGCGATGGCAAGCATGGTTCGCTTTCCGACGTATTGGATCGCAGCTTCGGGGTCCATATCGGGTCAACCTTTCGCCGAGAGGATTTCGACGCAATCGGCGGTTATGACATCAGCATGGCGCAGTCCGAAGATCTGGACCTGTGGGTTCGGCTGATGCTGCTGGGGGGCGAAGCCTATTACGTCGATGCGGTGCTGGGCGATTACCGGGTGCGGGCAGGCTCCGCTTCGGCCAATGCCGGGCGGATGCTAATGGGCAACCTCAAAGTTTATGAAAAGGCTCGCGTATTATTGCCCGCCGGGTGTCCCGAATACGCTGTGCTGAACCAAATGATGGAACAAAGTCGCGCTTCGCTGGATTTTGAACATGCGATTGATCTGGTGATCGATGGCGATACCGTTCGCGGTCTGATCAAACTCAAGGCGGCCAAAGATCAGGTGGTTGGCCCTGTTTGGAATTTTGTGTTTATCGTCTGGCGGGTTTTCCCGGTTCTGGCCCGGCCAATGTTGCGTTGGCGGCGGCAAGCCCACAGCCGCGGCGTTACCGGTGGATTTCTGTCCAGTCTCACCAGGAACAAGCCATGAGCAGCCAGCCAGCCCCCGCAATCTCGGTGGCTATGAGCGTCTATAACTGCGCGCCCTATCTGGCTGAGGCTATCGAGAGTGTGCTGGCCCAGAGCTTCACCGATTTCGAATTCCTGATCCTCGATGATGGCTCACAGGATGCCAGCGGCAGCATCGCGGAGAGCTATGCCAGTCGCGACCGGCGCATCCGCCTGATCACGCGCGAGAACCGGGGGCTGATTGCCAGTCTCAACGAGCTGTTCGGCGCAGCCCGCGCGCCTTTGGTGGCCCGCTTCGATGGCGATGATATTTGCGCGCCAACCCGCTTTGCGCGGCAGGTTGCGTTCCTGGCTGCGCATCCTGACCACGGCCTGATCGGCTGCGATACGCCTTACATTGATCCTGCAGGTGCACCCGCCCGAAATCCGCCGATCCAGCGCCCCCACAATCACGCCGACCTGATCGCAAATCTGGAAGATGGTCCTTTGATTTGCCACAGTGCGGTAATGGTTCGGCGCGACGAGGTTTTGGCCGCAGGAGGTTACCGACCCGCTTACCGCCATGCCGAAGACTATGATCTTTGGCTTCGGCTGGCGAGCCGGACCAAGCTGGCCAACCTCCCCGAACCGCTGCTTCAATATCGCATCTCGCCGGATCAGGTGAGTACGCGCCACATAGTCGAGCAGGCCCAGGGCGCTGCAATCGCATGGCTGGCTTACAAACTGCGCGAAGCATGGCAGCCTGATCCAACCGAAGGTCTGTCCGCCCTACCCCTGCTTACCGAACTTGACGCATCGTTTGGGTCTGGCGCCGCAACCTACGTCCGCCGCCGCGTAGTGGATCGCACATTATACTCTCCCGAGGCACTGGCTGGTGATGGCTGGGATATCCTTCTCCAATATGCCGCCGAGGCGCGCAGCGAAGTGCGATTGTGGCGCACCGCCGCGCGCCTCCTGCGCTGGGGCAGGCCAATCCATGCGGGTCGGATGGCAGCGACACTTGCAGGGTTGGCGGCATGACCATGATGTCGGTCCGAACTGCGGCGGCCTGGGCCATTACCTCGCAATACGCCTCATTCGCGATCCAGTTCGTAACCAGTGTTGTGCTGGCGCGCTGGTTTATCAGTCCGGCTGATCTGGGGCTGTTCTCGATTTCCTTTGCAGCGGTGACATTGGTTGCATTTCTCCAGGACTTCGGCGTTACCCGCTACATCAATGGTGAGCGCGACCTGACGCCAGAGAAGATCAATACCGCATTTACCCTGTCGGTAGGGTTCGCGTGGAGCGTTGCGCTGCTCTGCCTCCTTGCCGCAGCGCCGATTGCATGGTTTTTTGGCGATCCGCGGCTGTTTCCAATCACATTGGTTATCGCATCATCCTATCTGCTTGTGCCCCTCGCCATTGTTCCGCAGGCGATGTGCCAACGCAAGATGGATTACCGTTCCAACACGATGATTGAGGTTGGCTCGTCGATCGCCAATGCGGCGATTGCGGTGACATTGGCTGTGCGCGGTCATGGCGCTCTGGCCTTGGCCTGGGGGGCTTTTGCCCAACAGGCAGCCCGGCTTGTGATCAGCCAGTGGCGCGCGGGCGGGATGGTACCGTGGCCTCTGCGCTTGCATGGCGCACGGCCGGTGCTAGAGATCGGCGGGACCAACAGCGTACTGGCGGTCTGTGGCTCGATTATCAGCCGCGCGCCGGAATTGGTCATCGGGCGCATAATCGATAACGTCGCGGTCGGACTATTCGCACGGGCTTCGGGCCTCGCGCTGCAATTGCGGCTCTTGCTGGCAGGAGCGGTGACCGGTGTCTTTTATCCCGCCTTCCGGCTGGTTCGGGATCGGGGTGAGCCGCTCGCTCCTCCTTATCTGCGGGTTGTCGCTGCCTATACCGGGGTCACCTGGCCAGCGATGGCCGGGATTGCAGTTTTGGCACAGCCGTTAATCGAGATCCTTTATGGCGAGCGCTGGATTGCCGCTGCTCCCTTGCTCGCCTGGGTCGCGCTTGCACAGCTTTGCTATGTGGCGCTCCCGCTGAACGGCGATTTGCCGATCCTGCTGGGGCGAATGCGGGGGCTGATCCACCGCAATATCACTGAAATGATTGTGTCGTTGGTCCTGCTGGCATTGGCGGCACCCTTCGGTCTGGTCTGGGTTGCCATATCGCGCTTTGCCCATGGGCTGTTCTGGGTCGTTATTTATGCGCCGTTTATGCGCGGCATGATCGAATTCTCGTGGCGGGATCTGCTGATCGTCTGGTGCAAAAGCCTGATCGCTACAATAGCAGCAGTTGCCCCGCTTTTGGCGAGTTACGCTTTGTGGCGTGGTCCAGCCGAGGCAGGTCTTGGTCAGGCTGTTGGCGGCGCACTCGCGGGCATTCTTTGCTGGCTCGCGGTCTTGCCCATTATCGGTCATCCGCTGTTCGCCGAGATTGCCGCGATGCTGGCGGAATTGCGCGGCGCCCAGCGTCGCCGGCCGTACGTCAGCCCCCATCGATAAGAAGCATGGCCGGCTTTGCTGCGATGGCGTAAGCTGCTCGGCGAGAGGAACATCGCAATGTCGTTCAATCCGCTGCTGGCTATGCTGGCGCCCGTCTTGGTCGCCTTTCCGATCCTGGCCGGACAAGACGGCGGTCAGGAAGCCTCCACAGTTGATATTGTTGAGATCGGCACGGACCGGCATGGCCGGATGACTGTGCCGGTCCGGATCGGCGGAAGCGGCCCCTATGAGTTCCTGATTGATACCGGGGCGCAGAACACAGTGCTGAGCAAGACCCTGGCGACGCGCCTCTCGCTGGTTGCGACAAACAAGGCCAGATTGGTGGGCATCGCCGGGACCGAGATTGTTGATACCGTCAATATTGAAGAGTTCGGCCTTGGTCGGCGCAGCTATTACAGCCTGATCGCCCCGCTGCTTGATCGGACGCACATCGGCGCGGACGGAATCGTCGGGCTAGACAGCTTGCAAGGCCAACGGGTTCTGATCGATTTCAAACGTGGGCTGATAACGATTGATGATGCCAAGACCCTTGGCGGCAATCGCGGCTTTGAAATCATCGTCAATGCTAAGCGCCAGTCGGGCCAAATGATCATGGCCGATGCCAGAATCGATGGGGTGCGCACCGATGTGGTGATCGATACCGGCGCTGATACTTCGATCGGCAACATGGCGCTTTATCGCGCGCTGTCGCGCCGGCGTGACCAGGGCAATACCATGCTGAAGAGCGTGACTGGCCAAGAGATCGAGGCCAAACTCAGCTTTGGCGGCAAGCTGGAAATCGAGAGGATGACCATTGGCAATCTGCTGGTCGCCTATGTCGACACCCCGGCTTTTGCAGCGCTTGGTCTGGTGAAACGTCCGGCGATCCTGCTGGGAATGCGCGATCTGCGCTCGTTCGATCGGGTGGCGATAGACTTTGCCGCCCGCAAAGTGCTGTTCGACCTTCCGCGCGAGGCCTTTTAGCGCCCTTCCGTTTTCCGCTCCGCGCCTTACATGGGGCCAATGCCTCCCGATACTCCCTCTACCACTGCCGCAAGCTCCGACGTAAGCTGGGCTACTCTTGCCCGGTTCCTGCCCTATCTGTGGCCACGGGACCGTCCGGCGCTTAGGGTGCGGATCATCTTTGCGCTGCTGCTGGTTGTGGTATCGAAACTGGTCCAACTCAGCATGGCCTGGCTCTATGGTCGCGCGGTTGACCGGATGGTGCCTGGGCTGGAAAGCGGGGTGACTATCGCTATCGCTTTGGTCTGTGCCTATGCCGGCGCACGCTTTGGTGGGGTGCTGTTCGACAATCTGCGCAATCTTATATTCGAGCGGGTGGGGCAGGATGCCACCCGGCGGTTGGCCGAAAACGTCTTCTCTCATCTCCATAATCTGTCGATGCGGTTTCACATGAACCGCCGCACCGGTGCTGTCACCAAAGTGATCGACCGCGGCACCAAAAGCATCGACGTGATGCTCTATTTCATGCTGTTCAACATCGCCCCGACGGTGCTGGAGCTTTCGCTGGTCTCGGTCTATTTCAAGATCGAGTTTGGCTGGGGCATGGTGGCTGCGACCTGGCTGATGGTGGTCTGCTACATTGCCTTCACCACCTTGGTCACCAATTGGCGCAATGCGCTGCGCGAAAAGATGAACGAGCTTGATACCCAGACCGTCGCCAAGTCGGTCGACAGCCTGCTGAACTATGAGACGGTCAAATATTTCAACGCCGAAAAGCGCGAAACTGCCCGCTACAGTCAGGTCATCAGCCAATGGGCTGATGCTGCGGTCAAATCGGAAAACTCGCTGGCGCTGCTCAATATCGGCCAATCGCTGATCACCAATCTGATGATGGCAGGTGCGATGGGCTATGTTGTGTGGGGCTGGTCGAAGGGCCAGTTCTCGACCGGCGATGTCGTTACCGTCAACACGCTGCTGGCGCAGCTGTTTCGCCCGCTTGATCTGCTGGGCATGGTATATCGCACAATCCGCCAGGGCTTGACCGACATGGCGGCGATGTTTGCGCTGGTCGATGAGCAGCCCGAGGTGTTCGACCTTCCCGGCGCTCCGGCGTTGATAATCAGGCAGCCGACGCTGACGTTTGACAATGTGGTGTTCGGCTATGAACGCGATCGCACCATCCTCCACGGCCTCAGTTTCGAGGTGCCGGCGGGCAGCCAGGTGGCAGTGGTCGGCCCCTCTGGTGCCGGGAAAAGCACCATCGCCCGGCTATTGTTCCGCTTTTACGATCCATGGGAAGGCCGGATCCTGATCGACGGTCAGGATATCCGCGAGGTCACCCAAACGAGCTTGCGCGCCGCGATTGGCATCGTCCCACAGGACAGCGTGCTGTTCAACGACACGATCGGCTACAACATCGCCTATGGCCGCGATGGTGCAAGCCAGGCCGAAGTAGAGGAAGCAGCGCGCGGCGCGGCGATCATGCCGCTGATCGCCCGGCTGCCGCAGGGCTTTGATACCGAGGTAGGCGAACGCGGGCTGAAATTGTCAGGCGGCGAAAAGCAGCGCGTCGCCATTGCCCGAACGCTGGTCAAGAACCCGCCGATCCTGCTGCTGGACGAAGCGACTAGCGCGCTCGACACCCGCACCGAACAGGAAATCCTCGCCACGCTGCACCGCGTTTCGACCGGACGCACCTCACTCAGCATCGCCCACCGGCTTTCGACCATCGCCGATGCCGACCAGATCTTTGTGCTCAATGAGGGGCAGCTGGCCGAATCGGGCTCGCATGTCGATCTGCTGAGACGCAATGGACTTTATGCTGAGATGTGGGCGCGGCAGGCCAATGAGGCGAACGACAACTCCGTGATCGAGGTGGGCGAATGAACTGGCATGATCTCGAACTCATGGCGCGCGGCGGCACCATAGCACTTCTTGCATTGTGGAGCTGGCTGCTTTGGCGCGATCACCGCGATATGCTGGCAGCGCGGACCGCCATGGCCATGAACCTGGGCATCGCCAGCTATGTGTTTGTGACGTCAGGCTGGACCGAACGGCAAGACTTGCCGGGCCTAATCATCCCGCTTCTGGCCAGATCAACGCCCGGACTGTTCTGGCTGTTCGCCAGAACCTGGTTCAACGACCGGACGCGATTGGCCCCGCTTGATGTGATGCTGGTAGCGGCATCGACAATCAATGCTGCGGTCATTCACTTTACCTTTGAGGGCAAGACCCCGGCATTTTACATTTCCGGGGTTTTGTTCCGGTTTTCGATGCTGGCCTTCGGTATGGCTGGCCTGTGGGAGGCATGGCGCGGGCGAGATGGCGATCTGATTGAAGCCCGTCGCCGCCTGCGGCTTGGCATAGTCGGGGCCGTGGGGCTCTATGTGTTGGTGATCGGTTTCGCCGAAATGGCGGTATACCAGGCGAATGCCCCGATCAGCGTCATCGGTATGATTGGCGCCAGCACGGCTTTCATCACCCTGGCGCTGTCCGCCGCGATGTTTGCTTCGCGCAAAGCCGATCTATACGGCACGCCAGTCTCAACATCTGCGACAATGGCGCAGCGTGTGATCGATGATGGCCCCCTGGGGGCGCGGTTGCTAGCCTTGATGGACAACGAAAAAGCGCACCGCGACGAGCAGCTCACCATAGCCGGACTGGCGCACCGGCTTGGCGAACAGGAATATCGCCTGCGCCGGCTGATCAACGGCACGCTGGGCCATCGCAATTTCGCCCAGTTCCTCAATGGCTACCGCTTGGCTGAGGTCAAGCAGGCGCTATCCGATCCGGCGCAGCGCGAAGTCCCTATCCTGACCATCGCTCTGGACGCGGGATTCGGCTCGCTCGGCCCGTTCAATCGCGCGTTTCGTGATGCCGAGGGGATGACCCCCAGGGAATATCGAGCCCTGACACTGGCTGATTCCGAAATCGACTAGCTGGATTTGAAACGAAGGAAGCGCGAACCCTTCAACACCGCCAGAAGGGGAGGACAAGATCTCGAAAGGCACTGCCGTGAACCAGCCAACCACAATACCCGAAATCGCTCAGGAGATTTTTCTGGGCAGCTTCATGTTTGATTTCGCCCGCTATCTTATCGCAGCTTCGCTGATCGCAGGCATTGTCTGGCTGCTGCGCCGGACCAGCTGGGCCAGCCGCAAGATTCAGGCACGCGAGGCCACCCGCGCCGATTTCATCCGCGAGTTCAGTGCCGCGATCCGCACCGTGGTCGTTTATACGGTGCTTGCGGTCCCGATGGTCTGGGCTTTCCGCAATGGCTATCTGCGCGAATATCAGGGTGTGATGACGCCGCTGGCATACTTGGGCTATCTGTCCGCAATGCTGCTGGCGCATGACACATGGTTCTACTGGACCCATCGCGCGATGCACATGCCCCGGCTGTTCAAAAGCTTCCACCGCTTCCACCACCGCACCATCACGCCGACCCCATGGACCGCCTATAGCTTTGCAATTCCCGAAGCGGCCGTGATGATGCTGTTCATGCCAGTCTTTTTCATGTTCGTTTCAACGCCGGTGCCAGTGGTATTTACGTTCTTGGCAATCATGATCCTGCGCAATGCCATGGGTCACGCCGGACTGGAACTCCATGCGCGCGGCTGGGCATCACACCCGGTGCTCAAATGGATCAGCACGACAACGCACCATGACCTGCACCACGCCGGCAGCTTCAACCACAATTTCGGCTTCTACTTCACCTGGTGGGACAAGCTTATGGGCACCGAGCATCCGGACTATGTGGTGATCTTTGATCGCGTAACTGCTGTACCAGCCAAACCTGCCGAAAATGCTGCATCATCTGCGATCGCTGCCTGATCCAGGTCTGAGGGGATCAAAAGTCGATGCGTCGTCCACTTCAAATTGCCCGCCAATCGAGCCATCCACGTGGCCTGTTGGGTCGGTTGATCGCCGCAATCATGGTGCGCGAGACCGCAAGCATTAATCGCACTGCGATTGCCGCGTTGGAAATAAAGCCAACCGATCAGGTGCTCGATATCGGATGTGGCAGCGGGTTGAGCATTGAACTGTTGGTCAAGGGCTTAGCAAAAGGCCGAGCAGTGGGCGTTGATCCCTCTGCCGTCATGGTGGCACGTGCTCAGGCCCGAAATCGCCGGGCGATTGCAGAAGGGCGCGCAGATATCATCAAGGCGCCGGTCGATGATTTGCCTTTTGCGTCATGCTCATTCGATGCTGTGATGAGTGTGCATACAATCTATTTCTGGCAAGATCTCGCGCAATGCCTGCACGAGATCGACCGCGTTCTCCGCCCTGGAGGTCGGCTCTTGCTGGCATTCAGGACCCCAGCCAACGTTGTCGCTGCGTCAAATTTTCCTGACGAAATCTATCGCCTTCGCAATCTGGCAGAGGTGGAGGGAGAAGTCGTTGCCGCCGGGTTCAACACGATTTTGATGGTGCCGGACGGCGTAGAAGGCGAACCGGCATTGCTTCTCGCAAGCAAGCAGGAGTGATTTCACCCTTTTACGACGTCCGCCCACCCCAAACAACAGCCTGCGCAGCGACGCAATGCTCGCCATCGAAAGTGAGCGCGGGTGAGCCATAAAGGCGCCAACCTTGCTCCAGCGCCTCGGAGACGCGCTCGCAGAAGGCGCGGTCATCCTTGCCGGTGAGCAGGCGGTAGACCGGTTTGTCGTCGGGAGGGGTGGTGGCCATGGGCTGTTCCTTTACAGGATATATTTCGACAAATCAGCGTCCTTGGCCAGCCCCGCCAGCCGGTCGCGGACATAGGCCTCGTCGACCAGCACCGAGGTGCCGGTGCGGTCCTCGGCCTCGAAGCTGACTTCCTCGAGCAGCTTTTCCATCACCGTCTGCAGCCGCCGCGCGCCGATATTCTCGATGCTGTCATTGACCTGGCAGGCGATTCTGGCGATTTCGCGAATCGCTTCGGGGGTGAAATCCAGTGTGACCTTCTCGGTCGCAATCAGCGCGGTGTATTGCTCGACCAGATTGGCGCGGGTTTCGGACAGTATCCGGACGAAATCATCCTCGGTCAGTGCCTTTAGCTCAACCCGGATAGGCAACCGCCCCTGCAACTCGGGTAACATGTCGCTGGGTTTGGACAGGTGGAACGCGCCCGATGCGATAAACAACACATGGTCGGTTTTCATCGGGCCATATTTGGTCGCCACCGTCGTGCCTTCGATCAGCGGCAGCAGATCGCGCTGCACGCCCTCGCGGCTGACCGAGCCGCCACGCACATCGGACACCGCAATCTTGTCTATCTCATCGATGAAGACGATCCCGTTGGTTTCCGCATTGGCCAGCGCGACGCGGGCAACGTCGTCCTGATCCATCCGCTTTTCCGCCTCTTCGTCGACCAGCTTGTCCCAGGCGTCGGGCACTTTCAATTTGCGGCGCTTGAGGTTCTGCTTGCCCATCGCTTTGGACATCATCTCGCTGAGGTTGATCATTCCCACACCCCCCATCCCAGGGAGGTCCATGGGCATATTGGGAGCGTCTTCGATCTCGATCTCCACCTCGGTGTCATTCATCGCGTTTTCGACGATCCGCTGACGGAAGCTTTCGCGGGTCGCTTCGGAGGCGCTTTCACCGACCAGCGCCTTGAGCAGCCGGTCCATTGCCGCTGCCGACGCAGCCTCGCGAACAGCTTCGCGGCGGCGATCCTTCTCCAGCCGGATCGCTTCTTCGACCAGATCGCGGGCAATCTGCTCAACATCGCGGCCGACATAGCCAACCTCAGTGAATTTGGTCGCCTCAACTTTGACGAACGGCGCTTCAGCCAGTCGCGCCAGCCGCCGGCTGATCTCGGTCTTGCCGCAGCCCGTCGGCCCGATCATCAGGATATTCTTGGGCGTCACTTCGTCGCGCAGTTCGGGTGAGAGGCGCTGGCGCCGCCACCGGTTGCGAAGCGCCACGGCGACCGCGCGCTTGGCGTCGTGCTGACCGATGATATGCTCATCCAGCGCGGCAACGATCGCCTTGGGGGTAAGATTGTCTAACATTTTGGTTCCACTTTTCGTCATCCCCGCGAAAGCGGGGACCGCTGGCCTCATCGACGCAACCTCGCGCCAAGCAGCCAGCGACCCCCGCTTTCGCGGGGATGACGGGTTAAATCACTTCCACGGTAACCCGGTCATTGGTGAAGACACAGACTTCGGCCGCCACTGCCATGGCGCGGCGGGCGATCTTTTCCGCGTCGTCCTCATAATCAAGCAGCGCCTTTGCGGCGGCGAGCGCATAATTGCCGCCCGATCCGATCGCTGCCACGGCGGTATCGCCGATCGCCTCCGGCTCCAGCACATCACCATTGCCGGTGAGGATCAGCAGCACGTCCTTATCGGCCACGATCATCAACGCTTCGAGGTTGCGGAGATATTTGTCGGTCCGCCAGTCCTTTGCCAGTTCCACCGCGGCGCGCATCAGCTGGCCGCGATTGGCCTCCAGCTTGCGCTCCAGCCGTTCAAACAGGGTAAAGGCATCAGCGGTGGCCCCGGCAAACCCAGCGATGACACTGCCATCCCCCAGCCGCCGCACCTTGCGGGCATTGGGCTTCATCACCGTATTGCCCATCGAGACCTGACCATCGCCCGCAATCACGGTGCGCGTGGCAGTTTTGACACCGATGATGGTAGTTCCATGCCACTGGATCAGGCCGTGGCTTACGCTGCTGTTGTCCATAAAACGCAATATGGAAGTTATTGCGCAGCGTTCAAGCTAGCTTCCGTTCGGGCCGCCACCTTGACCACCGCCAGCGCCACCAGCGCCCGGGGCGCCCACGGTACCAATATTGCCGAACAGATCCTCAAAGAACGAACGTTCGCGGCCCAGGGTCGGGGTCTTATCGCCATCAGGGCTGAGCTGGGCAACTTTTTCAATGCCTGAACGATCAACCGCCACGACGTTGCCGACCTTGTCGAATCTGATCCGCATGATCAGTTGGTCTTTGGTTCGCGGGTTGGTGAAGGCGGCTTGCTTGGTGTTGATCGAGACATAGTACCAAGATTTCTCGCCAAACTGGCTCACAAAGGTCGGCCTTCCGAGAGTTCGTTCAACCGAGAGCTGGTTATCGACCCCAGGCTGAACTGAATCGATCAATGCAGCATCGACCAGATAACCGCGATGGTCGCGAATTGAGCTGCAACCGGCGGCACCCGCCAGCGCTGCTGCCATCGCCACTGCCCGACCGATTCGTCCAAAACCTTGCATGCCATAACGCTCCACTGATCGAACGACGCCTCTATCAGGCATTGCCTGCCTCGCGCACTGTCCTATATCGACCCAAGCCTTAAAGCGCCTTGCCGAACATCGCAATGGCGCTTGGCCACCGGGGGTTTAATCCCGGCTGAATGAAGGGAATCCAGCAAACCGTGTCGTTGTTTTCGCGCCTCATGGGCCGCCGCTCAGATACCCGGGCCAGCCTGCGTCCATTGTGGCACCGCGTTGTAGAGATCGCTCGCGAGCCGCAGTGGTACGCCAAGGGCGGAATTGCCGATACGCTGGCCGGCAGGTTCGATGCGATCACACTGGTGCTGGCGCTGGTGCTGCTGCGAATGGAGCGCGAGGCGCAACTTGTCCCTGCTTCGGCTAGGCTGACCGAACTGTTTGTCGAGGATATGGACGGCCAGATGCGTGAAAGCGGGGTCGGCGATCTGATGGTGGGCAAGCATATGGGCGTGCAGATGAGTGTGCTGGGGGGCAGACTCGGCGCCTATCGCGAAGCGCTGGCTGCAACCGACGATAAAGCGATGCACGAGGCTGTATTGCGCAATGTCAGCCTGATCAAGGACGGCAGCCCCAACGCAATCGCAGCCGAAATACGGGTGCTGGCTGCGCAATTGGCCGGGCTTTCGGGGGAGGCACTGCTGGCCGGCGAGATTGTCCGATGAGTGAGAGTGAGTTCAGCCGGATCGCGGACACCCGCCAGATTGACGAGCTGCCGGTGAAGCTGGTGGCGAGCGATGCGGAATGTGGCGCGCTGGCCCGGCGGTTTGAACTGGTCGCGATAACGCGGCTGGAGGCAAATCTGGCACTGACCAAGGATGGCGCGGCAGTTCTCGCCGAGGGATCGCTAAGCGCCGACATTGTGCAAAGCTGCGCGATTTCGGGGGAAGATCTACCGGTGCTGATTCGCGAGAAACTGTTGTTCCGGTTCGTTCCCGCTGGAAAATACAATCCCGATGAGGAGCTGGAGCTGGAAGCAAATGAGCTCGACGAGATCGAGTTTTCCGGCACCGCCCTCGATCTGGGTGAAGCTGTCGCGCAAAGCCTGGTGCTAGCGATCGACCCGTTCGCCGAAGGGCCCGACGCGGAGCGGGTACGACGAGAGGTGTTGAAGAGCGCAGGAGAAGCGGGGCCGTTTGCAGCTTTGGCGGCGCTCAAGAAGTCGGATTAGCGCGTCGAGCGTTAAATATGTCGTCCCGAACTCGCATTGATGAGGCCAGCAGTCTTGGATCAAGTCCGGGACGACGGACATCAAAACGGAATATCATCGTCCAGATCGTCGGCAAAACCGCCCGCGCCGCCGCTGGGTGTGCCGCCACCTCCACCCTGATTCCAGCCGCCGCCCGAAGCCCCACCACCACCGCTGCTGCGTGCACCGCCACCTGATGAGCCTCCGCCGCCTGCACCGGGCGCGCCGTCAAGCATAGTCAGCGTGGCACCTGGGCCCTGCAGCACAACTTCGGTCGAATAGCGATCCTGGCCTTGCGCATCCTGCCACTTGCGGGTGCGCAGCTGGCCCTCGATGTAAACCTTGCTGCCCTTGCGCAGGAAGCGCTCGGCAACACCGGCCAGACCTTCGGAGAAGATCGCCACCGAATGCCATTCGGTGCGTTCCTGCTTTTCGCCGGTGTTCTTGTCCTTCCAGCTTTCCGAGGTGGCGATGCGCAGATTGCACACTTTGCCGCCGTTCTGGAACGATTTCACTTCCGGATCTGCTCCGAGGTTACCAACGATGATAACCTTGTTGACGCTGCCTGCCATCTTGAAATTCGCCTCTCTCGTGCTTGTGATCCCTAAAGGCCCAGCGCCACCGCGGTCCAATAGGTGATTCCCGCAAAGACATAAGCCAGCGCGAACAGATAGAGCAACATGAAGACGGGCCATTTCCACCCGTTTGTTTCGCGTCGGGTGACGGCGATGGTGCTCATGCATTGCGGAGCGAAGACAAACCAGGCGAGGAAGGCCAGCGCAGTCGGCAGGCTCCAGCGCGACTTGAGCTCATCGCCCAAGGCCCTGGCAGTCTGATCGTCATCATCGGCGGCGACCGCATAGGTTGTCGCGAGCGAGGCGACTGCCACTTCGCGCGCCGCCATCGCCGGGATCAGCGACAAGGCAATGTCGCGGTTGAAGCCGATCGGCTTGACCACCACGGCAAGGCCATTGGCCAGCTTGCCCGCGATCGAAGCATCGACCTGATTCTCGCCGTCGCCAGCGCGGGGAAAGTTGAGCAGCAGCCACAAAACGATCGTGACCATGAAGATGATCGTGCCGGCCCGGCGCAGGAAGATCCAGGCGCGCTGCCACAGGCCAATCGCCAGATCCTTGAGCGTTGGCAGCTGATATTTGGGCAGCTCCATGATGAAGCCGGAAGCCGCACCTTTGGTCACCGAGCGCCGCAGCACCAGCGCCACCACCATCGCGCCGACGATCCCGATGACGTAGAGCCCGAGCAGGACCAGCCCCTGCATGCCGATCCCAAAGCCAACCGAACGGCTGGGAATGAAGGCGGCGATGATCACAGTATAAACTGGCAGCCGGGCCGAGCAGGTCATCAATGGGGCGATCAGAATGGTGGTCAGCCGGTCCTTGGGATCAGAGATGCTGCGGGTCGCCATAATTCCGGGAATGGCGCAGGCAAAGCTCGACAGCAGTGGGATGAAGCTGCGTCCCGACAGACCGACGCTGGCCATCATCCGGTCCATCAGGAAGGCGGCGCGGGCCATGTAGCCGGATGCTTCCATCGCCAGAATAAAGAAGAACAGGATCACGATCTGCGGCAGGAACACCACCACCGAGCCTACCCCTGAGAGAATCCCCTCGGTCAGCAGGTCGCGGATCAGGCTGGGCGGCAAAGCGCCGCGCACTGCGGTTGAAAGCAGATCGACGCCGGACTGAAGTGCATCTGCAAATGGCGTCGCTCCGGCAAACACCGCCTGGAACACCACGAACAACATCACGAACAGGATCAGCGGACCAAGCCAGGGATGGAGGAACAGCCGGTCAAGCTTGCTGTGCAGCCGGTGGCGCGCGGTTTCCGAAATGATCGCGCCATCGGCGATAGCATGGGCGGACAGACGCCGTTCGGTCATGCCCACTTGGGGGCGGGGATGCTCGGCCTTGCGTTCTTCGGCGGCTCCGATCGCTTCGGCCAGTTCGACAAGGCCGCGGCGGCGCACCGCGACGGTCGGGACGACGGGCACACCCAAAGCGCTTGCCAATGCGGCAGGATCAATCACCAGACCATCACGCTCAGCCAGATCGACCATGTTAAGCGCAACCACGCTGGGCCGGCCCAGCGCGATCACTTCCAACGCAAAAACCAGATGCTGTTCAAGGTTGGAGGCATCGAGCACAACCACCAGCACTTCAGGAGCGGATTCGCCTGGAAACTCGCCCAGGATGACCTTGCGGGTTACCTCCTCATCCGGGCTGGTCGTGGTCAGGCTATAGCTGCCGGGTAGGTCGGTCAGTTCTATTGGCGCGCCAGATGGCAGGACCAGCCGCCCCGCCTTGCGTTCCACCGTGACGCCCGGATAATTGGCGATCTTCTGCCGCGCGCCGGTTAGCGCGTTGAAAAGCGCACTTTTGCCCGCATTAGGATTGCCAACCAGCGCGGCAGAGCGGTGCCTGCTCACACGACGACGACCTGCATGGCGCGGGCATGAACCCGGCGCAGCGCGACGGTCATCCGCCCTACCGATACTGCGATCGGATCCCGGCCTGCGAAGACGCCGCGATGCGACACCGCCACTTTGGTGCCAATATCGATACCCAATGAGCGCAGCCGCTGGCCCTCTTCATCGACCAATTGCGACCAGTCGACCGCCGTAATGCGGGCAGGCTGGCCAATCGGGAGCAGATCGAGCGTCATGCGCTGGCGCTGCCAGAACCAAAAGCTAATTGCAAGTCATTCGCAATAATTGATCTAGGTCAAAAAAGCCTGAGGCCTCACCGTGCCGGATAGCGCAAGCGCCCGAGCAACCGGGCCAGGCTGAACTGCTCATCGCGCGGTCGCAACAAGCGCGCCTTGGTCTTTTCAAATTGCATGACATCGCCGATCCGCCGCTCAAGAAAAGCATTGGTATCGGCATGATCCTCGCTTTGATCCTGCGCGAAGACCGCCAGCGTGGCAGCATAGATACTGCCCAGCGTCATCCGCTTGGTATAATGGTTATAGTCGGTCGCTGTGTCACCCGCCAGACGCCACATTGCATCGGCACTTCGCCAGCCTAGCTTCAACGATGAGCGAACATTCTGCGGCATCGCCATAATCGCCAGCGCGCGGCGCAAAGCCTCTGCGCGGCCGGCCAGCGCATCAAGCCGGAACTGAACGAGAGTGCGAATCCGCTCACGAATTGGCAGATTGCCAATCCGCGAGGTTGGCAGCGCCTCAGCCATATCAACGTCGATCCGGGCAATCCATGCGCCGATCAAATCCATCGCACCGCCCGGAAAGGCTAACACTGCGACATCTGGATTTACGCCATTGCTGATCGCCGCACTGCGAACCGCAGTGTCAGTCCAGCCATCAAATATCGCCGCATCGGCAATGGCTGGAGCCAGCGCCAGCCGCAGCTCTTCCAGGGTAGCGTCAGCCAGTGACTCGACCATTTGCTACGCCGCGCTCACAGCGATGGGCCATAGGACGGGCGCGTCTGGCCGAGCGGATTTTTTAACTTGGCGCTGTTCAAAATTTCGCTGATCAAAGGACCACTGCTACCTTCAAGCAAGGCGTAGTCGCGCGCAGAGCGGCCAGAATTATCGGCCCGGTCCGGATTGGCCCCGGCCTTGAGAAGGATGCGCATCAACTGCGTGTTGCGATTGTGAACCGCAGTTATCAGCGGCGTTTCACCGGCGTTATTACTCTCATCAACGCGCGCCTTCTGGGCAATCAACAAGTCCACCCCCTCTAGAAAACCCAGGTTGGTGGCTTGAACCAAGGGCGTGATCCCCTTTGCATCCCGCACATTTACATTGGCGCCCTTGCCGATCAGAAAGCTCATCCAGGTAAGATCGCGCCGGCCAGTGACGATATGCAGCGCGGTTTCGCCGCTGGTGATATCGCGCGTGTTGATAATCGTCGTGCCGGGCTCGGCCAGCTTGTCGGTAACTTCCTGACCCTCCTTTTTGCGCACCGCTTCAAGGAATTTGTAGCTATCCGAAAATTGCGCCTGCGCTGGCGCGGCCAGTGACGCACTCAGCAGCGCTGAAAAGACCAGCAACAACCCCCGTGATTTCAACACTTTGACTTCTCCTGTTGCGGGGAAACGCCGTGCGCCTCACCCACCGATTGCAGACGGCCCAATCCGCTTCTTGCGCAGCGCGGTTTAGCAGAGCATGAACCGCCGCGCTATGACGAAGCTTTTTATTGCCCCAATCGCCCTCGCCCTCATGCTGACAGCCTGTGATGGGCCGAATGGCAGCCCCACTCCAATGGAAACCCCGCCACTCTCCGGGGCAACAATCGGTGGGCCTTTCACCCTGGCCGACATGGCTGGAAGGCCCGTTAAATGGGATGATTTCGCGGGCAAATACCGAATCGTCTATTTCGGCTTCACCTTCTGTCCAGATGTCTGCCCAACCGATGTCGCCGCGATGATGCAGGGGTTCTCGCAATTTGAGAAAGCCAACGCAGCACTTGCGGCAGATGTCCAGCCGATCTTCATTTCGATTGATCCGGGCCGCGATACACCTGGAAAAGTTGGTGAATTTGCCGCAGCATTCTCGCCCCGATTGCTTGGACTTACCGGCACGGCAGCGCAGGTTGATGGCGCTGCCAAGGCGTTCAAGGCCTACTATGCCAAGGGCGCACAAAGTGCAGGCGGTTATCTGATGGATCACAGCCGCGTCGCCTATCTGATGGACCGGGATGGCAAGCCACTAAGCATGCTGCCGGTCGATAAGGGGCCGGATGCTGTTGCCGCTGATCTGGCAAAGTGGGTGAAGTGAACGCGCCCTCGCCGTTCTGGACCAAGCCCATCGAATCGCTGAACCGCGACGAGTGGGAAGCATTATGCGACGGATGCGGCCAATGCTGCCTGCACAAGGTTGAGGATGAGGATAGCGGCGCAATTTATCCCACCAACGTTGCCTGCAAGCTGCTTGATATCCACGCCGGCCGCTGCAGCGACTACAAAAACCGCCGAAGCTATGTGCCCGATTGTATCCGCCTAACACCCCGTTTGGCCGCAGAGATGCATTGGCTGCCCCAGACTTGCGCCTATCGCCTGCGCGCCGATGGCCAGCCGCTGCGCGAGTGGCATTATTTGATCAGCGGCAGCCGCGAGACTGTCCATAGCGCGGGCATTTCAGTACGCGGCAAAGCGATCAGCGAAGATATTGCCGGGCCGCTGGAAAACCACGTGATCCTGCCGCCCGGGCTGGAACTGGCGCCCGATGCCTAATCGCCCGACAGATGCTTGAATGGTTGCGCCGATCACCGGCAGAATTGCCACACGTAACCGTCTCAGGGCGTGCGCTGCCAGTGGTCATCAAACGGATGGAGCGATCGCGCAGGCTTTCCATGCGTCTGGCTCCAGATGGCAGCGAAGTCCGCATCTCCATGCCGCGTTGGTCCCGCACCGCCGACGCACTGGCTTTTGTGCAGGAACGCTCTGACTGGCTGGCGCTTCAATTGGCTAAGCTCCCGGCGCAAATCGAACTCACCGATGGAGCGTTGATCCCCTATTGCGGAACCCATCTGGAGCTGCGCCACTTCGCAGGAACAAGTCGGCGGGTGCGGCAAGTGGATGGCGCGCTGGTGCTGGGCGGTCCAGTCGAAAGCCTTGGCCCCCGTTTGCGTCGCTGGCTGGAAGCCGAGGCACTGCGGGAGCTGGCCCAAGACCTCACCTGCTTCTGCACCCGCGCCCAGCAGACCGCACCGCGGCTGATGCTATCCAGCGCAAAACGCCGCTGGGGCAGCTGCGCGCATGGCGGCACGATTCGCATAAATTGGCGGCTGATCATGGCTCCAGAGTTCGTCCGTCGCTCGGTAGTGGCGCACGAAGTGGCGCATTTGGTCCACTTTGATCATAGTCCGCGCTTTCACGCGCTGCTCGCAGAGATCTATGATGGCGATATGGCCGCTGCCAACCGCTGGCTCAAACGTGAGGGGCGGAGCCTTTACCAGCTGCTGGGTTAGGGGCATTACCCTAACTACCTGTTAACCATTTTGGGCCGATGACCACTCCATGGTGCGGCTTTCCTTGTCATTTACTATGCTAACGCTGATGGCGCTGTGCACTCCTGCTTTGGGTCAGGAAGCATGCGGGCTGTGCTTCGGGCCTGCAGAAGCTGCAGCGGGCGAGCGGCCACTAAGCATCGAAATCCATGCAGACCTCTCATTCAGCCGGTTGGCCCTGGCTGGAAGCGGCGCTGGAAGCGCGGTGATTGATCCCCAGAGCGGCGCCAAACGTACAGATGGCGGAATGATCGATCTGGGCGGCATGGCGGTGCAGGGGCGCGGCCGAATAACCGGCACACCCCAGCGTGCCGTTCGCATCGATCTGCCCCGCCAGGTGACGATGAGCACGCCCGATGGCACCAATGCAGAGCTGACCGATCTTGCCACCAATCTGCCCCCATTTCCGGTGCTGGATGCCGCTGGCACCCTGGAATTCACCTTTGGCGGCAGGCTGAACCTGAAGGGTCATCAGGGCGGTAATTTTCGCGGACGCATTCCAATTTCAGTCGACTATAACTGAATTGTAGCGCTGCGGCGCTGCTCGGCCTATCTTGGGTTCATGTCCTATTGGCGCAATATCAATCCGACCGGCGCGATTGCCGATTTCCGCACCGTGTTTCAGCAAGCCGGGAGCAATCGCTGGCGCTTCGCGTTTCTTGCCGGGCTGACCACGTTCGGGATCTTCTCGGTGATGAACCAGGAAAGCTGGAAGAAGCCCCGCCCAAAGGCTGAGATCACTTATATTACATCTTGGCACGCAGATCGCAGCGATGCCGAGATCATCGCCTCGAATATCGCCAATCAGAAACGCAAAGAAGCCCGCGCCGCCGAACAGGCTGCGCGCGAAGAGGCAGTCCGCAACATCTACAAGAAGATCGGCCGGGCTTCGGGCATGGATGTCGATGGAATTGAAAAGCAGGCTCAATCTGATCGCGCTGCCGAAGCGACTGCCATTAAAGCCAGAGCCGATAGCATGATCAAGCAGCAGGTGCCGGTTGCCGGACGATAATGATGCCCGCTGGCTGGATGCCGCCGCCCGCCTCGCTTCGCGGGCGCGCCCTTCATGCCGTCCTAATCCCGGAGTGGCGGCGATCATTGTCCGCGATCACAAAGTCATCGGGCGCGGCTGGACCCAGGCGGGCGGGCGACCCCATGCAGAGGCCGAGGCGCTGGCGGATGCAGGCAGAAGCGCGCAAGGCGCAACGCTGTATGTAACGCTTGAACCCTGCGCCCATCCCAGCGAGCGTGGGCCCGCCTGCGCCGATCTGATCGCGCGCAGCGGCCTGGCCCGGGTGGTGATCGGTTGCAGCGATCCTGATCCAAGGACTGCGGGACAAGGCATTGCGCGGATCCATGCGGCGAACATCGCGGCGGAACTGCTGCCGTCCGCCGCTTGTCAGGCCAGCCTGGCAGGCTATCTCAAACGGCATACCGCATGCCGCCCGCATATCACGCTAAAACTCGCCATGTCGCTCGATGGCGGGATCGCGCTGGCGAATGGGACCAGCCAATGGATTACCGGTGAGCCTGCCCGCGCGCACGGCCATGCGCTACGTAGCTCCTCCGATGCGATTTTGGTCGGCGGCGGGACACTACGCGCGGATAGCCCAAGCCTCGATGTCCGGTTACCCGGGCTGGAGCAGCGCAGCCCGGATCGCTGGGTATTAACCCGCGGACCCGCTCCGCAGGGCTGGAACGTGCTGCATTCCCCGCATGAGATCACCCACGCCATGCCAGACGTTCAATATCTGCTGGTCGAAGGCGGCGCAGGCGCGGCGGCGGCTTTCCTTGGGGCTGATCTGGTTGACCAGCTTGTGCTGTACCGGGCTCCGATCCTGATCGGTGGCGGCAAGGCAGCGCTGGTCGACATCGGCTTGACCGATCTTTCAGCAGCCCATGGCCGCTGGCAAATCACTGACCGCCGCCAGCTTGGCAACGACACAATGGAAGTCTACGAGCGCTCATCATGTTCACCGGAATAATAACTGCCCTCGGCACGATCCGCGAAACCCGCGCACTGGGCGATCTGCGCGTGATCGTTGCTTGCCCTTTCGATCCTGCGACCATCGCCATCGGCGCCTCGATCGCCTGCTCGGGCGTCTGCCTGACCGTAGTCGAGCGCGGCGGCAATGCCGGGGATGCCTGGTTCGCGGTCGATGTTTCGGGTGAGACGATTTCCTGCACCGTCCCGGATCAATGGACGCAGGGCCAGACTCTCAACCTTGAACCGGCGCTTAGGCTGGGGGATGAGCTGGGCGGACATATTGTGACGGGTCATGTCGATGCAGTTGGTCAGATCGTTGCGGTAACCCAAATAGGCGGATCTTGGCAATTGATTGTCGCGGCTCCCGCTTCAATTGCGCCGTTCATTGCCGCCAAGGGCTCTATCACCGTCGATGGCGTATCGCTGACTGTCAACGAGGTGAACGACCAAAGCGATGGCGCTGCCCATTTCATGCTCAACATCATCCCCCACACCGGCGATGTCACCACGCTGGGCAGCCTCAAGGCGGGCGGCGAGGTGAACCTAGAAATCGATGTTCTGGCGCGCTATCTCCAACGGATGCAAAGCCTTAGGGGCTGAGCGGCCCGCTGGCAAAGCTGTCCCGCGTGATCTCATAGATCACATGTGCAACCGGACCACCGGCCATATCGACCACATTGGTCCGATCGCTCAGCCGCCCGCCGATCTTCTCCATCGCCCGGCGTGAGCGCAGATTGGTGACGCCGACCTGGAAATCGACCCGTTCGACAAATTGCAACGCATGGCCCAGCATCAGCCGCTTCATTTCGCGGTTGCAATCCCCGCCCCAGTGGCTGCGGGCCAGAAAAGTCCAGCCAATCTCGACCGAACCGCCATGCGCCGGATCATGCCCCTGCATCCGCGACGAGCCAATCACCTTGCCGCTCGCCTTGTCGATCACCACCAGCGCGCCCTGATACTTCAGCGCATTGGTGAAATATTCGCGGAATACTGGTTCTTGCCAGCGATCATTGGCGGGATGAAGTTCCCACACCAGCGGATCGGATGCGACTGCAAACAGCGCCTCCCAATCATCCTCACGCAAGGGGCGCAGTAGCAGCGCCGGGCCTTCCAACGTCGGTTGACGGTCCATTCAGCTGGTCACATCAGCCAGCGCGGTGATGAACTTGTCGATATTGCCCATGTTGAGCCCCGCGATGTTGATGCGGCCCGAACCGGCCATGTAAATCCCGTGATCCGAGCGCAGCGCAAGGATCTGCTCACCCGACAATGCCAGCAGTGAAAACAGTCCATTCTGGCCGCCCAGAGGGGTGAGATCGAGCGACCCGGCCTTGCCCGCTGCCGCCAGCCGCTCGCGCACCTGGTTCATCCGGGCGCGCATCGTATCCAGCTCGTCCAGCCACAGCGCGGTCAGCCCTGCATCCTCCAGGATGATCCGCACCGCTGCAGCGCCGTGATCGGGCGGCATGGACCAGCTGGCGCGGGCCAGCGAATGACCGTTGGACAGCACTGCGCCAAGTTGGCCCGGTTCAGCCACCATCGCATAGGCCGCACCGACCCGGTCGCGGTACATGCCGAAATTCTTGTCGCAGCTATAGGCGATTACCGCCTCGGGCACGGCGGCCAACACGGTCCGCACGCCATAGCTGTCAGCCTCCATCCCCTGGCCCAGCCCCTGATAGGCCAGATCAATCAGCGGTAGCATCGCTGAATTGCCGAGCAATGTGGCGATCTCGTCCCACTCAGCATGGCTGTAATCGATGCCCGATGGATTGTGGCAGCAGCCATGAAGCAGGATCGCATCGCCAGCCTCTGCCGCTGCAATAGCGCCGCGCAAGGCATCCATATCGGTCACGCCCGCAGCGGTCGCATGGGCAAAGCCCTTCAGCTCAAGCCCCAGATCAGCATAGATCTGCGCGTGGTTGGGCCAGCTTGGCGTGCCCATCCAGATCCGCACTGCGCCCGCCTTCTGGGCCAGCGCCGCCGCCAGCCTAACCGCGCCGGTTCCGCCGGGGGTCTGCATCCCGTCAATCCGCCCCCCAAATGTGGGGTCTTCGGCGCCGAAGATGTACGGCATCAGCGCATGGACAAAGCCCATGTCGCCCTCTGGTCCGAGATAGGATTTGGAAGCCTGCGTATCGATCAACCGCTGTTCCGCCGCCTTGATCGCGCCGAACACCGGTGTATCGCCCTGCCCGGTACGGTAAACCCCCACCCCAAGGTCGATCTTGTCCGGCCGGGTATCGGCGGCATAGAGTTTGATCAGCGCAAGCAGCGCATCGGCGGGCTGTTGAGGCAGGGTGCTAAGCATGGCGCGGCCTTTGCCGCTGATGGGGCACAAGGGCAAGGGGGAATGACTGCAGCCCAAAGGGAAAAGCGAACCCACTCCATGTTCGTCACCCTGAACTTGTTTCAGGGTGACGGCTGAAGTAATTTCCGGACATTGTTGTCAAGGTGATCGGTCAAAATCCGGCCACGAAGGGGAGAGAAGAATGCGGAAACGAACTATTGCCCTGGGGGCGCTGGGTCTGGTGCTGGCGGCAGGCGGGCTTGGCTTCGCCAGTCTCGACAAGGAAACGCGCGGTATTCTGCTCACTATGCCGACCAATGCTGATGTCCTGACATGGTCGCAAGATCAGCGCGACGCGGTTTTTCGCGGGTTTGACCGGCTGCCGATGCTGGCCGGATCCCGCGTGGTGGCCCCTGCCGCCGCCCCGCTGCCGCTGCTGCCGGGCAAGCCGCTGACCATCCCCGGGATCGAGCAATACATGGCCTCGCAGCGCTCGGCCGCGATTGTCATCCTGCAAGACGGCAAGCTGCGGTTTGAACGCTATGGCCTTGGGTTTGACGCAAAGGGGCGCTGGACCAGCTTCTCGGTCGCCAAATCGTTTAGCTCCACTCTGGTCGGCGCGGCGCGGCGCTGCAGGACGGCGCGATCAACAGCCTGGAAGACAAGGTTTCGGCCTATATCCCAGGCCTCAAAGGCTCCGCCTACGACGATGTCAGCATCCGCCAACTCCTGACCATGTCATCGGGGGTGCGCTGGAACGAGGATTACGAGGACCCCGCCTCTGACGTATCGCTGTTTGTCTACGCCAAACCAGATCCAGGCGTTGACGCCACCGTCAGTTACTTGCGCAAGCTGCCGCGCGCCCATTCGCCCGGCACCGTGTGGCATTACAATACGGGTGAGACCAATCTGATCGGCGTGCTGGTTTCATCCGCCACGAAAAGGCCGCTGGCGCAGTATCTGCAAGAAAAGATCTGGCAGCCTGCGGGGATGGAACAGCAAGCCACCTGGCTGCAAGGGGCGACCGGGCATGAGATCGCCGGATGCTGCATCCAGGCCGCCACCCGCGATTTCGCGCGATTCGGCCTGTTCGTGCTGGCCAATGGCAAAGTAGGTGGTCAGCAGATCACCCCCGCGGACTGGCTGGGCCAAGCGACAATCAAGCAGAAGGAAACCGGCGAGCCAGGCCGGGGCTACGGCTTCCAATGGCGGACCTACGACGATGGCAGCGTCGCCGCGCAGGGCATCTTCGGCCAAGGCATCTTCATCGATCCCAAACGCAAGCTGGTAATCGCCACCAACGCCAACTGGCACCGCGCCGACGCAGGCCCGCAGCCAGCGGCCCGCGAGGCGTTTTACAAGCAGGTGCAGGCGCTGGTGGATGCGGGGGAGTGAGGGGTGTTGGGGGAAGTGGTATTGTGTCCCCGGAATTCGTGGAGCTCATCCACGAACTCTTTAATCGCGTCTGTGCGGACATCCCAGGAACCAAACCCTCCAGCGTTTGTTAGGGTATGATGTCCAACGCCAAATTCCAGACCACCTCACAATCTCGATCGATCCGCTGGTTAGTCGTAATCGGCGCCGTCCTGCAGGTCTTGGTCCCAACGCTGCCGAGCTTCGGGATCGGCGAACGCATCGGATCGCAGTCCGACGACGTGAGAACCTTGATTACGCCAGCCGGCTGGGCGTTCTCGATCTGGGGC
>JANOKC010000023.1:0-2344 GCA_031419035.1 Novosphingobium sp. | reverse complement strand
CGCCTTGGCTTGGCTGGTCTGGGCTTGGTGCAGCTCGCCCAGGCCGGATTTCTGCTGATCGGAGCAGCTATTTGCCTGTTGGTGCTGATGCGCCAGCCACTGCGCGCCTATTTCGGCTTCGAGGGCCCGCGCCTGAAAGAGCTGTTCCTCTATGGCGGAGGGTTGCAGATTTCAGGCATTGCACAGCTGCTGTTCGAACCACTCGTCAAGGTTTTCTTGACGGCTTATTCGGGTCTCGCGCTGACCGGCTATTTCGACATGGCGAACCGGATCGTGCTCCAGTTTCGATCGGTAATCGTCGCCGCCTATATGGCAGTGGTGCCGCATGTCGCCGCCCGCAGCAGTGAAATGAGCCTAGACCAGTCGCGAGCAATCTATCGTGAATCCTACGATCTGCTGCTGTTTGTACTGCTGCCCTATTTCGCGTGTATTGCCGCCGGAATGCCGTTGGCTCTAGTCCTTTGGAAGGGCGAGTATGATGCCCTTTTTCTGGCTGTCGCAATGCTCCAGCTTGGTGCCTGGTGGCTGAATTGCTTGGCGCTGCCTGCCTATCTGCTTAATGTCGGGCTGGGCCGCTTGCGCTGGAACATCCTGTCCCATGTCGCAATCGCGGTCATAACCTTGACACTTGGACTGCTGCTCGGTGAGCTGTTCGGCGGCTGGGGCGTGTTGGTTGCCGGAGCAGTTGCGCTGGCTGGAGGAAGCCTGGTGGTCCCCTTCGCGTTTCATCGCGATTTTCAGATGCCATTACGCGAGCTGCTGCCTCGGCGCGGGCTCCCGGCGCTCCTGCTGATGATTTTTGCGATTGCAGCGGCGACGGCAATTGCAAAATCCGGGCAATTCCCTGGCTGGACCGTTGTTCTCGCGCTGCCGGCGGGGGTAGGATTGGCGGCGTTGGCGCTCATCTGGTCGGATCCGCTTCGCAAGCAGCTTCTCTCGCAGCTTGGCCTGACGAACCCGGCCGGGGATCTTCGATGACCCGCGCTTCAATTAACATCCTCGACCTTGGCGGCGGCGATGATGGACACCGCGCCCAGTATTTCGCCTTCCTGGGACAGTTGTTCGCGATCCGCCGCGTTCGCCTGAATTGGCAGGTGTTGACTGATCCCAATCCCTTGTTGGTCCCTACTACCACATCGGATGAGATCCAGTATCAGAACGCAACCCTGACCGCGAACCGGACTATTACCATGCCGAATACCGGACTGTACGAAGGCATGGCCTTCCATATCGTCCGCCGGGTGACGGCGCCGGGGGCTTTCGGACTGCAAGTGACCGACCCGATTGGCGCCAACAACTACACCTTCGCCAGCGCTTCCAACGGCTACTTCAAGTACCGCGCCAAGAGCGGCGCCTGGCGGATCGTCGAGGCGGGGACGGTGTAATGTCTTTGGCAGCGGCCCCCCGCGCTGCCCGCGCTCGCGCGGTCAGGTGCGGGAATAGTCGCCGCGCGACTGCGCGCAATGCCAGCTTGATCTGGTACCGGCCGGACAGCAACCGCGAGCTCCTTTCGGCAATTCGTCCGTCGATTAGCACGATCCGCGCAGGCTTGCCCTCGCGCGCCAGTATCGCGCCAGCAGCCAAGGTCGCGAAATGGGCATTGTCCTGTCCGACCGCACCGCCGCAGGCTGCCAACAACATGATGTTCTTGAACGCCACCTGGGTTTCCTCGTCAGCCAGGTCCGGCGAAGCGATCAGCATCTTGTGATTCGCGTTGTTGTAACGCTTCTCACCTGCATCGAAGAGCAGCCGGACGCCGTCTGGGCAGACGATCTCCTGGGTTGCAAGCGGGCTGTCGCTGGCCAGGAACAGACTCAAGAACGGCCATTGCCGGTGAATTGCGGCAATCTGGCGGTTAATTTCCGCCGCGGGCACAAAGGCTGTTTCCACCGCCTTGTCGCCGCGCCGGAAATGGACGCCCAGGGTTGTTCCGTCGATGCCCAGTCGCAGTCGTTCGGACTCGCAGAACGACGCCATAGCCGCGGTCGGCTTCATCCAGTTGAATATCAGCCCTTCTAGGAGCAGCCGGTCGGGGATGTCTGTGCCGAGCCGCTTTGACACGCGCGCCAGCAGGACCGCATCGAACCCGGGCGCTCCGATGGTCAAGTGCAACGGATCGTAGCGGACAACCGGATCGTTCTGAGCGACAGTCAGGTCGGCTAGCGGAACCTTTTTGTGATCGCCGGGCAGCACTTCGGGGGAGTGAAGCGGGGTGAGCGACTGGCCATAGGGTGGGTCGGCGAGGCCAATGAACAGCGCCTTGCGTCCCAGCGCCAGGGCCAGAGCAAGGGTATGGACCCGCCCCGAGATCTGCCCGCCCAGGCCGCAGACGACCGGATCGAGT
>JANOKC010000022.1:0-9966 GCA_031419035.1 Novosphingobium sp. | reverse complement strand
CCCTATGTCGGCCCGCCAGCCGGAACCAAAACCACCAAACATTATCGCAGGGTCACCAATGGCGATGCCTATTGGGTGGAACTAAACGGTGCGAGCTGTCAGGTAAAATCGACAACTTATGATAATTACATCGACGAATTTGACGAAATAACAATACCCTATACCCGCACGCAGCAACGCTATCGCTATGCCCCGATTGCCCGCGACGTGAGCAATTGGCGCGCAGATACCAGCGGCTGCATGGAAGAACGCACCACCTACGAAATTACCGACTGGGACAATGTCGATCTCAGCCGCGCGCTTGATCTCGATCTCGATCTGGTGCCGACTGCCGGAAACCCGGACACGCAATGGCGACCGATGTATCCCAACGTTATCTATGAACGCTCGCTCAATTCCGATGCAACCGGATCATTCACACCGGCCGCCGTTGTCACAACCGATCCGTGGTTCTTCCAGCCCAGCTGGGTGCCAAACATGGCAGCATGCCCTGCGCCAGCGCGACTGCTTGATGAAATGGACACCTCGGACCTCAACACCTATCTGGCGACTGTCACGCCTTCGGGGACGACCTATCACGATATCGGCATGATCTGGGGTGGCAGGCTGATCTCGTCTACCGGGCTGTTCACAACCGAGAATGCTGACATTGATGGCAAGACGACCAGCAGAAACCTGATCTTTCTGACCGACGGACAGACCGAGCCTTACGACATCGCCTATGGCGCCTATGGGGTAGAGCCGCTGGACCAACGCCGCTGGTCGGCGACCTCATCAACCACTCTGGTGCAAACCGTAGAGAACAGGTTTTCCGTCGCCTGCGCCGAAGTCAAAAAGCGCAACATCACAGTCTGGGTGATCGGCTTTGGCACGGCGCTCACTCCGATGATGACGGAATGTGCCGGTCCTGGCCATTCATTCGAAGCCGCGGATTCGGCGCAGCTCAACGATGCTTTCAACAAAATCGCAGCTGCGCTCGGGGATCTGAGGATTTCCAAATGATCCAGTCGACACTCGCCCGCCTGCGCCATGATCAAGATGGCATGACAGCAGTCGAATTCGCGCTGGTGATGCCGGTTCTGCTGATGATGGTACTGGGATTATTCGATCTTGGCCATAACATGTATACCAGCACGATGCTGCAAGGGGCAGTGCAACAGTCTGCGCGCAATTCGACAATTGAGGGCGCGGCATCCAATGCGGCCGCGCTTGACGGCAATGTTACGCGGGCAGTCCGCGCAATTTCGCCCAATTCAACGCTGCAGTTCAGCCGGATGGCATATGCCAGCTTTTCAGGCGTAAACACCGCCGAGGACTTCTCAGACTTGAACGGCAACGGGGTCTGCGACAGCAACGAGCCGTTTGAGGACGCCAACAACAATAGCAACTGGGATTCTGATCGCGGCATGGCGGGCATGGGCGGCGCGCGCGATGCGGTGCTCTATAAGGTGACTGTCACTTACCCCCGCCTGCTTCCCATAGCACGGTTCATTCCTGGCCAGACCGACAACTTCACGATGGAGAGCAACACCGTTCTGCGCAACCAACCCTATGGCATGCAAGGCGAATTGGCCACAACGACGAGCAATTGCATATGAGTGTTATGGGATTCCTCTCGCGTTTGCGCCGCAGCCGCTCTGGTGTGGCCATGACTGAGTTTGCCTTGGGCGCTCCGTTTCTGCTGGGTGCCGGCTTATGGGGTGTTGAGATCGCCAATTTGGCAGCGACGCAGATGAAAATCGGCCAGTTGGCGGTGCACATTGCAGACAACGCTTCGCGCATTGGCGATACATCGACGCTGGAGGATCGCAAGATCTATGAGAGCGACATCAACGATGTGCTGGTTGGCGCAGGCATCCAGGGTGGCAATCGAATGGCGCTGTACACCCGCGGCCGCGTGATCATCAGCAGCCTGGAAATCTTCGATGAAGCGACCCATTGTATTGATGGAGTTTGCCCTTCGGGCTCCCCCGCACAGGGCGCACAATTCATCCATTGGCAGCGCTGCGATGGCGATAAGCTGTTCACTTCCAACTATGGCACGGAAAATCAGACCATGCCGAACGGCATGGGCCCCGTCGGCGAAGAAATCTCTGCCGAGGAGAAGGGTGCGGTGATCTTTGTCGAGATTGTTTACGATTATCTGCCGCTGGTATCGGCAAGCTTTGTCGGGAGCACCGAAATCAAGACCACTGCAGCATTTACCGTCCGAGACAGCCGGGATCTGTCGGGAATCAGGCAACGCAACACAGCATCGCCCGATCCGGTTGCAACTTGCAGTTAACTCAGCGGTAGCAGACCTGCCGCACCGCCGCTGCAATACGCGCTGCGTCAATCAGTGCGGCCTTTTCCAGATTTGCGGCATAGGGAAGCGGCACATCCTCGTTACAGACCCGCAAGACTGGGGCGTCGAGATGATCGAAGCCTTCTTCCATGCAGATCGCCATAATCTCGGACGCAATGCCGCAAACCGGCCAACCCTCTTCGGCCACGACCAGGCGGTTGGTTTTGGCAAGGCTGGTCAGCACCGCCTCGCGGTCAAGCGGACGCAGCGTTCGCAGGTCTATCACCTCGGCGTTGATACCTTCTGCGGCGAGTGTCTCGGCAGCATCTAGTGCCAGTCCGACCCCGATCGAATAGCTGACGATAGTAACGTCCGAGCCTTCGCGCATGATCCGCGCCTTGCCAATCGGTAAAACGTGATCATCGAGTTCGGGCAGCTCAAAACTGCGCCCATAAACCAGCTCGTTTTCAAGGAAGACCACCGGATCTTCGCTGCGAATTGCGGCCTTTAGTAGCCCCTTTGCAACTGCTGCGTCATAGGGCGCGATCACCACCAGCCCCGGGACGTTGGCATACCACGGACCATAATTCTGGCTGTGCTGCGCCCCAACCCGCGTCGCGGCGCCATTGGGACCACGGAACACCACCGGGCAACGCATCTGCCCACCTGACATGAAATTGGTCTTAGCCGCCGAATTGATAATATGATCAATCGCTTGCATGGCAAAGTTAAAAGTCATAAACTCAATAATCGGACGAAGCCCACCCATCGCCGCTCCGGTGCCGATTCCCGCAAAACCATATTCGGTGATGGGCGTGTCGATCACCCGCTTAGGTCCGAACTCTTCAAGCAGACCCTGCGTGACTTTGTAAGCGCCCTGATACTCGGCAACTTCCTCGCCCATCACGAAAACGCGCGGATCGCGGCGCATTTCCTCGGCCATCGCATCGCGCAACGCTTCGCGAACGGTGGATGTCTTCATGTTGGTGCCGGGCAGGACAGTCGGATCTGCCTTGCGAACTTTTGGGGCGGGAGGCGCAGTTTCACGGACTTCGGCCGCAGGTGGTGCTACCGGAACACCAGGCGCTGCAACAGCCTCCCCATCCCCACTCATAACCGCAATCACTGTTCCGACCGGGACGCCTTCACTGCCCTCTGGGATCAGGATTTGGCCAATCACGCCTTCGTCAACGGCTTCGAATTCCATCGTCGCCTTGTCAGTCTCAATCTCGGCGAGGATATCGCCGGATTTGACTGTGTCGCCTTCCTTCACCAGCCACTTGGCCAACGTGCCCTCCTCCATCGTCGGAGAAAGCGCAGGCATCTTGAGTTCAATCGTCATCAGTAGCTCTCCACCAGCACATCGGTGTAGAGTTCTGGCAATTCTGGCTCGGGTGAGTTCTCTGCAAAATCAGCAGCTTCTGAGACATTGCTACGAATCCGCTTGTCGATATCCTTGAGCTTGTCCTCACCAATCCCGCGCGCCAAAAGTTCAGTCTTCGCGGCCTCGATCGGATCGTGGTTGTCGCGCATGTCTTGCACTTCTTCGCGGCTGCGATATTTGGCCGGATCGGACATCGAGTGGCCGCGATAGCGATAGGTGCTGAGCTCCATCAGCACCGGACCATTGCCGCCGCGAACAAAATCAAGCGCAACTTTGGCCGCGGCGTGAACTTCAAGCACATCCATCCCGTTCACTTCCATCCCCGGGATACGGAACGCCGTGCCGCGGCGGTAGAACTCGGTCTCTGCCGAGCTGCGCTTAACCGCCGTGCCCATTGCATAACCGTTGTTCTCGATCACGAATATGATCGGCAACTTCCACAGCGCGGCCATGTTGAAGCTTTCATAGACCTGGCCCTGGTTGGCAGCACCATCGCCGAAGTATGCCATGCAAACCCCGCCATCTTCGCGGTATTTATGCGCAAACGCCAAGCCCGCGCCAAGCGAGACCTGAGCGCCGACGATGCCGTGGCCACCGTAAAACTTATGCTCGACGCTGAACATGTGCATCGAGCCGCCCTTGCCATGCGAAATCCCGGCCTGTCGCCCGGTCAGCTCGGCCATGATAACCTTGGGATCAATTCCATAGGCCAACATGTGACCATGATCGCGGTAACCGGTAATTACGCTGTCGCGTTCCGCATCCAGAGCAGATTGAAGCCCGACCGCCACCGCCTCCTGACCGATATAGAGGTGGCAGAACCCGCCGATCAATCCGAGGCCATAAAGCTGCCCGGCCCGTTCCTCAAACCGGCGGATTAATAGCATCTGCTCATAGAAATGCAGCAATTCGGCATCGCTCGCCGCGAATCGCTTGTTGCCGGCATGCGTTTGCTGAAGACTACGGAGCGCAAAGTCTACGTCACCTGCCGCTGGTTTGGCAGATCTCTTGCGAGCAGTGGCAGGCTTGGCCAAAATCTTGTCCCCTGAGGCAGATTGTTGGCCTGCCTATAGGGCCAAGCTTGCCTTAGGGAAACTGCCACATACGTATTTTGAAATTTGCCCGTTATTGCCCTGCGAATGCTCAGTTGAGCAGCATGACCATTTCATCGGGGTGTATGACGTTGAGGTTGCTACGCAACAATTCACCGGCAAGATCGGGATCGGCCCGGCGCGGATCGAGCAGAGCGACGCGATTTTTAAGTTCAACCTGCTGAGCAACGAGCTGCTTCAGTTCTGCTTGGCGTTCAGCCAGCAAGCGATTGTTTTCACTCCAGGCCAGCAACCCGCTAGGTCCGGCAAGCACCATGCCGCCCAGCAGAAGCAGGCAAACCAGAGCAACGCCTTGCGTCAGCCCTTCTTTTGCGATCTGCGGTTTGCCTTGGCCGTGCTTCATTTGCCCTAAGAATCACAAATGATTCAGTGATTCAAGTGCTAAATCTCATATTGATCCAACTTTTGTGAAAGCTGTTGCCTACCGGTAGTCAATTTGATCGGCTCATTCGGCACTTACCTGGCTGGAGTCAAGAAAGTCTCGCGCTGAAAATTCTTCTGGAACAATTACTTAAACCACGGGATCAATGCGATTATCGAATTCAGTTCGCACGGCGCGGCTCATCACGACGTACATTTCGCAGAGGGAGGTGATCCAGGTCCGCTGCCTGCCAACGGCAAGGGAGGCGTCTTCGCAGCACACAAATGCAATATGATTGATCAACGTAGTTCCAAGCATGACCTGGCTCCCTATTGTTCGAGACGACATAGAGACACAGTGCAGACCATAGCCCAATGCGCAGCGCTTCAGGGCTTGACAATCCCGTGCAACTATCCCCAAACTGGTTTCTGTTGAAACTATAGCTGGATGACTAGCATGACCGACCTGTTCGACAACCCGCTTGGCCTAGACGGCTTCGAATTCATTGAATTGTCAGCTCCTGAAATGGGAGTGCTGGAACCCGTGTTTCAGGCAATGGGATTCACCCGGATTGCGCGGCACCGGTCCAAGAACGTCGAACTGTGGCGGCAGGGCGAAATCAACCTCATCGCCAACTACGAGCAGCGTAGCCCGGCAGCTTATTTCACCGCCGAACACGGCCCTTCGGCTTGCGGCATGGCATTTCGGGTGCGTGACGCGGCCAAGGCCTATGCTCTGGCGATTGAACGCGGCGCAGAGCCAGTCGAGGTCCGCACCGGCCCAATGGAACTGCGCCTGCCTGCGATCCGCGGAATTGGCGGCTCAATCATATATCTGATCGATCGCTACGGCAGTGACGGCCTGAGCATCTACGACATCGACTTCATCTATGAAGCGGGCGTTGATAGCAATCCGGTTGGCGCTGGCATGCAGCTCATCGATCACCTAACCCACAACCTCTACGGCGGAAGAATGGCGCATTGGGCCGCCTTCTATGAGCGGATCTTCAACTTCCGCGAGATCCGCTATTTCGACATCAAGGGCGAATATACCGGCCTGACCAGCAAGGCGATGACCGCGCCCGACGGCAAAATCCGCATCCCGCTCAACGAGGAGGGGCAGAAGGGAGGTGGCCAGATCGAGGAATATCTTCGCGCCTATAATGGCGAGGGTATTCAGCATATCGCCTTCTCCTGCGATGATCTTTACGCAGCCTGGGACAAGCTCAAAGCGCTCGGCACGCCCTTCGCCCCTGCCCCGCCCACAACCTATTACGAGATGTTGACCGAGCGCCTGCCCGGCCACGGCGAACCCGTCGAAGCTTTGCAGAGCCGCGGCATCCTGCTTGATGGCTCGACCGAGAATGATGACCCGAGGCTGCTGCTCCAGATTTTCTCGCAAACCATGGTTGGCCCGGTTTTCTTCGAATTCATCCAGCGCAAGAAGGATGAAGGCTTTGGCGAGGGCAATTTCACTGCGTTGTTCAAATCGATGGAAGCCGACCAAATCCGGCGCGGGGCTTTGCAAGTAGACGGCTGATTGATGAGGATCCTGAAGGGTCCGCTTGGCCAACCGGCCGACCGGCGCTTGAGGCCAATAAAGAAGTGGTGCGCCCGACGGGATTCGAACCCATGGCCCCCAGATTAGGAATCTGGTGCTCTATCCGGCTGAGCTACGGGCGCACGCGGTTCTATTAGGCAGGCAGGCAGGCGCTGGCAATCAGTTGAGTTCGTCCGGCGGAGCAATCGGAAAGGGCAGCGGGGTTAGCGTGATCCCCTCTTCGATCAGCTCGATTGCCTGATCGGTGGTCGCCTGACCGTGGATCACTTCGGGCTTGTCTTCGCCATAGTGGATTGCGCGCGACTTTTCAGCGAATTTGTCACCCACCCAGCGCGATTGCTTGAGCACTTCGGCCTGCATCTGCACCATCGCCTGCATCATTCTGGCAGCCTCTGGCGGCAATGTCCCAGCTGCCACTGGCAGCGCGGCGACTGGCTGTGCAACCGGCGCATTCTGGTTGCCTTTACGGCTGACATTGGGAGCCATCGGCGCCTTGACCACTGCTGATGAGCCGCATTGCGGGCATTCGACCAGCCCTGCACCGGATTGCCGCGCAAACTCATCGGTAGAGCCGAACCAGCCTTCAAACCGGTGTCCCGCCAATTGGCATTCAAGATCAAATACAATCACTGCGCCGCTAGATCGGGAATAATGCGGCGATTTGCAAGGCTGGGCAATTGACTGCGCACTTCGCCAATCCGCGTCAGATCGAGATCGACGAACCCTATTCCCGCCGCCTCGCCGCCCATGTCGAGCAACACATCGCCCCATGGATCAATCGCCAGACTGTGCCCATAGGTGCTGCGGCCGTCCTCATGAGTGCCAACTTGCGCAGCAGCGATAACAAAAGCGCTGGCCTCGATCGCGCGGGCGCGTTGGATGATATGCCAATGCGCCGCCCCGGTGGGCACGGTGAAGGCGGCTGGGATAGCGATCGCATCACAGCGCGCCTGTCCCAATGCTTCAAACAGCGCGGGAAAGCGCAAATCATAGCAGATCGTCAGGCCAAGCCGCCCAATCGGCGTCTCGGCCACCGCCAGCGCCTCGCCCGGTGCATAAGCGCTCGATTCGCGCCAGCTTTCACCGCTGGCCAGATCGACATCAAACATATGTATCTTGTCATAGCGGGCTGCCACCTCGCCGCTGGCATTGACCAGCAATGAGCGGTTGGCCCAGCGGCCATCATCGCGCAGCACTGCCAATGATCCGATAGCCACCCAAACCCCGGCCCGCGCGGCAGCCTCTTGAACGGCGGCCAGAACAGGATTGTCCACCTCGGCCACGATATGCGCGCTCGCCCGTTCGCGATTGCGATCAAGCAGCCCTGACATTTCAGGGGTAAAGACCATCTCTGCCCCCGCCATCGCCGCAGCTCCGACTGCACCAACCAGTGTCGCAGCATTGCCCGCCGGATCGATCCCGGTGGTCATTTGCAGCACTGCTATCCGGGACATGGTTTAGCGATCCATCAGCGGGTCGAGCTTGCCGGCGGAATCAAGCGCGAAGAGTTCTTCGCAGCCGCCGATTCCCACATTATCAATGAAAATTTGCGGGACAGTGGTTGCTCCGGGCGCGCGCTCAACCATTTCGGCGCGCTTTGGCCCTCCCATGGTTATGTCATATTCATTGTAGGTAACGCCCTTGGCATCAAGCAACCCTTTGGCGCGATAGCAATAGGGGCAACCCCATTTGGAGTATATCTCGATTTTTGGCGATGCCATGCGGTTTCCTTCGATGTGGTTATTCCACCCCTTGAAAGACTGCCCAGCTATCATATCTCGTTGGTGGTGTCATGGCCTGCATGGGGATGACATCGCATCGGAGTGCCGGAAACGGGCTTCGGAAAGTTTGAAGATTGCTCAGTTGAGGATTTTTGCCATGAACCGGTTTGATTTTACGCCTTATCGCCGCACCACCGTCGGGTTTGACCGACTGTTTGATCTGCTGGAAAACCATTCGCGAAGCGCTGGCGGCGACAACTACCCTCCCTTCAATATTGAGCGCCGCAGCGAAGATGCTTATCGGATCACCCTTGCCGTGGCCGGGTTCAAGCAAGCTGATATCGAAATAACTGCCCAACAGAACCTGCTGGTCGTGCAAGGCCGCAAAGGGGATGAAGCCGGTGACAGCCAATTCCTTCATGTCGGAATTGCACAGCGCGGGTTCGAACGGCGCTTTGAACTGGCTGATTTTGTTCTGGTTGAGGCAGCAAATCTGGAAGATGGGCTGTTGACCATTGATCTTATCCGCGAAGTGCCAGAGGCAATGAAACCGAAGAAAATCGCCGTTGGCACGCAACGGAGCTTGGCGATCGTGCCAGGTGCCGCTGACGACGACACTAGCGCAGCCGCCTGACTACTGACACAAATTAACTAAGTTGGTTTGGAGGTGAGGCTCGAAAGCCTCACCTCCGCGACGCTTGCGCACCGCCCTGTCATCTCATGATCGCCCGGGTCGCAGAAGACGGTCAGAGCCGACAAGCTCAAAAGTTTTGCACCAAGGTTTCGACTTTGCCCTTGGCGCCACATGCACCTGTGAAGCGCAACGAATCCCATACGAAATGGGTTACGATTGCGTAAGCGCAAAATTTTCCGGAAATTTCTTTGGGCGTTATGCTTAGATCGCGCACAAGATTATGCAGCATGTCGGGCGGCAACGCAGATTGTAACTTTACTCCGAACGATGGTGCGACCAGGCCGGATTAAGGGAATTCCTAACAGTGGCTTTGGGCTACCGGATGCACGCAGGAGTTTGCAAGGGCTTTCTGCCAAGCTCCGTTAACTTACCTCAATAACCTTTGAAGTCTGTCGTGTTTATACAAGTTTTGGATATTGAACCGCCCCGCCCAACCCTTAGAATCAGACCATTCGTGCCTGGAGCAAGGCAGCTGCGATGAAACCGGCAAACAGGGGATGAGGCTCAAAAGGCCTGCTCTTCAGTTCAGGATGGAACTGCACGCCGACGAACCATGGATGATCGGGCCTTTCAATGATCTCAGGCAGCTCTCCATCTGGCGACATGCCGGAAAAGATCAGCCCATTGGCTTCCAAACGCTCACGGTAGGCGGTGTTGACTTCATACCGATGGCGATGACGCTCAAAAATTCTTGTGCTGCCATAGATCTGCGCAACATGGCTGTTGCCCGCCAGCGTAGATTCATTGGCACCATGCCGCATGGTTCCGCACAGTTCGCCGCCCGCTTCGCGCTTTTGCTGCCCTTCTTCGCTCATCCATTCTTGGATAATGCCCACGACCTGCTGCATGG
>JANOKC010000021.1:0-12654 GCA_031419035.1 Novosphingobium sp. | reverse complement strand
GGAAGATGCGCATGATTACCGCTACTTCCCCGATCCCGATCTGCTGCCCTTGGTGCTGGAGGACAGCTTCCTCGAGGAATGCCGCGCGAGCTTGCCTGAACTGCCCGATGCCAAGCGGCTGCGTTATGAAACCGCGCTGGGGCTGTCCGCCTACAATGCCGATATCCTGACTGCCGAGGTTGATACCGCACGCTGGTTCGAAGCGCTGCTGGGTGAATGCGCCGCCAAGCAGGGCAAGCCGCAAGCTGACGTCGCCAAGCAGGCGGCCAACTGGCTGACCTCCGAACTGTTCGGCGCGCTTAACCGGCTGGGCAAGACGCTCGATACCTCGCCGGTCAGCCCGGCTCAGGCCGCTGAATTGCTGGCGCTGGTCGGTGACGGGACGATCTCGGGTTCGATCGCCAAGCAGGTGTTCGAGAAGATGCTGGAGAGCGGTGACGGCGCGGGGGCGATTGTGGAGCGCGAGGGGTTGAAGCAGACCTCAGACACCGGCGCAATCGACGATGCAGTTGCCAAAATACTCGCCGACAATGCCGAGAAAGTCACCGAATATCGCAGCGGCAAGGAGGCATTGTTCGGCTTTTTCGTCGGCCAGACGATGAAAGCGATGCAGGGCAAAGGCAACCCGCAGCTGGTCAATGCGGCGGTGAAGAAGGGGCTGGGGTAACCAGCTGCCGCGCAAATTTGCGCGACAGCCAGTTACGATGGCAGATCAGCGCCTGACAGCCGGTGCTGCGAGTGCCTTGCGCGCGTTGCGGGCGTATTCATCGAAGTTCTTCTTGTATACGCCGACCAGCTCATCCAGCGCCGCGATCGCGTCTTCGCCTTCCTTCGGCGGGAACAGCTTCAGGCCATTACCGCCCCAGGCCTTGTATTCCCTGTCGATCTTCTGATCTGCGCCAAAATTGCGGAACATGAACAGCGTGCGCAGCGAGCGGCCATAGATCGCTGCCTTCTGGTAAAACACATCGGCGACGATGAGTTCTGAATAGCACTGTGCTGCTGAATCCGAACGACGGGTCTTCACCTTGTTCATCGTCTTGCGTTCCAGCGCAGCCTCGTGCCGGATGATCGTGGTGCCGGGAGAAAGGTTCATCATGGTGCGCAGCTCGAGCGATTGCAGCGCATCAAGCTGGCTGGGGCTGTCAAGCGCGCTGGCCATCAGGGTCTTGTTGTTGGCATCCTTGCCGCTGTTCAGCGCGGCATCAAGCAGCCCGCCGCCAAGCCAGCCGGTGGTAATCGCGGTCATCCGTTCAGCTGGCCAAATGTGCAGCTCACAGCCATCGGCGGGCGCGGTCGGAAGGAGGCCTTGGGTATTGGGGGCTGCGGTTGGCACTGCGACCGCAGAGGCCGCAACTACAGGTGCCTGGTCAGGCGCAGCGGCTGTCTGGGCAAATGCGGCGTTGCACATAGCAGCCAATGCGATGGCTGAGGCAACGGAAACTAGGCGGATATTCATAGCGATTTCCATTCAGGCTCGATTATTTGCGTTTGCGGGAAGCTTTCGGCGGCTTGGCAAGTGCCTGCCCAAATTCGGTCACCGCATCGCCATATTGCGCTACCAGTTCGTCCAGCCCGGCTTGCGCGTCGGATTCTGGAGTCTTGGGCGGAAACAGGGTCAGGCGGCGCTGGATGTAAGTCCCGAAGCTGCGCGAAGGTGTCGCAGTGCCATCGAATTTGCGAAACCGGAACAGCAACTTCAGAAAGCGGCCATCGATTATATCTTCCTGAAAGAACACATCGTCGACGGCCAGCTCGGCATAACACGGAACGGTATCGGGGGCGAGGCGGCCCGGCGTGGTGCGCAAGGTTCGACTGTCAAGCGGCTGGTCATGGATCACCACGGCATACTCGGTAAGCCCCAGCAATTGCGCGATCGGCAGACCGCGCAGTCTCTCTACCTGGCGCTCTGCTGTCAGCGGACGGCTGGGCAGCGGTCTGTATCCGTCGCGGCCTTGTACTGCGCCATCTACGATTCCGCCATGAAACCAACCACTGTAGATGGAGCGTAAATCATTGCCCGGCCAGACGTGCAGTTCGCAGATTTGGACGGTGGGAACTGAAGCAGGCTCGTCGGCCAGAAGCGGACTGGCAACCAATGCCGCGGACAGCCCAAGGGCCCCAAAAAACCTAACCCCTGGCATCCGAAATCGCCCCTACCCGCAAGCATCTTAGCGCATCGCCTTCGTGCTTTCCCCGATACTGCTTTGGATGCTGACTGTTTGCAAGCATTGTATTTGCTAGAATATCACAACTAAAAGAAAGGCGCCGGATCACTCCGGCGCCCGTTCTCATTCGCATAGCCGAAAAATCAGGCCTCGCGGGTGCCGCTTAGCGGGAAGGTGCCAAAGGCGCCTGCCTTGACGTTGCCGGTGATGCTGTCGCCATCAATGGTGGCATCGCAATCCAGCGTCATTGGCATTGGCACGGTCATGTTCATCTTCCAGGTCAGCGTGTTGCCGCTAACCGCGCCGCCTTCGACTTCCATCGAGCCCATGCCGCCCGCCATTCCGCCGGTGAAACTGTCACCATCAACGGCAACGGTGAATTTGCTCTTCTGGTCGCCCATCGGCGATTTGATCACGCAATCATAAGTGCCGGCAACAGACATGGGAATCTCCTCAAAATGCAAAACAATTGCTCAAATCAAGCCCCTCCCCTAAAGGGGAGGGGTAGGTTGCAAACAGGTATCAATCTTTTCCCGCGCCGCTGTCAACACCCGGCGCAATCTCTACCGCAAGGCCCAAGCCCTTTAGCTGCGGTTCGACCAGTTTGCGATCGCCGACAACTACAAAAGTCAGGCCTTCGGGTTGGAGCCATTGCCGTGCGGCGGCGTTGAGCGCGGCTGCGTCAATCGCCCGGTAGCGGCTGGGCAGGGTGGCATAGTAATCATCCGGACGGCTCAATCGGTCATTGGCGATGATCGCGCCGAGAACCTGGGCGCTGGTTTCAAAGCGGTTGGGTAGACCCCGGATATTGCCATCAGTGACCCGGGCAAGCTCTTGCTGATCGACCGGGCGAGTGCCGCCCAGCGCCTTCATATTGGCGAGCAGCAGTTTGATCGAATCGCCGGTGCGGTCCGACTGGACCGGCGCGAGCAACGTCAGCGTGCGCGGGCCGAGCGGGCTAGAAACGCCAGTCCGCACGCCATAACTCCAGCCCTTGTCTTCGCGCAGATCCATATTGAGCCGCGAAAGAAACCCGTCGCCAAGCACTTCATTGGCAAGATCAATCGCCTCCAGCCCCAAATCGCGCCCGGTGAGGCCCAGAACCCGGCCCGCCACGATCACCGATTGGGGGGAGTTTGGCCGGTCGATCAGCACGATCCGCGGGCGCGCGGCAGGGATGGCGGCGCTAAGGGATTTGAGAGGCCTGGGCATCGCCGGGGGCTGCCACCCACCGAATGCGGCTTCGAGCAGCGGCCTCAGCTCTGCCATAGTGATATCGCCGGCCACGGTGATCCGAGCCAGATCAGGCCTCAGCCATTTGGTATGGGCCGCGCGCAAGGCCTCAGGCGTCAGCGCGGCCACTGCTGCGGTTTCGCCCAGCCCATCGCCAGGCAGACCATAGGGATGGCCAGCACCGAACAGCAACGGGCCGAGGCTGCGGGTAGCCAGGCCACGCGGAGATGCGGTGATCTGTGCGATCTCGGCCAGCTGCTGGTCCCTCACCCGCGCAACATCCTCGGCCTTGAAGGCGGGGTTGCGGGTCAGATCGGCCATCAACGCCAGTGACGGCGCCAGATTGGGCACCAATGCGCTGAGCATGATCGCACTGGAATCCAGTCCCGCCCCAGCGCTGACCCGCGCGCCCAGCCGCTCCTGTTCTTCGGCAATAGCGATGGCATCGCGGCTGGCTGTACCTTCATCGAGCAGGCCCAGCATCAGCGATTGGGTGCCGGGGGTATCCTGCGCATCGGCGGCGAAACCGGCGTCAAAGTTGAGGCTGACAAGCACCGTCGGCACTGCAGTGCGGCGTGCAAGCGCCACTGGAATACCGTTAGATAGCGTGAAACGCTCAACTGCCGGGAAACTCATCACGCCAACCGGCGCAACCGGCGGCGCAGTGCGCTTTGGCCCAGTGGCAAGCCTGGGCGCGCGCTGCTTGGCATCAGGCGCGATCTTGGGCGAGGTCGCTTCATCGCCCCAGCCGCCCATGACTTCGCCTTTTTCGGTGCGGGAGCCGGGACTGATAGTCAGCGAGAAGGCCGGACGGGTCAGCCAGCGTTGCAGTGCGGCGCGCACCTCTGCCGGGATCAAAGCAGCGGTGCCGGCGAGATCCTTTTTGAACTGCGCGGGATCGCCTGCATAAAGCAGCCCTTCGGCCAGCTGCGCGCCCTTGCCGGAAAAGCCGCCGACTTGCTCCAGCGAACCCAGCTGGCTTGATACCGCGGTGGTCGCCGCGCGGCGAACCTCGTCTTCGGTCGGCCCTTCGGCAATGTATTGCGCGATCAGCGCGTCAAAGCGCTTTTCGGCCACGGCAGGATCAACCCCGGGCTTCACGTCCATCGTCGCTTGCAACATGCTCAGCTGTTCGAGTTGCATCGAATAGGCGGTTACAGATACGGCCAGCTGCTCGCCTCGGACCAGCGCATTGTCGAGCCGCGAACTGGCCAGGCCGCCCAGCACGCGCATGCCCGCGTCGAGCGCTATGGCATCGGCCTGGCCAAGCCCCGGACCGCTCCACACGCGCATCAGCCGCGTAACGGGAACCTGATCCATCATCTCGCGCCTAACCGGTGCGGCAAGGGTTACGGGCTGCGCGCTGACCTTGCGAACTTCGGGTCCGCGCGGGATCGCGCCGAACCATTTTTCGACCATGGGCCGGGCAGTTGCGGCGTCGATATCACCAGCCAGCGCCAGCACGACGTTGTTTGGCGCATAATTATCCGTGAACCACTTGCGCACATCGATAAGGCTGGCAGCATCAAGATCCGCCATCGAGCCGATGACCGAGTGGCGATACGGGTGGCCGACCGGGAACAGCCCGTCGCCAAGGGCATATTCGGTCAGTCCATAGGGTTCGTTGTCGCCCTGGCGCTTTTCATTTTTTACTACGCCGCGCTGCTTGTCGAGCTTGTCCTGGGTTACCGCACCGAGCAGATGGCCCATCCGGTCGCTCTCCATGAACAAGGCCAGATCAAGCGCGCCGGTGGGCACCGTCTCGACATAATTGGTCCGGTCATATGAAGTGCTGCCATTGGTAGTGGTGGAGCCTGCGCCCTCCAGCGGGATATCGAAATTGGGGACGTTTTCAGAGCCGCCGAACATCAGATGTTCAAACAGATGGGCAAAGCCGGTGCGCCCCTTGGGCTCACTTTTCGAACCGACCCGGTAATAGACCGTCACCCCGACGATCGGCGCCTTGCGATCAGTATGAACCAAGGTGGTGAGGCCATTAGCCAGCGTGAAGCTCTCGAACGGGATGTCTACCGTCTTGACCAGATCAGCCAAGGGCGCGGGCTGCTGCGGCGGTGGGTCCTGCTCCACGCGCATGTCATTATCAGCGGGGAGGGCGGCAAGCGGCGCAACAGACGCGCAGGCCGTCAGGCACAAAGCCAGCAATGTGATGAGAGCAAATTTACGCATGAGGCCTTCCGACTGGATATGGCACCTCTAGTAACGCGCAAGGCAGCGCCGTCATCAACTTTCGACGAACGGTATGCGCTGTCTGTCAATCGCCCTTAGACAAAGCTTGCGCCTTGGGCGGCAGGCAATCACCGAAGATCACCATCGGCCACTTCATCCGCATCTCATAGTGAATGTCGGTCCCCACGATCCGGCAATAGCGATTGGCATAGGCCCGGATCAAGGCATAGGAATCCTGGTTGATCGGCTTGTTGAGGGGGTAGAGCGCGATCACCACCACACCTGGGCCGTGGGCGATGATCCGCTTCAGTTCGGCGTGGGTATCAAGGTGACTGACATTACGCTCGACTGAATGATTGAGATGGTGGGGGAAAGTCAGCGGGCTGAGCGGCGCCTTGTTTGCCATCGAATACAGATACGGTGGCCCATCATAGACCAGCAATCCGCCGCCGCCATCATGCTTGCGGACCAGCGCGGCCATTCGTTCCATCGAGGCCTGTGACTGGCGGGACCAGGCGAAATTGAGCGGGTTGTACCACAGCTGGTAGAACACCAGCATCGCGACAAAGGCGACCCGGCCCCAGTCCTTCCGGGCAAATATCAGCCCGGCGGCAAGAGACAGCGGAACCAGTACCGGCAGGATGTAGTGCACGAAAAAATTGGGGACCGAGAGATAGCCGACCGTTGCGGCTAGCAGCCAGCACGTCAGGAACCGGCGTCTGCGCTGATCCTTCTCCTGGCACAGTCCCCACATCGCCAGGCCAAATACAAATGAGCCGCGCAATGTCGTTGTTATGATCCACCACAGGGTCATGTACCACTCAAGGCGGCTTTTGTTGAGGTTGGAGGTAACCATGGCATACCAATATTCGTGCCAATGGCCTGATGCCGCATAGAACAGGCTGATTGCCGCTGTTGGCACCAATCCGATCACGCCAAACGCGATCATTGTTCTGGCGAACTGCGAGGCAGGCATGCCAGCCCGCCACAGCGCGACCAGAACATATCCGCCCAGAAACAGCGATTCAAAGATTGTGGTTTGCTTTATTGTCGCAGCCAGCGCGCAAAGCGTCATGGCTGCCCAGATGCGCCAACCAATAGTGCCACGGTCCAATGTGGCGAACTCAAGCGTCACCAGCAGCGCTGCCCCGGAAATGAAAAGATTATAGAAAACCGGACTTTGCCCGCCAAAGCCGCCCAGCGGGCAGATCACGACGAGGTAGGTGATTCCAGCCAAAATCGCCCCTTGCCGATTGCTGCCCAGCGCCAACATGATCCGCCACAGCACCCAGCCCGTCGCCGCCGCGAACAGGCTGGCAACGACTTGATAGGCGATCACGGAGAACGATATCCCGGCAATCAGGTAATAGATCAAGAACAGCCCCAGCGGCTTGCGATCCCAGATATCGACATAGGGCAGGGCACCTTCGTGCATCCGCTGGCCGACCAGGAAATAGAACTGGTCGTCAACAAACAGATTGGGATCGCCGAAAGTCCACACCCGCAGGGCAAACGCCGTCACGAGCAGGATCAGCGCTGCCAATGGGGCGGAACCCAGCCAATTCGGCTTGTGCGTTGATTGCGTTGATTCCATGCGGTTATTGCCCCTTGGTCCATGCATGGAGATCGGCATAGGGAAGTATGGTTAACCGATCCTCAATACGGCGGATCTGCTCGCCGTCAGGCAAGATTTTTCGACCGAAAGCTTGTGTTGCAAGCGCGCAACACTATCTCTTGGTGTGACAGGAGGCTGATACACCCATGAACCTCGAAAAATTCACCGACCGCGCCAAGGGCTTCTTGCAATCCGCCCAGACCGTGGCGATCCGCATGAACCATCAGCGGATCACGCCCGAACATGTGCTGAAGGCGCTGCTCGAGGATGATGAAGGCATGTCCGCCGGGCTGATCCAGCGGGCTGGCGGCACCGCTTCGATCGCGCAAGCCGAAGTTGACAAGGCACTGGCCAAGATCCCGGCAGTATCGGGCGGGGGTGCACAGCAAACTCCTGGCCTGGAAAATGACACGGTCCGGATACTCGATTCTGCCGAACAGGTTGCGGCAAAGTCTGGCGACAGCTTCGTCACCGTAGAGCGGATGCTGGTGGCGCTGGCACTGGCCACTACCACGGCTGCAGGACAAGCGCTGAAGACCGCCAATGCTGGCGCAAAGGCGCTGGAGACCGCCATCACCGAATTGCGCGGCGGGCGCACAGCAGACAGCGCCAGCGCCGAAAACGCCTATGACGCGATGAAGAAATATGCCCGTGACCTGACCCAGGCCGCGCGTGACGGCAAGCTTGATCCGGTGATCGGCCGCGATGAGGAAATTCGTCGGACCATCCAGATCCTGGCACGCCGGACCAAGAACAACCCGGCCCTGATCGGCGAACCCGGAGTGGGGAAAACCGCGATTGCAGAAGGCCTTGCGCTGCGAATCGCCAATGGCGACGTCCCCGATAGCCTCAAAGACCGCTGCCTGATGTCGCTCGATATGGGCAGCTTGATTGCAGGCGCGAAGTATCGCGGCGAGTTTGAGGAACGCCTCAAATCTGTGCTCGACGAGGTCAAAGGCGCCGAGGGCGAGATCATCCTGTTCATCGACGAGATGCACACGCTGATCGGCGCGGGCAAGGGTGAGGGGGCGATGGATGCTTCCAACCTGCTCAAGCCCGCATTGGCGCGCGGCGAGCTGCATTGCATCGGCGCGACCACGCTGGATGAATATCAGAAATACGTCGAGAAAGACCCGGCGTTGCAGCGGCGGTTCCAGCCAGTGTTCGTGGGTGAACCGACGGTCGAGGATACGATCAGTATCCTGCGCGGCCTCAAGGATCGCTATGAGCTGCACCACGGAGTGCGGATCACCGACGGGGCGATCGTGGCGGCAGCGACTCTGTCCAACCGCTACATTTCCGACCGCTTCCTGCCCGACAAGGCGATCGATCTGATGGACGAGGCCGCCAGCCGTATCCGTATGGAAGTGGAGAGCAAGCCCGAGGAAATCGAGGTGCTTGATCGGCGGATCATCCAGATCAAGATCGAGGAAATTGCGCTCGCCAAGGAGGTTGACCGGGCATCAAAGGACCGGCTTGATGCGCTGCGTGAGGAACTGGCCGGATTGGAGGAGCAATCGGCCGTTGTCACGACCCGCTGGCAGAATGAGCGCGACAAGATCGCCGCCGAGGGCAAGATCAAGGAAGCGCTGGACGCCGCCCGGCTGGAACTGGAGCAGGCCCAGCGCGCTGGCGATCTGGCTAAGGCGGGGGAGCTGTCTTACGGTACGATCCCGGGCCTCGAAAGGCAGCTCGCTGAAGCGGTTGGCCAGGCCGAAAATGCCCTGCTGCGCGAAGAAGTCACCGCCGATGATATCGCCTCGGTGGTCAGCAAATGGACTGGCGTGCCGGTCGACCGGATGCTGGAGGGTGAGCGTGAGAAGCTGCTCAAGATGGAGCAGATCATCGGCCAGCGGGTAATTGGCCAGGCCGATGCGGTGGTGGCGGTATCCAAGGCGGTGCGCCGGGCACGGGCCGGTTTGCAGGATCCGAACCGGCCGCTGGGCAGCTTCCTGTTCCTCGGCCCCACCGGCGTCGGCAAAACCGAGCTGACCAAGGCGCTGGCGGGTTTCCTGTTCGATGATGACAGCGCGATGGTCCGCATCGACATGTCTGAATTCATGGAAAAGCACGCGGTCAGCCGCCTGATCGGCGCCCCGCCGGGCTATGTCGGCTATGATGAGGGCGGCGTGCTGACCGAAGCTGTGCGGCGCAGGCCCTATCAGGTGGTGCTGTTCGACGAGGTGGAGAAGGCGCATCCCGATGTGTTCAACGTGCTGCTGCAAATGCTCGATGACGGGCGGCTGACCGATGGGCATGGCCGCGTGGTTGATTTCACCAACACGCTGATCATCCTGACCTCAAACCTTGGCAGCCAATACCTCGCCAATCTGGAGGAAGGACAGGATGTGGAAGCTGTCGAGCCGCAGGTGATGGAAGTGGTGCGCGGGCATTTCCGTCCCGAATTCCTTAACCGACTGGACGAGATCATCCTGTTCCACCGTCTCGGCGTGGAACATATGGCCCCGATCGTCGAGATTCAGGTGGCACGGGTCGCAGGGCTGCTAAAGGACCGCAAGATTACGCTGGGCCTGACCGATGCCGCCAAGCGCTGGCTGGGCCGGGTCGGCTATGATCCGGTCTATGGCGCCCGGCCCCTGAAGCGCGCAGTGCAGCGCTATGTCCAGGATCCGCTTGCCGAAAAGCTGCTGGCGGGCGAAGTGCCGGACGGCGCAAGCGTGAAGATTGACGAGGGCGATGGGGCGCTGGAGATCGTGGTGGGGTGAATACCGCAGCCTAGTCGGCGTATTCGGCCGCTAGCGCGTCAAGCCTTGGTAGTACCTCACCGAGCCATGGCTCGAACCGGCGCCATGTGCCCATCCCATCGCGGTTGAGCGGTCGGCGGACCTGTTCGGCGCTGGCGGTGGCGACGGTCCGCTTGCCAGTGGAAAAGTCGAGGCAGGCGCGATCCCAAGGCAAGCCCAGTGCTCCCAGCAGCTGGCGCAATTGGCTTTCAGGGTTTTCCACCAACCGCTCATGCAGCACTGTACAAACTGCGCCGGGTTGGCTGACTTCAAACTGGCGCATGAACCGCAGATAGGTTCCATAGTATTCCGCCATCTCGCCAAGATCATAGGACGATGGGTGCCCGGGCGCGAATAGCAGGGTGAAGTTGGAGAGGCAGCAGTCGTGGGGGTTACGGCGCATGTCGACGATCCCGGCATTGGGCAGGATCAGGCGGATGAACGCCAGCTCGGCCCAGTTATGGGGTAGCTTATCCGTAAAGCGCTCGCGCCCCAAACGCCGTCGTGGAGCCGTTCGGTGCAGATATTCCTTGCCTAGCGCGGCGCAATCACCGGCGCTAAGGCTCTGCAACAGCTTGACAATGTCCTTGCCGACATCAAGCCCCAGTCGGCCCGCTGTTTCATGAAGCAGCGCCGGAATAGCAGGCATTTCGCCGCAAGCCTCAACATTCGGGTGGCCACCCAGCATCTGTTCAACCAGCGTGGAACCTGATCGCGGCATGCCAAGGACGAAGATCGGGGCGGAACTTTGTTCGCCCCAGCTGCGGCGTTTGGCAAAGAAGGCCGCATCGGCGGTCTGGGTGATAGCGGCCTGCCGCGCGCTGAAGTCGGCGCTATCATAGGTCAGCTGATTGCGGCGGCAGCGATTGCCTTCGCGGTAATGGCCAAAGGCGCGTGGCAGATCGCCGCGCACATCCAGCGCCTTGGCCGCAGCGAAATGCAGAGCTGCTTTGATATCGGGATCGCGAGCCTTGGCGCACCGTTCCTCCACGAGCGGAATCTCCGCGTCCTCAATCCGCCCGCCGCCCATGCCTGCAAGGCTCCACCATGCCTGTAGTGCGGGAGGGTTGAGTGCCAGTGCGGCGCGATAGGATTGTGCCGCAGCATCGGTCTCACCAACCCAGCGCAACGCGTCGCCCAGCCCGATCAAAACCTCGCCATGATCCGCAGATTCATCGGCGAGCGCACGGTGCACGGCTAGTGCTGCTTCATAGTCACCGCTCTCCGCCAAAAGCGTTGCCCGAAAGCGGCGGATGTCGATTGGCACCGGCTGTTGCCGCAGCAAGGGCTCCAGCGCGGCCAGCCCTGCTGCCGGATCGAAGCACTGGTAATGCAGCCGCGCGAGGCCATAATGTGCCATGTCAAATTCAGGCGCCAAAGCCGCTGAACGCTCCAGTGCAGGACGGGCATCGCTAACCCTGTTGGACCGGGCAAAAGCCTCTCCGAGCAACCAGTGTGCCACCGCATCGTCCGGGTTTTCGGTAAGATAGCCCGCAAGTATGCCGGGCACTTCACTTGCCCGATCCTGCGCAATTGCCGCATGAGCCGCCTTGATTTCGGGCAACAGGCGCGACAGGCGGATGGCATCAAGCCGGGCGGAACTGGCGGCGGCGGTTTCTCCCAGCAGATCGAGCGCGCGGGCCAGCAATCGGATCGCGGCGGCATCTTGCCGGTCTTCGTCGATCAGTGCGCGGGCTTGCAAAGCGGCAGTGGCAGGCTTGCTGGCCAGCAGACGCTCGCCATTGGCCAGCGCCGCCTGCCGCGTGCCCTGTTCATAGCGGACGCCGCCCTTATCCATCTGCGATCAGGCGTAGCCGAGCAAGGCGCGCAGGCCCGGGGAGGCGAAATCGACCAGGCGTTTCTGCACCTCGGGCAGCTCTTCCGGGATGGTAATCGCAGCCAGTGACAGATTTTCACGCGCGGTGCCGCTCTGCTTGCGATCGGCCCCCGTCGTCACGCGATCACGCCAGTTTGCGGGCATGTCGATGCCGCAATGGCTTAGCAGGGCCGTGAACCAGACTTCGGCCTGCGGAGAATCAAGCGCCGCGGCGTGGCCAGCCAGTTCCTCATACCGCACCAGCAGCGCGCCGGTGCCGATCCAGCCAGCGGCATTGAACTGATATTGTTCGGCCAGCGTCGGTGCTTTGCCATATATTCCGAAGATCATCAGGTTGAGCAGGTCTTCGCTGCGCAGCGAGCCGTCTTTGAGGAAGTCCAGATTTCCGGAAAACTGGTCCGATATGAAAAAGCGCGCGCGCGACAGCACCCAATCATAAGGATCGCGGACCAGCAACAGCCGGCGGCAATGCGCGGTCTCGATGGCTGAAGCGTCGGAGAACAGCAGGTGACCCCAGCTGAGCCGGGGCGCCTTGCGGTCAAAGGCGGCAAGATGTTCCTGCATGTTGGGCCACTGGATGAACTGATCGGAATAATGCTGCTCAACCGGGACGAACATCCGCAGAATATTGCGGAGCAAATGGGTGCCGGATTTGGGCACGCTGTTGATGAAGACAGGCTGCGCCAGCGAGGCCGGTGCATAGCCACGCGTTGCCTCGTCCAGCGTATCGGGCATCAGGCTGACGTTGACCATGGTGTGTTTCCTAACCGCTGATGGCGCGGGGCGCGATCAGCTAACCAAAAAAAGCGGGCGGCGCAAACGCGCCGCCCGCCCATTTTCAGTATTCCGACAGGTTTAGAACTTGGCTTT
>JANOKC010000020.1:0-9917 GCA_031419035.1 Novosphingobium sp. | reverse complement strand
GGGCGGGCATTTAAGTCTTGCCTTGCAGCGCTGCGCCGCTAGCTTCCCGGCCAGTTAACAATTGCCGGTCGCACCTTGATGCAGGCCGCAAGTACTTGGGGAAGCGCATGTTCGGTCGCGTAAAATCACTCGATGCCATTCAGGCGACAGCAGCAAAGAAATCACTCCCGCGAACGCTTGGAGCGTTCCAGCTGACCATGCTGGGTGTTGGCGCGATCATCGGCCCCGGAATATTTGTGCTGACGGCCGAAGCCGCGCAGAAGGCCGGGCCAGGGATGATGCTAAGCTTCATCATTGCCGGTGCGGTCTGTGCGGTGGCCGCGCTGTGCTATGCCGAAATGGCGTCGATGGTACCGGTTTCGGGCTCTGCCTATACCTATAGCTATGCGGTGATGGGCGAACTGATGGCCTGGATGGTTGGCTGGGCGCTGGTGCTCGAATATGCGATTGCGGCAGGGGCGGTGGCAGTCGGTTGGTCAGGCTATTTTGTCGGCATGCTCGCTCATTTGGGCGATTATGCGCCATTTTTGCCGAATATTGTGATCCCGCTTGAATTGGCCAGTGGCCCCAGCGGTGGCGGCATTATCAATCTCCCGGCGATGATCATCGCTCTGCTGGTGACGGTGTTGCTGGTGGTGGGAACCAAGGAAAGCGCCTTCGTCAATGCGTGTCTGGTGGTGGTCAAGATCATCGCCCTGACAGCCTTCGTTGTGTTGGCGTTGCCCGTAATGAATGGCGCGAAGTTTGAGCCCTTTGCGCCGCTCGGCATCGGCGGAATTTCGGCAGCTGCGGCCTCGATTTTTTTTGCTTATGTCGGTTTTGATGCGGTTTCGACTGCTGCCGAAGAAACCAAAAATCCGCAGCGGAACATGCCGATCGGATTGATCGGCAGCCTTGCGATCTGTACTGTGTTCTATCTGTTGGTGGCTGCCGGAGTGATAGGCACGGTCGGCGCGCAGCCGATGATCAATGCCGATGGCACCGGAATTGCTCCCGGATCGGCAGAAATGACCGCGGCCTGCAAGGCTATCGGTGATCAAGCTGTGGTCTGTTCGAAAGAGGCGCTGGCGTGGACCCTGCGAGAGATTGGCTGGCCTCAGATCGGCAATCTGATCGGGCTGGCGGCGATCCTGGCTTTGCCTTCAGTTGTGTTGATGATGATGTTTGGCCAAACCCGCATCTTCTTCGTGATGAGCCGCGATGGCCTGCTGCCAGAGGTGCTGTCTTCGGTCCATCCGCGCTTCAAGACGCCGCACGTCATCACCATTATTACTGGTATTTTCGTTGCGTTGTTTGCGGCCTTCTTCCCGGTCGGGGCGCTGGCCGATATTTCGAATTCGGGCACGCTGTTTGCCTTCGCAATGGTCGCGGTCGCGGTGATGGTGCTGCGGCGGACTGATCCTAAGCGGATGCGGCCATTCCGCACGCCAGCGGTCAATCTGATTGCCCCGCTGGCGGTGGTCGGTTCGTTGTATTTGTTCTTCAGCCTGTCGTGGTACACACTGGGACTGTTCGCGGCCTGGGGGGTGCTGGGCCTGATCGTTTACTTTACCTACAGCCGTAGCCGCAGCCATGTCGGGCGCGGGCTGGTTGAGGTGCATGAGGATGATGAGGATATTCCGCCGCAGCCGGTTGCGCCGCTGCCGGGCGGGATCAAGCTTGATTGACGGGTTTTAAGGTTGGTTTGAAAAGGGCCGTTCCCGGCATGGGAGCGGCCCTTTTCAGTTATGCATGATTTCATCGTGAAACGGAGTCAAACCGCCTCGAGCGAATAGCCTGCTGATCGAACCGTCCGCACCGGATCCGTCACATCGTCCAGCTCGATCCCCTTGCGCAGGCGCCGGATGTGGACATCAACGGTACGCAGTTCGATGTCGCTATCGGTACCCCAGACTGCATCGAGCAGTTGCCCGCGCGAAAAGACCCTGCCGGGGTGTTCCATAAAGAATTTGAGCAAGCGAAACTCGGTCGGGCCAAGCACTATGGTCTGGCCGCGCCGGGTTACGCGGTGGGCGGTCGCATCGAGGATCAGGTCTCCCACGGTCAGCATCTCGCCTGCCAGTGCAGGGCGAATTCGGCGTAAAATCGCATTAACGCGGGCGATCAGCTCACGCGGAGAAAACGGCTTGGTGAGATAGTCATCGGCGCCGGTTTCCAACCCACGAATCCGATCATCCTCAGTTTCGCGCGCGGTCAGCATGATGATCGGGACATGTGCGGTCGCCTTGTCACGGCGCAGACGGCGGCAGACTTCGATGCCGCTGGTGCCTTCGATCATCCAGTCAAGCACCACCAGATCCGGCGCTTCCTCGGCAGCGAGCAGCAATGCCTCGTCTCCATCGGCGGTGACGATAACCGTGTAGCCCTCTGCTTTGAAGCGAAACTCCAGCAGTTCGGACAGCGCTGGGTCATCTTCGACCAGCAGCAAGCGGGGCGCTGGCATCAGAGAGAACCCTTGTCTTCCCGGTCGGTCAGATAATCGCCGGTTGCCGCGTAATAGACCATCTCGGCGACATTTGTTGCATGATCACCGATCCGTTCGATATTGCGGGCAACAAACAGCAACTGGGCAGCGCTACTGATCGTAGACGGGTTTTCCATCATGTGACTGACCAGATTGCGGAAGATGCTATCGTAAAATGCATCAACCTTATCATCGCGCACCAAAACCTCTGCGGCCAGCGCGGCATCGCGTGCTGCATAAGCGGTGAGCACATCATGAACCATTCCGCCGGCGATTTCCGCCATGGCTGGCAGCAAGGTCAGTGGTTCAAACTTCTTGCGACCTTCAATCTTGACCGAGGCCTTGGCGATGTTCTTGGAATAGTCACCGATCCGCTCAATCACCCCGGCGATCTTCAGCGCAGCAATCACTTCGCGCAGATCCACGGCCATTGGTGCGCGCAGCGCAATCACTCGCACCGCGAGCTTGTCGACCTCCGATTCCAACGCGTCAATCCGCTTGTCGCGGGCGATGACGCCCTCGACGAGCTCTGTGTTGCCCTTAACCAAAGCCTCCATTGCTTCGGACAGGGATACTTCTGCAAGGCCGCCCATTTCTGCGATCAAACCGCGGAGGCGGGTGATGTCCTCGTCGAACGCCTTGACTGTATGCTCTGCCATAGTCCGTTTCCTAACCGTAGCGGCCAGTGATGTAATCCTTGGTGCGTTCTACGCGCGGATTGGTGAAGATGTCTGAAGTTTTGCCATACTCCACAATCTTGCCGAGGTGGAAGAAGGCGGTGCGCTGCGAAACGCGCGCCGCTTGCTGCATCGAATGGGTGACGATGACGATGGCGTAGCGGCCCTTCAACTCGTCGATCAGTTCCTCAATCCGTGCGGTGGCGATCGGATCAAGCGCTGAGCAAGGTTCGTCCATCAGGATCACTTCGGGATCAACCGCGATGGCCCGGGCGATGCAGAGGCGCTGCTGCTGGCCGCCTGACAAGGTTGTGCCACTATCGGTAAGGCGATCCTTGACCTCGTCCCACAGGCCAGCACGGCGCAGTGATCGCTCGACAATTTCGTCAAGTTCGGAGGTGCTGCCCGACAGGCCGTGGATCCGCGGGCCATAGGCAACATTCTCATAGATCGATTTGGGGAATGGATTGGGCTTTTGGAATACCATCCCGACGCGGGCCCGCAGCTGCACAACATCCATGCCGGAGCGATAGATGTCTTGCCCGTCAAGCTTGATCTCACCTTCCACCCGCGCTCCCGCGATGGTGTCGTTCATCCGGTTAAATGCGCGCAGGAAGGTAGACTTCCCGCAGCCCGAAGGACCGATGAAGGAGGTTACATATTTGGTCGCGATGTCGATCGACACATTGTCTATCGCGCATTTGTCTCCGTAATAGACGGATACATCGCGCGCGCTGAGCTTTGCGTCTTCGAAGTCAAGTTCGTGTGTTGTGGTCACCAGCGGTTCTCGAAGCGGTTACGAAGATAGATGGCGAGGCCGTTCATAACCAGCAAGAAGGCCAGCAAAACGATGATCGCGGCGGAAGTCCGTTCAACAAAACCGCGATTGATCTCGTCCGACCACAAGAAGATCTGAACCGGGAGGACTGTCGCGGGTGATGTGAACCCATCAGGGGGGCTGGCAACAAAGGCTCGCATACCGATCATCAGCAACGGCGCGGTTTCTCCCAGTGCGCGGGCCATACCAATGATCGTACCAGTTAAAATGCCGGGCAAGGCCAGCGGCAGGACATGGTGAAAAACTGTCTGCACCCGGCTTGCCCCTATCGCCAGCGCCGCATCGCGGATCGATGGAGGGACAGCTTTGATCGCATTGCGCCCCGAGATAACAATTACCGGCATTGTCATTAGGGCCAGCGTCATGCCGCCAATAACCGGGGCAGACCGGAAGTTGGGGAACAGGGCCAAGAATACCGCAAGGCCTAGCAAGCCGAAAATGATCGAAGGCACCGCAGCCAGATTATTAATCGAAACCTCGATGAATTCGGTCCAGCGGTTTTTAGGAGCATATTCTTCAAGATAGACCGCCGACAGCACTCCGATCGGGAAGGCCAGCAACAAGGTAACGAGCATTGTCAGCATTGAGCCCTTGAGGGCGCCCCAGATGCCAACTGTCTGGGCGTCGGTAGCGTCCGAGCGGGTCAGAAACCCGGGATCGAATGCGTGAACCAACTTGTCCTGCTGGATCAGTTGGGCGGCCAACACATTGAGTTCAGGGCTGCCTTCGCCGCGCCAGGCAGCCGCCAAATCATCGCTCACTGACAGCGAGGCATCTACTTTCCCCTGAAGCTGGTCTGGATTGGCTATCAACTGCTTCGCCACTTCGCGCCAAGCGCTATCATCCAGTTCGGCAGCGGCCTGGTCCCCAGCAGATTGCGCGGCGGCGAAGCTTACCACATCCCGCAGCCCTGCTCCCTCCAGCACAGCAAGCGCGCCAGAGCCTTCGAGTTGGCTGGCGTCGACCGTCAGCGCTCCGTTCGAAAAGTCGATCGGAAAGCGCAATTCGGTCCGTTGGAAGCCGCCGATGGCATTGGATGTCATGGTTAGCAGCAAAAAGGCGAGGACCAGCGCAGAAAACAGCACGGCCGCAAAGCCTACCGCGCGGAACCTGCGCTCAGCCGCATAGCGGCTCTTGATCCGAGCAGCGATCCGATCATTACGGGTCGTGTCAAAGACTTCACTCATAGGCTTCGCGGAACCGTTTAACGACACGAAGCGCAATGAAATTTAACGCCAGCGTAACGAGGAACAACACAAAACCCAGCGCAAAGGCTGAAAGCGTAGCGGGGTGATCAAAGCTTCCCTCGCCAGTTAACATTGCCACGATCTGGAAGGTGACCGTCGTCATGCTTTCGAACGGATTGGCGGTGAGCCGGGCGGTTGCGCCAGCAGCCATCACCACGATCATAGTCTCGCCAATCGCGCGGCTTACGGCGAGCATGACACCGGCTACGATGCCCGGCAAAGCGGCGGGAATAAGCACCCTGCGGATCGTTTCAGAAGTGGTTGCACCCATCGCCAAACTGCCATCGCGCATCGCCTGCGGCACAGCAGCGATGCTGTCATCGGCCATTGACGACACAAAGGGAATGATCATGATTCCCATAACCAGACCCGCAGCCATTGCACTTTCGCTGGACGCGCTAGCAATACCGATGGCCTGCGCTGCATCCCGAATTACCGGAGCGACCGCCAACGCAGCGAAATATCCATAGACCACAGTCGGAACCCCGGCGAGTATCTCGAGCAGCGGCTTCATCCACTTGCGCAATGTTGGCGAGGCATATTGGGTGAGATAGATGGCGCTCATTAGTCCTAGCGGGATCGCCACCAACATGGCGATGATGGCACCGATAAAGATTGTGCCCCAAAATAGCGGAATCGCGCCATAGCGATCACCCAGACCTGCGGTGGGCGCTGCCATTGGGTCCGGACCCCAATGAGTGCCAAACAGAAAATCAAAGGGGCTTACGAACCCGAAGAAGCGAACGGTTTCAAACACCAGCGAGGCGACAATGCCAAAGGTAGTGAAAATAGCGACGAGCGAGGCGACAAGCAGGATGGCCATCACTGCCCGTTCTACTCTGCTCCGGGCGGTGAAATCCGGACGCAGCCGAAGGAAGGCCAAAGTTCCACCGACAAAACCAAGCAGGATCGTTACGACGATGCCGATCGTGCCATAGCGCTGCATTGCGATCCGGAATGGCTCTACCAGTGGAGAGGCTTGCGGGTTGAATGCCTTGGCCATCTGCCCTGCGGCAATCGACCGCGCTTCAGACAGGATCGAATCGCGTCCAATTCCAAATGAAGGTAACTTGGCTGCGGATGGATCAGCCAGCACGTGGGCGAGGATTAACCCTGGACTTATTGCGTTCCAGATCAGCGCAAACAAGATCGCCGGCCCAACCACCCAAAGCGCCACATACCAGCTGTGATAGTTGGGCAACGATTGCATTGCCGATCCACCGGCCCGAGCAGCCTTGCGGAAAATCTGCGCCCGCGAACGCGCCGACAGCCAACCGATCAGGCCCAGACCGAGGGCGAGCAGGATTGGTATGGCTGGCGACATCGTGCGTTAGTTTCCTAAGCGTTTTATTGGACTTATCGAACTACTTGAGTGTGCTTGGATCAAGCAGCGTCATTTCGCTCGCGATCTTTGCATTGGCGGCCTGAACGTCATCGGGTGAAATGACCATGCCCTGTTTCGCCAACAATCCGCCCTTGGACCAGCTCTTCGCCCATTCGGCGACGAATTCCCTAAGTCCCTTGATTGCATCAAAATGCGCTGCCTTGACATAGATGTAAAGCGGGCGGGCGCCAGGGTAGCTGAAATCAGCGATTGAGGCATAAGTTGGAACAACGCCGTTCATCGTCAGACCCTTCAGCTTGTCTGCATTTTCCTCAAGATAGGAAAATCCGAACACGCCGATTGCCTTGGGATTGGCTTCGAGCTTCTGGACGATAAGATTGTCGTTTTCGCCTGAATCGACATAGGCACCATCGCTGCGAACTTCACCGCAGATTGTTTCATGCTTGGCCTTGTCGCTGTCTTTCAGCGCCTTCATTTCAGGGTTGGTATCGCAGCCCTTCATAAGGATCAGTTCTTTGAGCGCGTCGCGCGTGCCCGAAGTTGAAGGCGGGCCGTAAACCAGAATTGGCTCGGCCGGGAATGCTGGGTTCACATCACTCCACAGCTTGGCTGTGTTTGGCTTGCCAAAGGGATTGGCAGCCAGCGCCTTGTAAACATCTGCTTGAGTCAGGGCAAAGCCGATACCGCCCTTGGCTTCCGCAAATGCAATGCCGTCGAGGCCAAACTGGATCTCGACGATCTTGTCGACACCGTTCTTGGCGCAATCCTCATACTCCGACTTCTTCATTCGGCGCGATGCGTTCTCGACATCGGGGTGAGAGACGCCAACGCCAGCGCAAAACAACTTCATACCAGCGCCCGTCCCGGTCGATTCGATAATCGGTGATTTGATGGCCGGGTTGACCTTGGAAAGTTCTGCCGAAACAGCCTTGGCGAAGGGATAGACTGTTGAGGAGCCGACCGCGCGAATTTGCTCACGCGAGGCACCTTCAGTGCCACCGCATCCAGCCAAAGCGATGGAGGCGGCAGTGGCAAGTAAGCAAGCATTTTTAGTCATGGTCGGGGTCTCCAGTGAATACATCTAGAGCGGCTCTGGTCAGTTTCTATGACAGGTTTATGACAATCCGTTCGGTGAGTTCTAGGGAAGGGGAGGGAAGCTGACTGTAAAGGTGCTTCCTTCGCCTAGCTTGCTGACAATATCGAGTTGAGCCCGGTGCCGTTCGACGATGTGTTTGACGATAGCCAGACCGAGACCCGTGCCTCCTGCGGCGCGGCTGCGCCCTGGATCGGTGCGATAGAACCGGCGGGTCAAGTGAGGTATATGCTGAGGTTCAATCCCGGGGCCGCGATCTGTGATAGCAAGTATCACAGAGCCACTGGCCGAACGAGAGACGCAAACTGTAACGGGCTCGGCAGGGTTGCCATACTTTAGTGCATTGTCGATCAAATTGCGGAGCAACTGTTCCAGCTGACCAGCGTCGGCCAAGATAATCGCTTCATCTATAAAGAATTCGGTCGCAAGCCGATCACGACCTTGGATCGAGCCAATTTCGCCGACGACCCGCGCAACCAACTTAGTAACATCAATCGGTTCTGATGGGCGATCGTGCTTTTCCGCCTCAACATGTGAGAGCGACATCAGATCCTCGACGAGTGACTGCATCCTGCGGGACTCGCGCAGCACAACCTCATAGAACCGAGTTCGAGCAGCTTCGTCGACCGCTTGTCCACCTTCGGCCAGCGTTTCAACATAGCCAATGATTGCCGCCAGCGGGGTTCGTAACTCGTGGCTGGAGTTTGCGACAAAATCAGTATGCGCGCGGCTGACATCCGCCTCGGAAGTGCGGTCGGTAAGCTCAATCAACCAGCGCCTGACGTCAATCCGGCGCCGGGTGAGCTGCCACAGGCTGCGGCCGCCAGTGAAGCCGGTAATTGTCACGCTGCCTCCGTCGTCCATCTCCATCAACCGCATCGCGTCTGGATGGCGAAGCGCTATCCGTGCATCCTGATTCACAACATGCGCGCCTAGCGCCGCACGCGCCGCAGCATTGGCGAGAGTAACGCGCGTTCCTTCCAGCACCAGCATCGGCTGACCGAGTGATTCGATGGTTTCACGCATGGCATCGCGAGAAGCCTGTTCGGCGTTGATCTGCGGGACTTCGACGTCAGGCTCGGCCTGGGCCAGCCAAAGCGAACCGAGCCAGAATATCACGAGACACAGAGCAAGCCACAAATCCACGCCGGCAATTGCCAGGCCAATGCCGCTTGCTAAGGCAAGGGCAATTCCAGCCCCGGGTATGGCGCGCTTGGCGATCATGGTCGCGCGCTAAATAGCGGGGTGATGCAGTGCTCGCCAGTGGCAAATTGCGGGTAAGGAATATACTGCTGCCGCTATCCGGATCTGGACTATCTGCCTGCATTCTGATCTTAGCAGAACGGAGGGATACCGGGCTTGTTAGGCGATCCAGCAACTGCAAGAAAGTGATGGGACCATGACCCTTGGCTACGATCTCTATTGGTCATTCCGATCACCCTATAGTTACTTCGTGATGAAGCGGCTGGTTGAACTTGAACGTGAATTTGATGTCGTGGGCAAGGTTCGCGTGGTTTATCCGATTGCGGTCCGCCAGCCGGAGTTTTTCGACAAAAATGACCCTCTTTGGGTGCAATACTTCATGCGGGACATTTTTCGCAGCGCCCAATTCCTGGGATTGCCCTTTGGTTGGGCCAGTCCTGATCCAGTAGTGATGGACATGGCGACCCGAAAGTATTCCAAAGACCAGCCCTATATTTATCGACTGACCCAACTTGGCGAGGCAGCTTCCGAAAAGGGCAAGGGTCTCGCCTTTATCGATGCAGTCAGCCACACCATTTGGAGCGGTGAAGTGAAGGGCTGGAACGAGGGCGACCATTTAGCTGACGCTGCGACCCGCGCGGGCCTAAGCCTTGTCGAACTCGATGCCAAAATTGCTGCTGACCCCAGTCATTATGACCGGGCTATCAAGGCAAACCAGGATGCCCAGCGTGAAGGAGGTCACTACGGTGTTCCGCTTATGGTGTTCGACGGCGAACCCTTTTTTGGGCAGGATCGATTCGAGCAGATGAAATGGCGGATGGCGCAAAATGGACTACAACGGCGATAGCCCTTGCAAACATCTGCCATTGTTGCAAGTTTTGGTGACCCCTACGGGAATCGAACCCGTGTTTCAGCCGTGAGAGGGCCGCGTCCTAACCGCTAGACGAAGGGGCCAATATCATTTGCCTGCTGTAGTTTGCAGTGGTGACCCCAACGGGAATCGAACCCGTGTTTCAGCCGTGAAAGGGCCGCGTCCTAACCGCTAGACGA
>JANOKC010000019.1:0-2023 GCA_031419035.1 Novosphingobium sp. | reverse complement strand
CGCGAATTGGGCCCCATGACCGAGATCACTCCCATGCCCGAGCTGACATTGGTCAGCACCGCATGGGCATCATCCGGGATATGGCGCGAGAGCCAGTTGAAATCGCGCACCTCGGTCTCGGCCCCGCCGACGATCAGATAGGCATTGGTGGTGAGGCGCGTGACGGTGAGATCGGCCTCGATCCCACCCTTGTCGTTGAGCCACTGGGTGTAAACGAGCCTGCCCGGCGTGACATCGACATCGTTGGCGCAGACTTGGCTCAGCACGGCGCAGGCATCGCGGCCTTCGAGCCGGAATTTGGCGAAGGAGGACTGATCGAACAAGGCAACCGCCTCGCGCACCGCTTTGCATTCCGCCGCATTGGCGGCAAACCAGTTCTGGCGGCCATAGCTGTATTCATATTTCGGCACGCTGCCCGGCTCGCCATACCAATTGGGCCGCTCCCATCCGAAGGCCTCACCGTGGCAGGCACCCGCGGCCAGCACCCGGTCATAGATCGCGGATTTGCGCACGCCGCGCGCGGTTTCATACTGCTTGAACGGATAGTGCGTTGCATACAGCAGACCGAGACTTTCGGTGACCCGCTCGCGCAGATATTTGCGGTTGATCTGGAACGGCATGTTGCGGCGGATGTCGACTGCCCACAAATCCGCAGGCGGAATGCCGTCACGGATCCACTCAGCCATGACCTTGCCGACCCCGCCCGCCGATTGCAGCCCGATGGAATTGAGCCCGGCCGCGACAAAACAGCCCTTCAGCTCGGCGCTTTCGCCCAGATGGTAACGCACGTCTGGGGTGAAACTTTCCGGCCCGCAGAAGAATTTCTGGATGCCTGCATTCTCAAGCGCGGGCACACGGCGCATTGCATCCACCAGCAGCGGTTCGAAATGTTCAAAGCTGCCCGCGATTTCATCGAAGCAGAAATCTTCGGAGATGCCGTCCATCCCCCACGGCCGGGCATGGGGCTCAAACGCGCCGACCAGCAGCTTGCCCGCGTCATATTTGTAATAGCCGCAATAATCATAATCGCGCAGCACCGGCAGAGTGGAATCGATCCCCTCAACCCCTTCGAACAGAACGTAATAATGCTCGCAGGCATGAAGCGGCGCAGCGACGCCCACGCTGGCGGCCAGATCGCGGGTCCACATTCCGCCGCAGATCACGACATAATCGGCGTCGATCGGGCCTTCGTCGGTATCGACCCCGGTAATCCGCGTGCCATCATGGCGAATTTTGGTGACTTTGGTGTTCTCGAAAATCCGCGCCCCGCCGGTCCGCGCGCCCTTGGCCAGCGCCATCGTGATATCGACCGCATTGGCATAGCCGTCGCTGGGGATATGGATCCCGCCAACCACATCATCGACATTGACGATCTGGGCGAGCTCCTTGATTTCCTGCGGGGTCACGACATGCACCGGCAGATCGAACACCTTGGCCATCGAGGCGCTTCGTTTCAGTTCCTCGAACCGCTCAGCATTTGTCGCCATCGAGATCGAGCCGCATTGGCGATAGCCGGTCGCCTGGCCGGTCTCAGCCTCAAGTCCGCGATAAAGCTCGCCGGTATATTTGGCGAGCTTGGTCATGTTGATCGACGGACGCAGCTGGCCAACCAGGCCCGCCGCATGCCAAGTGGTGCCGCTAGTCAGCTGCTTGCGTTCGAGCAGCACCACATCGTCCCAGCCGATCTTGGTCAGATGATAGGCGATCGAGCAGCCGATCACCCCGCCGCCGATGATGACGACGCGGGCCTTTTTGGGAAGTTCAGCCGCCATTGGGTCAGGCCTTCATTTTGGCGTTATCAGGATCGTAGGCGGGATGTTCCAGCACGGTCGCGCTGCGCAGTTCGCCTTGCAGCTGGATATCGAACCGCGATCCGGGCGCGGCATGGTCCAGCGGCACGCAGGCGAAGAACAGGCTTTTGCCGACCCGGTGACCATAGCCGCCCGAGGTAGTGAGGCCGATACATTGATCGCCGACCATGCACGGCTCCGCTCCGCGCACATCGACGTGTGCCGCATCCACC
>JANOKC010000018.1:0-15763 GCA_031419035.1 Novosphingobium sp. | reverse complement strand
CCCGCCTGAAAAGGAAGACAAGGCGCTCACCTGGCCCGATTGGCCGCTCAAACTGCGGACATCGTCCAGCCATCAGGAAGGGGTAGACCGTGACTGGGCTATCCTGACCAAGCGCGTGATCGGCGAAGACGATGTCACCGGGCTCGAATGTGTCCGGGTTGAATGGGCAGGCGGCCAGATGCAGGAAGTATCGGGCAGCGCGTTTACTCTGAAGGCCGACCTGATCCTGCTGGCGATGGGCTTTGTCGGTCCGCTCACCCAGGGTCTGATCGATCAGGCAGGGGTCAGCCTTGATCAGCGCGGCAACGTTGCGGCCAATGTCAGCGATTACCGCACCAGCGATCCGCATATCTTCGCCTGCGGTGACATGCGCCGGGGTCAATCGCTAGTAGTGTGGGCGATCCGCGAGGGCCGTCAGGCAGCGCGCGCGGTGGATGAGGCGCTGATGGGGGCGAGCGAACTGCCGAGGTAGGCGCGGCCGATGAAAATTGCCTTCCTTGCCTGCTCTGAGACGCTGCCCGGCTCCCCGACCCGCCGCGCCGACGCGTTTGAGCATGACTATCAGATCGCGGCGCTGCGACTTGGTCTTATCGGGAGCGCAGTGGAGGTCGTCGATATCGACTGGCGCGCGCCGCTGGAGGAACTGGCAGGCTTTCCGCTCGCTCTGCTTGGCACTGCATGGGACTATACCGATCACCCGGCGGAATTTCTGGCCCGGCTGGAGGCGTTAGAGGCAGGAGGCGTGGCGGTGTGCAATCCAGCCGAAGTGGTCCGTTGGAATACCGACAAGCATTACCTTGAAGAACTGGCGCTGGCCGGCGCGGCCTCGATCCCGACGCTGTGGCATGATGATCCAGGCAAGGATGCGATCAATGCCGCCTTCGATCAATTGGATACCGACCGGGTGATCGTCAAACGCCGGGTCGGCGCAGGCGCACTCGGCCAGTTCAGTTTCACACGCGGCGATCCGGCGCTCAGCGGCTGGCAAATGGGCCACGCCGCGATGATCCAGGCCTTCCTGCCCGCGATCGAGAGCGAGGGCGAATACAGCTTCGTCTTCGTGGATGGCACCTTCAGCCATGCGATCCTCAAACAGGCGGCGAGCGGCGACTACCGGATCCAGTCGCTCTATGGCGGCCGCGTGACGGCGATCATGCCAAGCGCCGCCGATATTGTGACCGCAGCTGCGATCATGGCGATGCTGCCCTTCGCGCAAATGCCGCTCTATGCCCGGATCGATATGGTCCGCGGGCTGGATGGCACGCTGGCCGTGATCGAGGCAGAGCTGATCGAGCCCTATCTCTATCCGCTGCAAGGCGCGGAGTTTGGTGGGCGGCTGGCCGAGGCGGTGCTGGCGCGCCTCTAAAGCCGCCAGTCCACCGCGCCTCTGCCATTTGCCTCAAGGAACGCGTTGGCCTGGCTGAAATGCTTGCAACCCAGAAAACCCGCATAGGCCGAAAGCGGGCTGGGGTGAGGTGCTTTGAGCACCAGATGCGGGGCACCGCTTAGCCCCGGCACCCGCGCGGCCTTTTTCTGGGCGTGGCTGCCCCACAGCAGGAACACGCATGGGGATCGCCTTGCCGCAACTACCGCCACGACCGCGTCGGTGATCGCCTCCCAGCCAAGTTTCTGGTGCGAGCCGGGCAGAGCTTCCTCAACGGTCAGCGCATTGTTGAGCAGCAGCACGCCAGCCCGCGCCCAAGCTTCCAGATTGCCGTTGGCGGGGCGGGGCAGGCCAAGGTCCGCCTCCAACTCTTTGAATATATTGACGAGGCTGGGCGGAGGACGAACCCCAGGCTGGACCGAGAAGGCCAACCCATGCGCCTGCCCCGCGCCGTGATAGGGATCCTGCCCGAGGATCACCACCTTGACGCTGTCCAGCGGGGTGAGTTCCAGCGCGCGCAGCCGGGTGCCCTGCGGGGGGTATATCCGCTTGCCGGCGGCTTCCTCGGCCTTGAGAAAACGCCCAAGCCGCTGCGCCTCAGGCGTTGCCAGCACCGGGTCCAGCGCGGCGCGCCAGCTGACGGGGATTGTTTCTGTCTGTGCCATGCCGCCTGCTTCTCTAACGCGGGACTTTCCCTTGTCGCCCAATCAGCCTAAGCACCTGCCCCATATGACTGTCTATTTCCACGAAGAAGATCTCCCCGAGGGTGCCCTCGGTCCTGGCCCGGTTGCGGTCGATACTGAGACGATGGGGCTGATAACCCCGCGTGACCGGCTGTGCCTGGTGCAGATTTCCGATGGCGGAGGCGACGAGCATCTGGTCCGTTTTGCGCCCGGCAGCGCCTATGATGCGCCCAATCTGAAGGTGGTGCTGGGCGATCCAGCGCGGCTCAAGCTGTTCCACTTCGCCCGGTTCGATCTGGCGGCGATCGAGCATTATCTGGGCGTCACCGCCGCGCCGGTGTTCTGCACCAAGATCGCCAGCAAGCTGACCCGCACCTATACCGATCGGCACGGGCTGAAAGAGCTGGTCCGCGAGTTGCTCGGCAAGGAGCTGTCCAAGGTCCAGCAATCGAGCGATTGGGGCGGTCCGGTTCTGTCCGATGCCCAGCAGGATTATGCCGCATCCGACGTCCGTTTTCTCCATGCCATGCACGTCATTCTGGCCGAGCGGCTGGCGCGCGAGGGACGGACTGCGATGGCGCAAGCCTGTTTCGATTTCCTCCCCGCCCGCGCCTGACTCGATCTGGCCGGCTGGGCGGAAAAGGACGTTTTCAGCCACGAATGACAGTTCAAGCGGACATTATCCGCGATCGTCGGCGCCATTTTGCAGCGCCTGGCGGATCGCACGACCGGTTGATCCGCTTTCTGGCCGTGGCTCTGCCCGGCGCGGTCGGTGTAATCGCAGCAGTGATGATTCTTGCGCCCCTCAGCCCACGTGGTGAGATCAGCTTCCTGCTTGATCGCAACAAGGTGGCAGTGGCCGGCGAGCGGTTGCGCGTCTCCAATGCGCTGTACAGGGGCGAAGATGACAAGGGTCGGGCCTTCTCAGTAAGCGCGGGCAGTGCAGTGCAGATTTCAGGCGCCGATCCCGTGGTGCGGATGGATCGGCTGGTAGCGCGAATACTGCTAGCAGAGGGCCCGGCCGAACTTTCTGCTGCGGGCGGTGTCTATAATTTTGATGCGGAGCAGGTCAGCGCAACTGGTCCGGTGGTCTTTACTGCCGCCGATGGCTATCGGATGACCACCAGCAGCGTCTCGATCAACCTGAAATCGCGGACCGTAATGGGCAATGGCGGCGTTAGTGGTGCCATTCCCGCTGGAACTTTCAGCGCTAACCGGATAGTGGCCGATTTGGGCGAGCGTTCGATAACGCTCGATGGAAACGCCCGGCTCCAGATGGCGCCAGGCAAGCTCAGGATGCCATGATGGCCAGTCAATCGTTGAGAAAACGTGCCATCAAGTCGCTGCTGGTCGGTTTCGCGCTTGGCGCGGTGGCACTCGGCGCAATCACCCAGTTGGGCGCGCAGGCCATTGCCGGGCATAATAGCGATGCCCCGGTGGATTTCGATGCCGACCGGATTGAGCTGCAGGACAAGCAAAACCGTGTCGTCCTCGCAGGCAATGTCGATATCACTCAAGCGAACCTGCGATTGCGCGCGGGCCGCACTACAATGGTTTATACAGACAACGGTTCGCTCCAGATCCAGCGGATCGACGCAACCGGCGGCGTGACCGTGACCCGCGGTAGTGAAAGCGCCCGCGGCGATGTTGCGATTTATGATTTCAACCGCCGGATTATCACCTTGGCTGGCAATGTAGCGCTGCGCCGGGGCGGCGACACGCTGAACGGCGCACGGCTGGTGATCGACCTGGCTACCGGGGTATCGAGCATCGATGGCCGGGCCGGAGGCGGGTCTTCGGCAGCGGGATCGCCAGTTGGAACGGCCAGCGGCGGGCGCGTTTCGGGATCGTTCGCGGTCCCAAAGCGCAACTGACACAACAGCCGCAGCTATGGATATTCCGTCGCTGGCCGCGTCCTGCTCGATCTGGTTGGCACAGCCCGGTTTCCCGAAACGTCGGGCCTGAATAGCGCTGACTGGGCCACGCTTGATCATATGGCAGCACAACACCGGCTCCAGCCACTGCTGCATGCTCAACATCAAGGCAACGGCGCGATCCCGCGTGCGATTGCTTCGAACTGGCGCGCGGCGCATCGAATGGCAGCGATCACGGCCCTGGCGCAAGCAGCTGATCTGCGCACAGCGGTCAATGCCTTGGAGGCCGCCGCCTATGCTCCGATCGCCCTCAAGGGCGCCTGGCTTGCGCACCATGCCTATCCCGAAGCGGCGCAGCGACCGGCGCGGGATCTGGATCTTTTGCTCGATCCAGCATCGGTCCTTGCGGCGTTCGAGTTATTGCAGGCAAACGGTTTTCCGCTCGAATCCCCGCCAGAAATGGCTTTGACCGACATCCTCCGCCTCGACAAGCACATGCCGCCGCTGCGCGCGCCGAACGGCACCACAATCGAGTTGCACCAGCATTTGTGGGAGCATGACGGGCGGCTGGACCATGCCAGCCCAGCGGCGCACGATGCGGAGTTGCGGCAGCGCGCACTGCGCGGAAAGGACGGCATTCTCTACCCAGCAGGTGAGGATATGCTCGCGCACCTTATCGTTCATGCCGCTTACAGCCACCGGCTGGATTGCGGCCCGCTGTTGCTGGCCGACCTCGATTTTCTGCTACGCCGCATTTCGGTCGACTGGCCAAACTTTTGGGCGAGATCAGCCCGCGAAGGCTGGCAGCGCGGCGCGCGGCTGGTGCTTGAACTGGTCGCCCAATACCGCGCTGGCACCGCGATTGATTTCAGCGCTGACCAAGGCGCAGCCCCATTGCCCGCACTGCTTGCCGCCGCTCCCGACTTGCTGTTGCAGGATCTGGACACCCGGAAAAGCGCCGGCTTTGCGGCCGCCTCAAAGATTCACGGGCTTACCCGCTTGTTAGCGCGGCTGACTGGCAAGCGCAGCAGAAAGGACGGTGCGGCAGCGGTTCGAAACATGACGGAAGAAGGTGGCTTCATGGGGTGGGCCAGCTCGCGGCTTGTCCGGACCGTGGCCGAATTGACGCGGAGCGATGTTCGCCGCCAATCCCGCGGCCTGTCGCAAATCAGCAAATGGCTCGATCAATGATCAGCCGCACCGCTGCTCCAAGCCTATTGATCATTGGACTCAATTATGCGCCCGAAGAAGTCGGTATCGGCCCCTACACCGCCGGTCTGGCCGAGGCGTTGGTGGAGCGTGGTCATCAGGTCGAGGCCATAGTGGGCAAGCCATATTATCCCCGGTGGAAGGTCAATCCGGCCTTTTCTGGCGGCGGCTGGAGGCGCAGCATGGAAGCCGGCGTAAAAATCATACGCTGTCCCCTTTATGTGCCCATTGAACCAACCGGACTGCGGCGGATCATTCACCTTGCCAGCTTCGCACTCTCAGCCCTGCCCCCAGCGCTGCGCTGTGTCTTGGGTAGACGCGCTGATCGGCCCAAGGTTGTCATCGGCATCGCACCTGCATTACTCAGCGTGGTCACTGCATGGCTCGCTGCGCGGCTCGCCGGGGCGAAGTTATGGATCCACCTCCAGGACTTCGAAGTCGAGGCTGCGCTTGCAACGGGGCTGCTCGATCCGGCTGGCCCTACCGCACGATTGGCCCGCTGGACCGAATTGCGCATTCTTGGGCTGGCAGATCGGGTTTCAACCATTAGCCCCCAAATGTGCGCCAAGTTGATCGACAAGGGAATTGCTACAGAGCGCGTCCTGGAATTGCGCAACTGGTCCGACGCGAGGTTTAGCGCCGATCCGGTCGGCGCCTCCGAAATCCGCGCCGACTGGGTCCTGGGCGAGCGCAAGATTGCGCTCTATTCCGGCAATATCGCTCGCAAGCAGGGTATCGAGATACTGGTCGAGGCCGCCCGGCTGCTCCAGCACCGCAAGGATCTGGTGCTTGTGATCTGCGGCGAAGGGCCAAACCGTGCCGAGCTGAAACGGTTGGCCGCAGGGCTGGGCAATATCCAGCTGCATGACCTCCAACCGGCCAAACGCATGGGCGCAATGTTGACCATGGCCGATGTGCACCTGCTGCCGCAGATTGCCGGCGCGGCTGATCTGGTGCTGCCATCGAAGTTAACCAATATGCTCGCCTCGGGCCGGCCAGTGATCGCAACGACCGAGCCTGGAACCGGACTTTATGACGAGGTTGACGGCTGCGGCGCAGTAAGCCCGCCCGGGGATGCTTCCGCGCTGGCGGCGGCGATCGAAGCCATGGTCGATGATCCGGCACGGCGCGCCGCACTTGGAGAGGCGGCAACCCGGCGGGCCGCCGAACGCTGGGCAAAGGACGCAATTATCGATCGTTTCGCGGCCGAACTGGCCCGTATCATTGTCTAAGAAGCGGCATTTTCCGCTGCTTCCAGTTCGCTATTCAGCTCCTTGTCGGAGGTAAAGCCGTCATCCGCTTCTTGGGACTCATCTGCCTGCGGTGAATCTGGCGCTGCCACAGCAGGAGTGCTCCGCGCTTCGCTTATCTGCGCGGCTGCCTGTTCAAGTTTTTTGTGGCCGCCGTCACCGGCAAAAAAGGCTCCAATCGATGCGATGGTCCCGACCGCCCACAATAGCGCAAACTTCCAGTTGCGGAAAATTAGCTGGTTCATAGCTTTTCGCCCTAGTTGCTGTCGTTCGCCCAGGGCGACTTATGCGCTGCGCTGGCTTTATCGGCCTTGTGCTCTGCGGTTTGCTGGGCCTGTTCCGCTGCCGGCATGGTGCAATAAGCAGTCATAAGCACCATCGCCGACCACATCACCGCTTTCCAGCGGCTGGCGAACACGGTGTTGAGTTTGGGTCCGAAAAACATCAGCGGATGATAGCAGCGGGCGGTTAACGAAGCCTTTGGGCTAGTCCTGGCCTGCCTCGCGTTTCAATTCATACAGTATTTCAAGCGCTTCGCGCGGCGCCAAGGCATCGACATCAAGCGCGCGGAGGCGGTCTCGCAACCTATCGCTTTCTACCACCTCTGCCACACGCGCAGAGGCAAACAGGGGCAGATCGCCCAGCCCCGCTGCCAGACCACCGGATGCAACCCGTGCCTTTTCCAGCCGGTCGAGCACCGATTTGGCCCGCGCGACAACCGGAGCAGGAACCCCTGCCAGCCGGGCAACGGCCAGACCATAGCTGCTGGTCGCCGGCCCTTCTGCCAACTCGTGCAGCAGTACAAGGTCGCCTTTCCATTCGCGGGCACGAACATGGTGAAGCGAAAGGGCTTCGCAGCTCTCTGCCAGCCGCGACAATTCGTGATAATGGGTCGCGAACAGACAGCGACAACGGTTTACCCCGTGCACCGCCTCGACAACTGCCCAGGCCAAGGCCAGCCCGTCATAAGTGGAAGTGCCGCGGCCAACCTCGTCAAGGATCACAAAGCTACGTTCGCTTGCCTGTGCAAGGATCGCCGCCGTCTCGACCATTTCGACCATGAAGGTCGAGCGACCGCGCGCCAGATTATCCGATGCCCCAACCCGGCTGAACAGCCGGTCGACCAATCCGATCGTTGCACTTGATGCGGGAACAAACCCGCCCGCCTGCGCCAGCAAAACGATCAAGGCGTTCTGGCGCAGGAAGGTCGATTTTCCGCCCATATTGGGTCCGCCGATCAGCCACAGCCGATCATCGGGCACGAGGCGACAGTCATTGGCAACAAACCGCTCGCCTCTTGCGGCAAGGGCCGTCTCGACAACTGGGTGTCGCCCACCTTCGATCGCCAGGCTGGCGTCCTCGGTAATGCTGGGACGGCACCAGCCAGCTTCGGCGGCGCACTCCGCCTGACCCGCTGCGACATCGATCCGCGCCAGCGCCGCAGCTGTCGCGGCAATGGCATGACGCGCCGCAATTGCCTCGCCGACCAGCTCCTCGAAATGGGCCTCCTCGGCGGCCAGCGCATGACCGCCCGCCTCGGCGATCCGGCTAGCTTCCTCATGCAGCGCCAGCGCATTGAACCGCACTGCGCCCGCCATGGTCTGACGGTGGGTGAACCCGCTGCCTGCGCCCATCAGCCGGTCGCCGTGCTTGGCCGGAACCTCGATAAAATATCCGAGCACACCATTGTGCCGGATCTTCAACGCTGCGATCCCGGTCTCATCGCGGTACTTCGCTTCCAGCGCCGCTATCGCTCGCCGCGCATTGCCCGAAATGAGCCGCAGCTCATCCAGCGCGGCATCATAGCCCTCGGCAATGAAACCGCCCTGGCTGCGCTCAGTTGGCGGCGCAGGTACCAGGGCGCGGGCGTAGTGATCGACCAACGCACCATGCCCGCCCAGCATGGGAAGCAGCGCTTCAAGCAAAGCGGGCCGGTCTTGCCGGCGCTCCAGATGCTCGCGAATTCGGCGCGCTTCGCCCAACCCATCGCGCAGCTGGCCCAGATCGCGCGGACTGCCCCGGCCAGCCACGACCCGGCCCAGCGCACGGCCAATATCGGGCAGCGCGCGCAGCACTATGCGCAGATCACTGCGCAACAGCGGTTCATCATGGAACCATTGGACCAGCGCCAGCCGGGCATTGATCGCGTGCCGATCGGTTAGGGGCGCGGAAAGATCATCGGATAGTTGCCGCGCACCGGCCCCGCTGACGCAGCGATCAATCGCCTCGATCAGGCTGCCGCGACGTCCGCCTTGGCTAGCGGTGAGAATTTCAAGGCTAGCCCGCGTCGCTTCATCCATCGCCAGATGCGCATCTATGGAACGTGCCGCCGGGGCCAGCAGCAAAGGCAACTTGCCGCGGCCGGCATGGTCCAGATAAGCAATCAACCCGCCTGCCGCCGCCAACATGGCGCGCGTAAACCCACCAAATCCATCCAGCGTGGCAACCCCGTGGAGCGCTTTCAACCGCGCTTCGCCCTGCTCGCTGGAAAAATCGCGCAAGGGCCGTGGGACAGCATCAAGCACGCCCACGGCGGTGCCTTCTGCTGTGACTACCTCACTCGCCGCCAGCCGGGCGAGCGCCGCGTTGAGAAGCTCCGGGGTGCATTCCTCCAGCTCCATTTGCCCGGTTGAGATGTCGCAGGCGGCGATGCCGATCAACCCGCGCAACTCGCACACGGCTGCCAGAACATTGGCCCGGCGCGGCTCAAGCAATGCCTCTTCGGTCAACGTCCCAGCTGTCACAAACCGAACGATATTGCGCGCCACCAGCGCCTTCGATCCGCCGCGCTGTTTTGCCTGCTCAGGCGTTTCAACCTGCTCGGCAATCGCCACCCGGCACCCGGCCTTGATCAACCGGGCGAGATAACCCTCGGCGGCATGGACCGGAACACCGCACATCGGGATCGGCACGCCCAGATGTTCGCCGCGGCTGGTTAGCGCAATATCGAGCACCTGCGCCGCAATCCGTGCATCATCGAAAAACAGCTCAAAGAAATCGCCCATCCGGTAGAACAATAGGCAATCGCCAGCCTGCGCCTTCAGTGCGAAATATTGAACCATCATCGGGGTGGCAGAACCAGTCATCGCGAGAGGCGTAGCGAGCTTTTCCGTGATTCGGAACGCAGCAAGTCCAAGCTTTCCCCTATCGCGTCGCGGCAAGCTTCGTTAGGGCAGGGCTATATTCAGGAGAGTGTGGTGTCCGAAGATAGCAATGTCCGTTTTACCGAGCGCGAGGCGCTATTCTACCACAGCACCATTCGTCCCGGTAAACTCGAGATTATCGCCAGCAAGCCGATGGCGACGCAGCGCGACCTGAGCCTGGCCTATTCGCCCGGCGTGGCTGTTCCGGTGCAGGCCATCGCCGATGATCCGGCCTGCGCCTATGATTATACCGCCAAGGGTAATCTGGTTGCCGTGATCTCAAACGGCACCGCGATCCTGGGCATGGGCAATCTTGGCGCGCTGGCGTCCAAGCCGGTGATGGAAGGCAAAGCGGTGCTGTTCAAGCGCTTTGCCGACGTCGATTCGATCGACATCGAGCTCGCCAGTGAAGATCCCGATGCGATAATCGAAGCGATCGCCATGATGGAGCCGACGTTTGGCGGCATCAATCTTGAGGACATCAAGGCTCCGGAGTGCTTCGTGATCGAGCAGGCCTTGCGCGAACGGATGAAAATTCCGGTGATGCACGATGATCAGCATGGCACCGCGATCATTGCTGCAGCCGGATTGGTCAACGCCTGCTTCCTGACCGGGCGCAGGTTCGATGAAGTGAAAGTGGTCGTCAATGGCGCAGGCGCATCGGCGATTGCCTGCACTGCGCTGCTGAAGGCGATGGGCGTACGCCACCAGAACGTCACTATGTGCGATCGTTCGGGCGTGATCTATCGCGATCGTCCGGGTGGGCTGGACCAGTGGAAAAGCGCCCATGCCATCGATACCGATGCGCGAACGCTGGAACAGGCGCTGGTCGGTGCCGACATTTTCCTTGGCCTGTCCGCAGCCGGAGCCCTGACGCCCGAATTTGTCGAGAAAATGGCCCCGCAGCCGATCATTTTTGCGATGGCCAACCCTGATCCCGAGATCACGCCGCCCGATGCCAAACGGGTTCGCCCCGATTGCATCGTCGCCACGGGACGCTCGGACTATCCCAACCAGGTCAACAATGTACTGGGCTTCCCCTTCATCTTCCGCGGCGCGCTGGATGTGCGCGCGACCGCGATCAACGATGAGATGAAGATCGCCGCCGCCATGGCAATCGCCGAGCTTGCCCGCCAGCAGGTGCCCGAAGAAGTCGCTGCAGCCTATGGCGGCAAAGCCCAGCAGTTCGGCCATGACTACATCATCCCCGCCCCGTTCGACCCCCGTCTGATGGAGGTTGTATCCTCAGCGGTGGCCAAAGCAGCGATGGATACCGGGGTTGCGGGCAAGCCGATCGAGGATTTCGACGCTTATCGCCACGCCCTGAAAAGCCGCCTCAACCCGACCACCTCGGTGCTCACCCAGGTTTACACTCAGGCCAAGCTTGCCCCCAAGCGGGTGGTCTTTGCCGAGGCAGAGAACGAGATCGTGCTGCGTGCAGCAATCCAGTTCCGGTCCGGCGGTTATGGCGAGCCGGTGCTGGTTGGACGAACTCAGGCGGTGCGCGAGAAGCTGATCGAACTTGGGATCGAGAATCCTGACAGCTTCGAGATCCACAATTCGACCAACAGCCCGCATCTACCGGCGATGGTCAAGTTTCTTTACGAACGGCTGCAACGCCGCGGCTTCATGGAACGCGACGTCAGACGCATGGTCAATCAGGATCGTAACATTTTTGGCTCGGCGTTGGTCAAGCTGGGCCATGCGGATGCGATGATCACCGGCATCACCCGGCCCTTTGCCCAAAGCATGCGGGAAATCCGCCACGTACTGGACCCGGCAGAAGGCAAGGTGCCGTTCGGGATCCATCTGATGATCGGCAAGAACTACACGGTGTTCCTGGCCGATACGACTATCAACGAGCGGCCAAGCGCAGAGGATCTGGCGCATATCGCCCGTGGTACCGCCGAAGTCGCCCGCAAACTCGGCCATGATCCGCGTGTCGCCTTCCTCAGCTATTCAACCTTCGGCAATCCTCCAGGGCGCTGGCTGGAGAACATCCGCGACGCGGTGCATCTGCTTGATGCCGATCCGCCGGGCTTTGAATATGAGGGTGAAATGGCGCCCGATGCCGCGCTCAACCCCACGGTAATGGCCAATTATCCGTTCTGCCGTCTCTCCGCACCCGCCAATGTGCTGGTCATGCCAGGGCTGCAATCTGCCAATCTCTCGGCCAAGCTGCTGCGCGAACTGGCGGGCAATGCTACGATCGGGCCGATGCTGATCGGGATGGAAAAGCCGGTCCAGATCGCCGCGATGACCTCCAATGCGTCCGATGTGCTGACGCTGGCAGTGCTGGCTGCGGCTGGGGTGGCAGGCTAGCCCCAGGCGCGCCAAATTCCAAAGCCACTGGTCAGGATCAGCGCGATACCAACCAGCACCAGCATGTGCCTGGGGTTGAACCGCTTGGCCGCAAAAGCACCGATCGGCGCGGCGGCCAGCCCGCCTATCAGCAGGCCCAGCGTTGCCCCGGCCACATCGGCAATGCCCAGATGATAGATGAAAGCGGCGGAAACCGTGACCGTCAGGAAAAATTCGACCGAGTTAACCGTGCCGATGACTTTGCGCGGATTACCCCCCTGGACCAGTAAATTCGACGTGACCACCGCACCCCAGCCGCCCCCGCCCGCCGCATCCAGAAACCCGCCGACCAGGCCAAGTGGCTCGATCAGCCTGACCTCCTTATGCTCGTGCAAAAAACCCACGCCGCGCCAGAAAATGTAGATCCCGATTGCCATCAGATAGAGCAGCACAAAGGGCTTTACGATACTCGCATCAATCGACGTCAGCACATAGGCACCCATCAGCCCTCCGGTGATTGCCGGAATCAGCAGTCGGAAAAACAGCCTTTTGTCGATATTGCCATGGAGCAGATGGCTGATCCCAGAACCGGCGGTGGTGAAACATTCGACCAGATGGACCCGCTGCGAAGCGATTGCTGGCGGCACCCCCATCACGCCCACCAGCAGCGTATTGCAGATAACCCCGAACGCCATCCCCAACGCGCCATCGACCAGCTGGGCGGCAAACCCGACCGCGATGAACGGCAGCAGATAGGCGAGATCAATGCTGCCAAAATACATGGCCGGGCCGACTCCGAAGGAATGTCGACTGGATTGCTAGAGTTAATACTCAAGGTGAGCGAGATAGTTTTTCAGCCCAGCGCCGAAGCGAAATTATTGTGCGGCGGGTGGTGGTATGGTGAGTTTTGTTGTTGAAGTGGCCTGCGCCTTGGATAGTCGGCTTGCGACAACTTTTCGGTCGTACACGAGGCAAGGCTGTGCTCCTGAAACCGGTCATTGGTTCAGGCCATAATGACGCCGCTGCCGCGCACCAGTGTTCCGACGACATCAACAGCGTCGAGCCCGGAGATACGATTAACGGTTGGCCAGCGGCGCATCGGCGCAACCCCAAAGGTCTGGTGCCTTTGGCATCGACGAAATCAGCGACGATGGGCCCTTTGTCACCGGCGATCAGTTCGTGTTATTCATCGACATAGCCAAACCGACCGTTACGTTGGGGGTAACAGGCGTTCACGAAAATCGCTTTTCTTACCGTGTGCGACGCCCAGACCGCAGAGGAGCGATATTTCTGTGACTGACGCCGCCATTGCGCCCGCTGCGCGTCCCTCGCTTGCGCTGAGCGAACATCGAAATTTGCGGTTCTTCGTCTTGTTTCTGCTCTATGTCGCGCAAGGGCTGCCGTTCGGGCTGTTTCAAGCGGCCGTGCCCGCTTGGCTGGCACAAGGCGGAGCATCGGCGGGGGAAATTGGCGCGGTGCTCGCCATGACGATGCTGCCGTGGACGCTCAAGTTGTTTTACTGCTTTCTGGTTGATCGCTATGCCTTTCTTGCGATGGGGCGGCGGAGACCATGGATCATTGTCAGCCAATTAGGCATCATCGCCGGGCTCGTTGCGATGGCAATCGTCAATCCCACCGCTGAGCAAGCCAGCCTCGTCGCGGCCTTCGCCTTTGCCATTAATGTTGCCTCCTCGATGCAGGATGTCGCGGTCGACGGACTCGCCGTTGACATATTGCCGGCCGACCAAATTGCCCGCGGTAGTGGCATTTTCTACGGCGGGCTTGCACTTGGCACTTCGCTGGCGGGGGGCGTGGGCGGCTATCTGATTGCTTATCACGGCCTGCCGACCGCCCTGGTCGCGCTGGCAGCGGTAACCGCTGTGATCCTTGTCGCCATAACGATCGTGCGCGAACGGCCCGGTGAGCGCCTGCTGCCCTGGACCAAGGGTGTTGCAGTGCAGCGCAATCTTGATCTGCACGTCGGCGCTTTCGGCCCGATCATCCGAGCCGTGTTGACCGCGATGTTCGAACGCCGGACGGCCTTGTTCATGGCCGCGCAGTTTTTCGCAGGCGGCACTGGCGGCCTAGTTATCGCTTTGGGGCCCATTTACTCGGTTCAGATTCTAGGATGGGAGAAGAATGATTATAGCGGCTGGGCCAGCCAGTCCAATCTGGTTGCCGCTCTCCTTGCGATACTGGTGTTCGGATTGATCGTTCAACGTTGGGGCGCACGGCGGATTTTCATCCTGGCGATGGTCAGCATGGCCACAATTGCGTTGGCGATGCTGATGCTCAAGCCGATTTGGGCCAATGGCCTGATCCTGATCGGTTTCATCTTCGCCTCCAGGTCGTTGATCACGCTTCGATTGGCTGCGGGGGGCGCGGTGTCAATGGCGCTTTGCACCCCGGCCGTCGCCGCCAGCCAGTTTACGTTGCTCGTGGCGTTTATCAGTTTCGGCAACATGACCGCTGGCGCCTTGCTCGGCTGGATCGACAGTCTGGGCGGTATCCCAGCGATGTTCACCGCCTTGGCGGTGTGTAGCCTGACCGCTGCCGCCTTCGCCTTTGCCGCGAAAGTGGGGCGATGAAACGGCCTCAATGGCCCTAGACTTCGCGACGATTGCTCGGCGCCCATTTGGTGCCGGGACCAAACAGGCGAATCATGGAACAGAAATTGAAAAACCAGACGCTGTCTGGCGTCGTGCTAACACACCAGCCCCATCTTGCCCCTTCAACATTGGGCTATCAGTAGTGGCTATGCCGAAATCTCGAAGCGCTGCTGCATGATGCTAAACGTCGCCATTCGCAACAATAGCGCCGATGTCGCAACACTGGTGGGGATGTCGCTTGCCGTCATCTCGTCGAGGAGCGCGCGAGCCTTCGCCGGATCGAAGAACGGCTGGTCATCGAAATCGCGCGACCGGATTATATCCTCGCATCGCTGCCGCAGGGGATCCGCGACACCGCCGGACCGCGCCGCTGGCGGTGCCATGAAAGGATGTTTCTGGCGCGCGTAAAGCTCGGGGGTAATTACATCGCGTGTTGCCTCGCGCAGCACATATTTCTCGGTGGTCTCTCGGATCTTGAACCCGATCGGCAGCCCTGCGGCGAATTCGGCTACGCGGTGATCAAGGAACGGAACACGCCCCTCGACCGAATGCGCCATTTCCATGCGATCGCCGAGCACCGTCAGAATGAAATTGACCAGCAAGGTGTGCTGCCAGCTCAACAATCCGATATTGACCGCATCGCGACCGGCAGCTGCCTGCGGGATGTCGAGTTCCTCGACAAGCCGCCGGTAGGGCGCATCAAGGTCGCCGCCGCCTGAAAAATCGCTGCGCATCAGATTGGTCGAGTTAACGTACATCCGTGACATGCTCTCGATCCACGACGGACAATGGCCGATACCAGCGGTCAGCAGCCTCGTTCCCGGTGCTGGCGGCTCGTCAGGAAAGAAAACTGACTTGGTCAGCGGATTGGCGGCAATCAGCGAGTCGATTGACGCTTGGCGTACCGCGTCGTCGGCATGGTCGCCGCCAAACAGGATGTTGTCGCGGCGCTCGCCGGGATATCCGGCGAGCATCTCGTCAGAACCTTCGCCGGTAAACACCACCTTGATGCCAGCGTCGCGAACAGCCCTCGACAACAGAAATTTGGCCGCTGCATTAGCGTTGAATATTGGCCTTTCGCCGTGCCAAATGGTGTCTTCAAGCGCGTCTGCCATATCGCGCGGCGACACTGGCACCTCTAAATAATTTTAACCGGTGAACGCCGCGGTTGGTTGCGCCAGCGGGGATTCGTCCAATTCGCCCTCTAATTTGATCGTAAACGCCCGGATCGGCCGATCGAGTTGCGCCTGCGCCAAACCAAGCACCGCCGACGAATCCAACCCACCGCTCAAATAGCATGCGACTTCGAC
>JANOKC010000017.1:0-19600 GCA_031419035.1 Novosphingobium sp. | reverse complement strand
GCCGGGGATCCCCGCCATCGACATGAACCAGCGCCTGGGCGACCCCATTGAGGAATGGCTCAGCCCCGATGAAGCCGTGATCGGGCAGCGAATCGGCGCGGAAAGCCATGTGCTCGCCCCCGCCAAAGCCGATCTCAAAATGAAGCGGGCGATTATCACCAAACAGTGCTTCGGAAGTGACCGGGCCTTCTGGCGGCATGGCAATGCGTGGCAGCATCGTATCGATCAACCCCTGCTGGCCTGCCCGCAGTGACTTGCCTTTTGAGCGGCCATAGAGGCGGTTGAGGGTGGTCGGGTCACCGGGTTTATGCGCAGTCATGCCGGCGTCCATACCTGTGCTGACGGATCAGCGCCACCCAAACAGAAACGGCCCGCCTCCTTTCAGAAGCGGGCCATCATCGGGTAATTTCAGATCGGTAGACAGATCAGGCAGCTTCGGCCTTTTCTTCGGGATCGCGCAACACATATCCGCGGCCCCAGACGGTTTCGATGTAATTGTCACCGCTGCAAGCATGGGCAAGCTTCTTGCGCAGCTTGCAGATGAACACGTCGATGATCTTGAGTTCAGGTTCGTCCATTCCGCCATAAAGGTGGTTGAGGAACATTTCCTTGGTCAGCGTAGTGCCCTTGCGCAGCGAAAGCAGCTCAAGCATGGCGTATTCCTTGCCAGTCAAATGAACCCGGGCGCTATCGACCTCAACCGTTTTAGCATCAAGGTTCACAGCCAGCTTGCCAGTGCGAATGACCCTTCGAACGGCGGACAACCGCGTGAATCCGGGCAACCAGCTCTTCACGGTGGAACGGCTTGGTCACATAATCATCAGCCCCGAAGCCGAAGCTGCGGATCTTTGAATCCATTTCCGAAATACCTGAAAGGATCAGCACCGGGGTTTGCACCTTGGCAACTCGAAGCTTCTTGAGCACGTCATAGCCGTGCATATCAGGCAAGTTAAGGTCAAGCAGGATGATGTCGTAATCATACAGCTTGCCCAGGTCCAAACCCTCTTCGCCCAGATCGGTCGAATAGACGTTAAAACCTTCAGTAGTGAGCATCAGCTCGATGGCCCGTGCCGTAGTCGGCTCGTCCTCGATCAGCAACACACGCATGGGAATCCCCTTTGCCCCGTTTCTCGGCCGTAACCCAATCTAAAGGGTTATTGCCTGCCATTAACCATATGACCAATGAAGATGAAAGGTTAATTTCTGATAAACGCTTGGAATCTGGCGAGTCGTTGCCAGTTGGTGCGGTCGGGCCATCCAGCCCAACTCTAATGTGCGGTCGCGCATGGCGCTCCCTGCAAAAACTCCCCTATCCTTCAAGCGTCCGCGTTGCGGGATGATGCTTGTCCAGATGGCGCTTGATGATCTTCAGGTTACGCGAGTTCGAACGATAGAAAAAGTCGAACAGATCGCCCGCCAGCGGCACCGCACCAAGCAGCGCATCAACACCTACATGACCAGCCATTCGCCAGAGCTGCCATTTTGGCATCCCCAGGTTCCGCGCTTCCCAAACTAGGTAAAGTCCCATAGCGGCAGTAATCGCATCGCCTGCAACCGGCAGCAGGCCGACAATCGAATCCAGTCCAACGCGCCGATTGATGCCAGGGATAACAAAGGCGCCCTCCAGCAGCTTTTCCAGCGCCTCGACCCGCAGCCGCACAGACAAAGCGTCGCTCCCCAGCGGAAGCTGGACCGCCATCCGCTGCATTCCGTCTTGTCGTTCCCCGCGCTGACTAGTCATCTTTGTTCCGATAATCACCGAGCGAAAGCCGCCCCTTGGACTGTTACTTGGGGCGCATGGCCAGCGGCATCAAGGGATGGGTTCCCCAGATATTGGGTGCAAAGCCGGTAACGTCACCGCTGACAAGCGACCAGCGGATCGGTGTGCCGAAGGGTATGAAGGTATTGGCTGCCATCAGCTGGGCCTCGGCCTCGGCCTGCAAAGCAGCGCGGGCAGGAGCGGAAGTTTGCGCAATTGCCTGACTGGCGCGGGTATCGGCGGCAGAGTTGCACAGGCTCCGAGAGTTGGCACAGCTCAGCTGGTTGAGAAACCAGCTAGCACGAGGATAGCGGGCAACCAGATCAACCAGCCGCAGATCGGCCGTGGCGGTTTCACTTACTCGGCGGCTTTCGATCCCGATTGATTGAAGATCATCGCGCAGACGCCCAAACAAGACATCAGACCCTGGCCCCTCCCGCATTGCGATGCGCAAAAGCACCGCCCCTCCCCAGCTCGATACCCGTGCTGCCGCCACTGACCTGCGCTGAGATAGTGACATGTCACTCCACCGCTCGCCCACCAGGCCTGGATCGCCTTCGGCCCCCGGAGAGACGATGCGGGTGGTGGCAGTCCAGCCGCCAACCGAAAAAGCGGCAATCAAAGCTTCGCGATCAATTGCCATGGCCACCGCTTCGCGATTGGCCGGCGAGACAAGGAAGCCATCAGCATGAAGTACCGACAACCCAAACAGTCCAGTTACAGGATCAAGCCGAATCGCCCCGCGTGACAGGCCGGCGATATCGAGCCTTGGGAAGTCCTCAAGCCGCCCGCCAAGCACAATATCAGAATCGCCATTGTCGAAACGCGCAATCGCGTTGGCAGCGGAAAGCGCGCGAAGCCGAAGTATTCGCGAACGCTGGCCCCAATCCTCTTCGCTGGCCATGCCGCGATCCTCCGGCGGAATCGGCTTCAGCACAGCCGTTTTACCGTCGCGCGAAAGCTTCATTGGCCCTGCCCCGCGCGCATTGCGGGCCAAGCCAAGCTCAGGCTGAGCCAACAGTTGGAGCAGATCGGGCACCGGGCCATTCAATCGGATTTCAAGCACCCGCCCCGCCATCGCGCGGGTTTCCCGGATCCCGGCCAGATCGGCGCCCAACGCAGTGCCGCGCAAAGACCCGATCGCCTGAAGCAGAGCGCCGCGCGCAGATTCACCGGTAATATTGCTGCCATCAGGCCAAGTCCCGTCGCGCAGCCGAAAGATATAGCTCTGCCCATCGTCTGTCACGATCCAGCGATCGGCAAGCGCCGGAATAACACGGCCTTGGTCATCAAGCCCGACCAATCCTTCGGCCGTGGCCGACCGGATAAGCTGCGCCGCGAGCGGCAGGCGCGGACCAGCCAGAAACGGGGTTGAGGGTTCGCCAATCACCGCCACCTCAACCGGGCGGTCTGCTCCATTGCCGCAGCTGGTCAGCGCCAGGCTGGCAAAAACCCCAGCAGCAAGCTTCATGCCGGACTGAGCGAAGAATTGGGCGCCGGCGCGCGAAAGAGGCAAGCGGTAGCTCATTGGCTGCCAATCCCTATAGGATTTTCGGGATCACGCAAAACCACATCGCACCAATAGGCGCCGTAAAGCCAGTAAATCAGATTTTGCGGAGGTGCCCGCTTTGCGCTGCCGAAGCCATCGGCGGACGGACAAACCGCGGTGTTCCATCTTCGATAGTAACCGGGGCGCGGGCAACCTTGGGGTCGATTTCTTCGCGGAAGGCAATGCCAAAGCGGTCTTCATGAACCCAGGCGACCGAGCCTTCGACCCAGCCGATATTGCGGACATTGACCCAAACCAACTGGCCGCGCTGCGCCGTGAGAGATGCTTCGGCCATCATTCCGCCAGCAGAAAGATTGCGGACGCGCACCTTGTGCTCGCCCTCGAGCCCGTCAAGACGGACTTCGGCCAGCACAAACAGGCTGTCGCGCGCGATCTGCCTATGCTCGTCTTCCATGGTCTCTCGCCATACTCCTGGGCGGCGGCATTTCATGGCCGCTGCAATCAATAAAACCAGTGTTACTTCTGGCACTGTTTTGGGACATTAAAGGAAACTGGCAAAAAAGCAGTTAACGGCAAGATAGGGTGCTAATCGTCACGCGAAATCTTCTCGCGTCGCTCATGGGCCTCTTGCGCTTCGACAGTCATGGTGGCGATCGGGCGCGCGCTGAGGCGGCCAAGTCCAATCGGCTCGCCGGTCACTTCGCAGTAGCCATATTCGCCTTCTTCAATCCGCCGCAGTGCTGAATCGATCTTGGCGATGAGTTTTCTCTGGCGATCGCGCGTTCGAAGTTCGATGCCCCAATCTGTCTCACTTGAAGCCCGATCATTAAGATCGGGCTCCCTGATCGGGCCTTCCTGAAGGTTTTGCAGCGTATCGGCTGCGGCCGACATGATCGACTTCTTCCATTCGATCAGCAACCTGCGAAAATAATCCGCCTGGGCTTCGCACATATAGGGTTCGCTGTTGCTTGGAACATAATCGCTGGAAATCGCCCGTTTGGCTTTGGCCAGAACATCAATCTCGTCGCCCAGAACCGTTACCATTACATTCTCCCCACCTCATGCCGCCGGATCCGCAGGTCCTGCAGCCTCGAGCTTTCCCGATGACCACCCAAAGCCGGTTCGAGCGCGCCTATAATTCTGCGTAGAAACGCACACAAGCGCCAATCCACATGACCATGCATTCCGCAACATTAAGCATGGCCGAACGCAACAAAGCGCAAGTTTCATGATGTTGTAATGACAATCTCCCAATGAAAGGCCCGAGGAATCGTCACGATCTGGAAAAATTATTGGCCGCGTTAACCATTTGTTGACCACGATAGGGAAGATTTGGCTCTGACGGCGAGCAACAGGGGTCTCGCCAGATGGGGTAATTGAAATGAGCACAGCCTGGATCCACGACGCCAAAGTGACCGGCCCATTTGCCGGGTCATCGATCGCAACGGACGCGAATAACGCAGATATGCTGGTGGCCGTTTGCCTAGCCGCTGCGGCCCAAGGCGACATCAGCGCCTACTATGATCTAGGCGTTGCCTACTCGACCGGTAGCCACGGTGTGGACTGCGATCTGGTTGAAGCGCACAAGTGGTTCAACCTTGCTGCGGTGTCTGGGCATTGCGAGGCGCAAATGTGCCGCGCCGATATCTCGGATGAGATGACCGCGCGTGAGATCGCTGAAGCCCAGCGCCGCGCGCGCCAATGGATCGCCGCCAGCAGCAGCCGCGCTGCCTGACAAATCTAATCCTACTCTTTGCGGAATGGCGTCCGGTCATCCAGGACCAACTGGTCCGCCGCCACTCCTGCTCGTTCACGGGTCAGGAAATCGGCAATAGCAGCGCGAAAGCCCGGATGGGCGATGTAGTGCGCTGACCAGGTCTGAACCGGAGCATACCCCCGGGCCAGCTTGTGCCCGCCTTGGGCACCCGCCTCAACCCGGCTGAGGCCGCGCGCAATCGCTGCATCGATTGCCTGATAATAACACAGCTCAAAATGGAGGAACGGCTTGTCCAAAGTCGCTCCCCAATAGCGGCCATAAAGCACATCTGGCCCGATGAAGTTTAGCGCACCTGCCACCGGAACCCCATCACGAAAAGCCAGAATCAGCAAAGTCTTCTCGGCTAGCCGCTGCCCGATCAGGCTAAAGGCCTCGCGGGTCAGATACGGCCGGCCCCATTTGCGGTGTCCGGTATCTTGATAGAAGGCCCAGAAGGCATCCCAATGCTCCTCGCAAATATCCGGCCCGCTGATCTGACGGATATCCAGACCTTCCTGCGCTGCGGCGCGTTCTTTGCGGATATCCTTGCGCTTACGCGATGACAGGACCGCTAGAAAATCTTCGAAACACGCATAGCCGCGATTTTCCCAGTGGAACTGGATGTCACTGCGCAACAGCCAGCCCGCCGCCTCGAACATCGGCAACTGCTCTGGCGCAATGAAGGTGGCGTGGGCCGACGACAGACTGTTTGCCTCGCACAATTGTTCCGCTGCACGCAGCAGAGGCACGGCGAGTGCCGGATCGGCCAGCAGCAGCCGCTTGCCAGTCGCCGGGGTGAACGGCACCGCGATCTGCAACTTGGGGTAATAGCTGCCCCCGGCGTTATGCCACGCATCAGCCCAGCTGTGATCGAACACATATTCGCCCTGACTATGGCTTTTCAAATAGGCCGGAAGGGCCGCTGCTAACTGGCCCTTAGCGCCTTCGATGACGATCGGCGCAGCGCTCCAGCCGGTCCCAGGGCCAACACTGCCGGATTCTTCCAGCGCAGAGAGGAATCCGTGCGAAAGAAACGGGTCAGAACCAGCCAAAGCATCCCATTGTTCGGCCGGTATTTCACCGACCGAGCGGACGACCCGTGCGACGATTGCTGCCTCTTTCACGCGATACCGGTGCCTTCGGCTATGGGCGCGTCGGCATATTGATCAGCCCACTCACGATATTCGGCAGACCTAACAGTCCAGGTCAACAGCGGCAGGCCCCGGCGGCGCTGAGCCGCTGCATAGCGGCTGGGCAGATCACGGATATCATAGGCAAGGAAATCTGGTTTGCAGCTCCACAACGACAATCGGCGGCGGATCTGGCCGATCAGCGCCTTGTCATCCTCTTCGCTGACAACCAGCCCGCGCACAGTCAACGGAGAATGCGTGGCAAACCAACGGATCATCCGGGGATCAAAGCTCATGACCGCATGGGGGCCTTGATAGCCTTCGAGCACCCGCCGTACCGCCAGGCACAGTGCCGCAAAACGCCGCGAGCGGCCTGACTTGATCTCGATCAGCAACGGAACCTGGCCAGCCACGGTATCGAGCAACTGGCGCAGCGAGGGGATCGTATCGCTGCTACCGGACAGGGTGATCCGTCGCAGTTGTTCAGAACTACGCGCGGAAATCAGACCAGTTTCGCCAGTGAGCCGATCAAGCTCAAAATCGTGGAAAACCATCGCGTGCCCATCACTGCTGCGCTGGACATCGCATTCGATCCCCATTCCGTGCTCAATCGCAAGGGCAAAACCGGTCGGCGAATTCTCCGGCACGCCGGAACCATGCAAACCGCGATGGGCGTAGTCATAGCTTGCCATCCAGCCGACCTTGCTGGCGGGCGGGGCCGGCGAGAGCCAGCGATCAATGAGGGCGAACGGCGACAATCGCATCCACCTCTACTGCGGCACCCAGCGGCAGAACGGGCACCCCAACTGCACTTCGGGCATGTTTGCCAGCATCACCAAATAGTGCGGCCATCAGTTCCGAGGCGCCGTTGACTACCTTGGGCTGGTCAGTGAAATCCGCTGTAGAATTGACAAAGCCGCCCAGCTTGACGATCCGCTCTACCCGATCAAGCGAACCCAAAGCTGCTTTGAGCTGGGCTACCAGCATCAAGCCGCAGGCCTGCGCAGCGGCATAACCTTGTTCCAGACTGACATCCTCGCCCAGCCGCCCGCGCACCAAATTTCCGTTTACGAACGGCAGCTGTCCTGAAACATAGGCGAGTCCGCCTGCGATGATCACTGGCACATAGGCGGCAACCGGTGCGGCCGCTTCGGGCAAGGTCAGGCCGAGCTCGGCGAGCTTCGCGGTAACTTCGGCATCAGTCATTCGTATCTCCGTTCAGGCGCGCAAGCAGCCAGGGCAAGGCGGTGTCCCATTCGTCAATCCGGGCATGGGCATGACCCAACTTATGCGCGCAAGCGATATGCGGTGCGAGCAGCGGCTCACCGCACAGATGCAGCCGGGTAACATGCGGCGCAATCTCGGCCACCGAGCCGTGGTGCTGCGGCAAATCATCGATGAAGATCGCGCTGCTCGGTCTGTATTCATCCAGAATTGCTTGCAGCGCCGGGCCCTTCGGCCCCTGGTTGGTAAACACCCGCGCCTCGATCCCGACATCGCTGAGCTGCTTGGCGCGAGTCAGCTGGCGATGATCGCCCAGATTGGTCAGGATCACCACATCGGCATGCTCACCAAGTCGCCTGATCCCCTCCACCGCGCCGATGATCGGCTGCTGGCGGTACATTTCTGTATCGAAAAACAGATTGAGCAGGCGCCAAATTTCCGGCCCCTCTACTAACTCGCCGGTGGCTTGCTGGGTCAGTGCCGTGCTGAAATCGCTGCCTTCCATCGCAAAGCGAATGCCTTGTTCCTCGCCCAACCAATCGCGGAACGGGGCTACCATATGCAGGATCACTTCGTCACAATCGCTGATGATCAGGGGTTTGCTCAAGAATTCAGCCTTTCACGCGCGGCGACCAGCGCCTGGGGTTCGACACCGAGTGCCTCGGCCGCGCCAACCAGATCGGGTTCATGAGCGCAAAGGAATTCGAGCACCGCGCCCAATACCATTGGATCATCCAGCCCGGCGCGCAGCGCATCCGGAGTCAGCCCGGTCAGCGCGAGCAGCCGTTCGGCGCGGCTTTCACTGCCAAGCACCCAGCCCAGTGCCCCCAGTGCGAGGGCGGCGGGATCGGCGGGGGATTGGGGTTCGCGAAGAATTGTCAGCTCCTGTGGTTTGCGACTAGGAACGCGCATGGCAAAGCGAATCCTCGTTGTCGAGGACAACGATTTAAATCGGAAGTTGTTCTGCGATGTTTTGCGCAGTCAGGGCTATGCGGTAGAGCCGGTGGCCGACGGGCTGGAAGCGCTTGACCGGGCGCGGCAATTCGTTCCCAATCTGATCATCATGGATATCCAGATGCCCAATGTTTCCGGGCTTGATCTGATTGAAAGCGCCAAAGCTGATTCCATGCTTCGCTCGATTCCAGTGCTGGCCGTTACGGCCTATGCCGGCAAGGGCGATGAGGAGCGAATTCGCGAGGCGGGAGCGGAAGGCTATCTGGCCAAGCCAGTCTCGATCGGGCCGTTCATGACAGCAGTGCGCGCGCTGGTAGAAAAGGATCCGGGTTGACTTTCGCTCAGCCACGCCGCTTTTCCGCCCCATTCTTCGGCCAAAGCGCCGCGCAACACTTCAGGAGAATATGATTATGGACCGCGCCGCAACCGCCGAAAAAATCGCCGCGCTGATCGCGCCGTTCAACAAGAAGGGTGTGGAGATCAATGATACATCGAGTTTTGCTGGCGATCTGGAGTTCGACAGTCTGACGGTGATGGATTTCGTCGCCGAGATCGAGGACAGTTTCGACATCATCATCAGCATGAATTTGCAGGCCGAAATCGAGACTTTTGGCCAGCTGGTCGATGCTGTGGTCAGATTGCAGGATTAAACGCAAATGACTGATCTGTTTTCCAAATTCGATCCCCTGATCGAAATGCGCGCCAATTTGCTCAGCACAGGGGTAACTGATCCGTTCAATCTGGTGATGGAGCGCGTAGTCTCGCCGACAGTTGCGATCTGCAATGGACGCGAGACGATCCTGCTAGGCACCTACAATTACATGGGCATGACCTTCGATCCCGATGTGATCGAAGCGGGCAAGCAGGCGCTGGATGATTTTGGCGCCGGTACAACTGGCAGCCGGGTCCTCAACGGGACCTATTCCGGACACCGGATCTGCGAAGAGGCGCTCAAGGAATTTTACGGCTTCGATCATGCCATGGTATTCTCAACCGGCTATCAGGCCAATCTGGGCATCATCAGCACCATCGCCGGCAAGGGCGATTACATCATCCTTGATATTGATAGCCATGCCTCGATCTGGGATGGCTGCAAGCTGGGCGATGCCGAGGTGGTGCCGTTCAAGCACAATGACATCGAGGCGATGGAAAAACGCCTCAAGCGGGTGCCCGAGGGAGCCGGCAAGCTGGTGATCCTCGAAGGGGTCTATTCGATGCTGGGCGATATTGCCCCGCTCAAGGAAATGATCCGTGTCGCCAAGGAAAACGGCGCCATGGTGCTGGTGGACGAGGCGCATTCGATGGGCTTCATCGGCCCCAACGGGCGCGGCGTGGCAGAAGACCAGGGTTGCCTCGATGATGTCGATTTCGTGATCGGCACCTTCTCCAAGTCGGTCGGCACGGTCGGGGGTTTCTGCGTTTCCAATCATCCGAAGTTTGAGATCATGCGGCTGGTCTGCCGCCCTTACGTTTTCACCGCCAGCCTGCCGCCCAGCGTGGTGGCGACCGCCGCCACCTCGATCCGCAAGCTGATGCACGGTTCAAACAAGCGAGCGCATTTGTGGGAGAACTCCAGGACACTGCACAAGGGTCTGCACGATCTGGGCTTCCAGCTGGGCACGCCAACTGCGCAAAGCGCGATAATCGCGGTGATCATGCCCGATCTGGAGCGCGGCGCAGGAATGTGGGAGGCGCTGCTGAATGAAGGGCTTTATGTGAACCTTGCCCGCCCCCCGGCAACGCCCGCCAATATGACGCTGCTGCGCTGCTCGCTGTGCGCCGAGCACACCTCCGAACAGGTTCAGACGATCCTCGGGATGTTTGAGCGTGCTGGGAAAGCTGTTGGGATCATCAACTAGTCAGCCTGGCTGCGATGGGGGGCAAAGAATGGCCGAACCTAAAATGCGGCAGCTTGCGCTGATTGGGGGCGGCATCGTCCTTGGCATTGGTCTGGCCTTTGCCATCCCCAAGCTGTTCGAGCGGCCAGAGCCGACTGCCAAAGGCATGGTGGAGGAACCTTGCGCTTCGCAGACCGGGCTCAATGCTGGTTCTTCATATGTGAAGACATACGACTGGGCCTGGCTCTGCAGGTTCCGCGCAGAAAACGCCGCGCTGGCTGGAAAAACCACGCCGAAGATGGTGCTCATGGGCGATTCGATCACCAGCTTCTGGGCGCAAAATGATCCAGCGCTTTTTTCGAAATCCTTCGCCAACCGCGGTATCGCTGGCCAATCGAGTTCAGAGATACTCCTGCGGTTTCATCAGGATGTTGTTTCGCTGCGTCCGGCCATCGTCCACATTCTTGCCGGGAGCAATGACGTGGGCGGCATTAATGGGCCAACCAGCCCGCAATCCTTCAAGAACAATATCCGCGCGATGAGTGATATTGCCAGGGCAAATGGCATCACCGTGATCCTCGGAAGCATTACCCCGGCGGAAAAAATCGAGTGGCAGCCAAGCATCCGTCCGGCCAGCCAGATCATCGGGCTCAACAAATGGCTGCGGATCTTTTGCGAAGAACAAGGGCTGATCTACGCCGATTACCATAGCGCACTAACCGACCCCAAAGGGGCAATGTGGCCCGAATATTCTGAGGACGGGGTTCATCCCGATGCGGCTGGTTATGCGGTCATGCGAAGAGTTCTCGAAGCCGCAATCGTGCTTGCTGAAAGCGAGGCGGAGGATCGATCGCCTTAGATTTTGACCCTATGTCCCCAATTTGCCAAGCACAGTCGCCTATGCCAGTCTGGGCAAATTGGGGAGAACCACATGGCCTTTCGGACACCTCTGTTTGCCGCACTTGCAGCTGCACTGGCACTGGTCGCCGCCAATCCAGCGGCCGCTGATCAGGAACCCAAAGCAAAACCGCCTGGCGCAGAATCCGCCCATGTGTCCGAATCCGCCCCGCACGGCGATCAACACTCGCACACCGACAATCTGGTGCCCAAACAGGCGATGCTGCTACCTGGATACGGAAATGGCGGTTTTTCGATAACGACCGCGGTGCCGCAGGCGCAGGCGTTCTTTTCCAACGGGATGGAACTTGCTCCCGCCTTTGCCCACGATGCCGCGATCGCCGCGATGAAAGAGGCGGTGCGGCTCGATCCGGCCTGCGCCATGTGCCTTTGGGGCCAGACCCTGGCGGAAGGTCCGACCATCAATTACGGCAAGGACGCCGCCGAGCGCGCGCCGCTGTATCGTCAGGCAAAGCAGGCGCAAAAGATGGCTTCCAAGGTTGGCACCCTGCGCGAACAGGCATTGACCAAGGCGTTGGTGCTGCGGTTCCGTCCCGGCAAGAATGTTGAAAAGCACGACAAAGCCTATGCCAGGGCGATGCAGCGGCTGGCCGAGGCCTATCCTGATGACAACAGCATTGCGGTTTTGGCAGCGGATGCAACGATGGTTGCCGCCAGCACTGAAGCCGAAGTGGGACTTGCGATTCCGCTGATCGAAACAGTGCTGGCCCGCGCGCCCGATGATACCCCGGCGATCCATTTCTACATCCATGCCAGCGAAATTATCGGCAAATCGGCGCAGGCCGAGCCCTATGCTGATCGGTTGGCAGCGCTGGCCCCCAAGGCCAGCCATCTGGTGCATATGCCTTCGCACACTTTCTACTGGGTCGGACGGTATCAGGATGCCGCCACCACCAATCTGCGCGCCGTAGAGCTAGGGATTACCAATGCGCAGGAGCTTGGTCTCAAGGGCTCGGAAGGTGTCTGGGGTCTGCCCTATCATGCACATAATGTGATCTTTGGCCTTGGCGGGGCGCTGATGGCGGGGGATGCGAAGGTCGGCCTGATGCTGGCCCGGCCACTGGTTGAAAACTCCGCAGCGCAAGACAAAGCTCATCCGGTAATGCAGCTGCTGGCGGCATCGGGCTATTTTGCGCTGGCGCGGTTCGATGATCCGGCCACGGTGCTCGCCCTGCCTGAACCAAAACTGCCCTATCTCAAGGCTGCCCGGCATTATGCCCGCGGCGAAGTGCTGGCCGGGCGCGGCGATGTTGCCGGGATCGAAGCCGAGCTGGTCGCTATTCCGGCTACCCTGGTCGAACCGAAGCCGGCCACCAAACGGGGCAGGTTCAGCGACGAGGAGGACGAAATGCCACGCGCGCCTGAACAGATGCTGGGAATTACCCGCGCTGTTCTGCAAGGCCGGATTGCGATGCTGCAAGGCCGCCATGACGATGCCGCAAAGGCCTTCACCACTGCCGCCGAGATTGAAGAGACGCATGATTTCAGCCGCTTCTCCGATCCGCCGGCCTTCTGGTATCCGGTGCGCCGCGATGTGGCGATGGCATTGCTGGCGGCAGGAGATGTGGCGGGGGCCATGCGCGAATTGCAGGCCTCGCTCAAATTGCGGCCCAAGGATCCAACGGCGCTGATCCTGATGCGCGAGGTTGAGGCAGCGTTGCGTCCAAAGAGTTAGGCCGGGCTAACAACCGCCTCACACTTGGCGCTAGCCTGATCCGATCCCCCGCCCAGCATGGCCGCAGCGATAAATCCGCCAACCACCAGCACGACAAAGCCCACCGTCACCAGGCCCAGATATTTGTCGATGAATGCCTTGATCGGTGCGCCGAACAGGCGGAACAGCACGCCGACGATCAGAAAGCTGATGCTGCGGCTGATGATGCTGGCGCCGATGAAGGTCAGCAGCGGCATGCCGATAAATCCCGCAGTGATCGTCAGCAGCTTGAACGGGATCGGGGTTGCGCCCTTGATCATGATGATCTCTGCCCCGTATTCGCGCAAGTAACAGGCCGCTTTGGGAAAGCTCTCGGTCAGGCCCAATGCGCTGAGCAGCTGGGTGCCAACGGTATCAAACAGCAGATGCCCGATCGCGTAACCCAGCAATCCGCCCAACACCGAAGCGAAGGTGGCGATCATGGCGAACCGGATCGCCTTTTTGGGTTCGGCCAGGCACATCAGCCCCAGCAGCGGATGCGGTGGGATTGGAAAAAAGCTCGCCTCGACAAAGGCAAAGGCAGCCAGCCACCATTCGGCATGGGGATGGGCGGCCTTGGCCATGGTCCAGTCGTAGAGGCGGCGCAGCATTGGTTTCCCCGGTTTTGAAAGACTTGAGCTGGTGCTTATCCGGGCAGGGGCGTTGCGGCAAGCGGGGGTGTGACCCCCGTGTCAACCCCGGCTTTCCCCGCGTCATCCCCGCGAACGCGGGGATAGCTGGCCTCATAATTTCGAGCTCGCATCGATGAGGCCAGCCCTCCCAGGTCGAACCGGGAACGACGATATATAACCTATTTGGTTCTTAATGGGCGATGTTACACTTGACATACCACACCGCTTGATGTAGGTCTTTGGTCAAGGAGATACCCCGTGGCCAAGTCCGTTTTTGATGCCCCGCAATTCAAGTCCGAAGAGGGCGCTTTCACCTATGTGGAACATCGGCTCTGGCCGAACGGTCCCGTTTGCCCTCATTGTGGCAACTGCGATGAAAAGCGCATCCGCCTCATGCAGGGCAAGACTACGCGCCTTGGCCTTCGCAAGTGCAATGAGTGTCGTAAGCCCTTCACTGTGAGGATGGGAACCATCTTCGAAAGCTCGCATCTGGCCCTGCACCTTTGGCTTCAGGTCATTCACCTGATGTGCGCCAGCAAGAAGGGCATCAGCAGTCGCCAAATCCAGCGGATGCTCCAGTGCAGCATGAAAACCGCTTGGTTCCTTACGCAGCGCATCCGCGAAGCCATGAGGGATAATGGTCTGGACATGCTCGGCGGCGAAGGCGTGGAAGTCATGGCCGATGAAACGTGGATTGGTAACAAGCCCGGTGTCGAAAAGGCGCGCGGCGGTTTCCGTCACAAAATGAAGGTGGTAGCCTTGCTCGACAAGCGCACTGGCCGCACTCGCTCTATTCATGCCGGTGAACTTGTCGCCAATGAGGTTGCCAACATTGTCCGCGCGAACGTGGACCGCGAAAGCACTCTCGTTACCGACGAGGCTCGCCACTACTGGGCCGTTGGCAAGGAGTTTGCGGACCACCGCCGCGTGTTCCACGGCATCGGAAACTACTCCAAGGACGGGTTCAGCACGAACCAGATCGAAGGCTATTTCAGCATCTTCAAGCGGGGGATGCGCGGCATCTATCAGCATTGCGCCGAGCAGCATCTGCACCGTTATCTGGCCGAGTTCGATTTCCGCTACAGCAACCGCTCGGCCAACGGCATAGAGGATGCGGAACGGGCTGAAATCGCGCTGCGCGGCGTGGTCGGCAAGCGCCTGACCTATACAGCAGCTAACGGCCTTCAAGCCGCCTGAGCTTAAGAGCGAGAAGCGGAACCGAAGTCGATGGCGCACCAAGCCGCATCGCAGAAATCAAAGGGAAAAGACTGCTTTACCCGGCGAGTCCCTGCGTCTAGATTTCGCTCTGGAGACGCTTGAAATGACCAAGCCAATGAGGTTGACTATCAAAGGTGCTGGCGAGGTTGGCGAAAACGCGCCGACCGTTGAGGATTTGCTTGGCCAGGTCTCCGATTTCGTGGAAATCCTCAAAGGTGTTGAGAAGGCTCTCGGAGACGACAAGGGCGGACAAATCGTCTGGCGCGTTACCGACGCGGAGCGGAAAAATCCTATCACTTTTGAGTTGACGCCAACGCCGGTCAACCCAGCAGTGTTCATCGGTGATCGGGCGGCGGACATCGAGCGCATTACGCGTGCCGGATTGATGGCGCTGCGCAATGGCGACACGCACCCCGCTTATTTCACTGACGACACCTTGGCGAAGGCGAGGCGGATGCATTCGCGCGTCCGCAATGGACTCGCCGACACGGTGATTGAGGCTCCTGACGATAGCGCGGAGTCGGTTGTGATCGATGCAAACGTGGCGGCCAAGGTTGAGCGGGCGTTCGACTTATTGAAGGGTGCCGCGCCGATCCCGTATCGAGAGATTGGCAGCGTTGAAGGCTTCGTGTCCAAGGCCGAACTGGACGGTATGGGACGCGCCGTGCTACGCTTTTGGGCGCGCACCAATGGTTCTGAGATCAAGGCTATAGCGACGGGTGAGGCGTTCAAACAACTTGAGGAATTGCGCCTATCCGACGTTTGGCATGGAGTGCGAGTCCGGGTCTATGGGACGATCAGTTACAAATCCCTTGGTGTAATAGATAACCTGTCCGCGACCGGCATTGAAGTTCTCGATCGCGTCAATTTGCCCGGACTAGACGACATCATTGACCCCAATTTCACCGGCGGCTTGTCTGCCGAAGAATATTTGGCAGAACAGCGCAGTGAGTAAACATCCGCCTCGCATTTATTGGGACGCTTGTGCGTGGATTTCCTACATCAATAAGGAAATGAACGGGCCGGGTAGCCCATATGCAGACCCGCGTTTCGAGATGTGCCGCGAGACACTGAAGGCTGCGGAAAATGGTGAGGTTGAGATCGTCACTTCAGCGTTCAATCTGGCAGAAGTATGCAAGCGCTCGCCGGCCACTTCTGCGCCCGCAATCAATCTGCCTGCATTCTTCGACCAACCCTATATCCTGCTAGTGCCGGTGGATAAGGTGGTCGCATTGCGTGCACAGAACCTACAGTTGGCGGGACTGTTTGGCGTCAAGCCACCTGACGCTGTGCACCTCGCCTCTGCGCTGGTTCACAATGTTCCGGTTATGCATACCTTTGACGCAAAACTGCTGAATCTAGACATGCGGCTCACGTTGGACGACGGCAACCAGCTTCGCATCTGTAAGCCAACCAAAGAGAAGCCGGAACCGCCGCTGCTTGAGGCTATGCGAATTGACTAAGAGCAAGGCACCTCTGACCGATGCCGAGCGCCTAAAGCGCTTCAAGGACATGGCGAAGGAGATCAGCGCAGACGAAAGCACGGGCGCTTTTGAGGACGCTTTCGCCAAAGTGGTTACGCCGCCAAAATCCAAGGATTGAGCAGCGCGTAATTAGCTGCCAATACTGGATTTTGTGCGTGGTATGTGAAGTGTATCAACGCCTCTTAATGCTTGACATCGTCACGCTATTATGGCACAAATAAGGAACATCGCGACAGGCCGATTCGGATTGGTCTCAAACCGCCTTCACTCAAATCCACCCCAAGGAAGCTGTAACCATGACCAAGCCGGTAAGGCGGGGCCGGGCCCATGTGGCACGGCCCAAGCCGCGCAGTAACACCCGCTGGCGCGAGGTTTTCCTCGAGAAGCTGGCCGAAACGTCGAATGTCACCGCTGCAGCCGAATGGGCCCGTATCACCACCAGCCAGGTCTATGCCTCGCGCCGGGGCGAGCCGGAATTTGCCCGGAACTGGCAGCGGGCGCTGTGTGAGGGTTATGACAACCTCGAAATGGAAATTCTCCACCGGCTCCGCAACGGCGAGGCCAAGGGTGGTTCGGGCGCAAAGTTTGAGTACGCAGTCGCGCTGCGGCTGCTCTCAGCCCACAAGGACAGCGTCTCTCGCGAGAAAGCGATGCGCGACAATGAAAGCGCCGATGACGTTCTAGCCTCGATCGACGCCAAGCTCGATCTGATGCGCGAGCGAGCCAAGGCAGCAGCAGAATTGTATGCCGATGAAGAACCGGAATGAGCGGCTGGAGCTTTTGCTCGGACTTGAAGAGCCAGAACGCAGGGCGCAGCTCAAGAAGCTCACCGAGCATGAGCGCAAAGAGCTGCGCTATCACTGGCGCTTGTGGGCCTGGAACGCGCAGCTTGCACCCAAAACTGACTGGTCGACCTGGCTGATTATGGCCGGGCGGGGCTTTGGCAAGACCCGGGCCGGGGCGGAATGGGTCCGCGAAATTGCAGCCCAGAATCCCGGCGCGCGGATTGCGCTAATCGGGGCGACGCTGGGCGAAGTGCGCAGCGTGATGATCGAGGGCGAAAGCGGGTTAATCGCGATTTCCCCGCCCGGTCGACGGCCGAAATATGAGCCTTCGCTGCGGCCCCCAACGGGGCACAGGCCTCGGCCTATTCCGCTGGCGAGCCTGAATCGCTGCGCGGTCCGCAGCACAGCCACGCCTGCTGGACAGTCCCAGAAGGAAGGCTTCGTCAACGAATTTGCGGCCCGCACCGACGCCTTGCTGCATTGCGCGATTGAAGGCGAAGCGGCCGCACCACCAGCCACGCCCGTCGATGGCACCAGCTGGCTGGTAGGTGCTGGTGCAAGCGGAGAATGGGCTGGCCAGATCGGCAAGATTGCCGCGCGGCAAAGTGGCAATTGGCTGTTCTTTTTGCCGCAGGATGGCATGCGCATGCTGAACCGTGCGAGCGGACAGGAAATCCGCTATCATGGCAGCTGGAAAATCGCCAGCCGGCCCGCCGCGCCTGCCGGTGGGACCACCATCGATACACAAGCGCGAACCGCGATCTCCGCCTTGATCGCAAGCCTGACTGTCGCAGGAGTGATCCCCTCCAGTTGATGATATTTGAGGGTATTCTCGGGCATTTTCAGCCATTCGAAGGCTCATCACCGCATTTTCAGGTCAGTTCATGGCGCGAGATGCATAATTTGAGGCATTCTTGCAACAGATTGGAACTTTGTCCGCTTGCACCAGTTACCCTATGAAGTTAAACAACCGACAAGTCGGTGACTCAACATCTCTAAAAGGGGAATATGATATTGCGGAAACTGGTCATTGGAATGGCGCTGGCCTCGACGGCTTTGGCCTCGCCAGCCCTAGCTCGTGACGATCAATGGTACATCGAAGGCGATTTCGGTGCGATGATCGTTGAAGATCTGGATTTCGACGTTGGTACGGTTGCGAATGCTCGATCGGCTGATTTGAAAACCGGCTATGATTTCGGCGGAATTGTCGGCTATGATTTCGGCGGTTTCCGGCTTGAATCCGAAACCAGCTATCGCCGTGCTGGGATCAGCACTGTAACCAGCGGCGGTGTCACCGACACCACCGTGGTTGGCAATGGCAACGCGCTGAGCTTCATGCTGAACGGTCTGCTCGATTTTGGGGCCGATGACGGCCTCCAGGGTTTCATCGGCGGCGGCGCTGGTATTTCCCGCAGCAAGGTCACTTGGGACGCTGTCCCCGGCCTCAATGATTCGGACACTGGCTTTGCGTGGCAGGCTCTGGCTGGAATTCGCACCGCAGTCAGCGAGAATGTGGATGTTGGCCTGAAGTATCGTTTCTTCAACGCCAATGATATTGACCTAGTCGATGTCGCCGGCAGGGCTGTTAACACCCGCCTCCGTTCACACTCCTTGATGCTGACGCTGGGCTATAACTTTGGTGGCGCGCCTGAGCCTGTGGCTCCTCCGCCGCCTCCTCCGCCCCCGCCGCCTCCCCCTCCACCCCCGCCCCCGCCACCTCCTCCGGTAGCGGTTTGCAACAAGGGTCCGTACATCGTGTTCTTCGACTGGGATAAGTCGGACATCACACCGGAAGCGGCAGCCATCCTTGACAGCGCCGTCACTGCCTATGGCAGCTGCGATCGCGTTCCCGTGATGCTGGCCGGTTTTGCCGACCGTTCGGGCAAGCCAACCTACAACCAGGGCCTGTCGGAGCGCCGTAACGCTTCGGTTACTGGCTATCTGACTTCGCGTGGCGTAGCCGCCGACGCAATCACTGGTCAGGGCTTCGGTGAAACCAACAACCGCGTGCCAACAGCTGATGGCGTCCGCGAGTTGCAGAACCGCCGCGTTGAGATCACTTACGGTCCAGGTTCGGGCATGTAAGCTGGCCTCACGGCTAAATGAACGGGGGGCCGGAGCAATCCGGCCCCTTTTTCGTTAGGAGGCTCCCGCACTAGGGAGACAGAAACATGATTCGCCAACTCGCCCAGACTGCCGTGATCCTCATCGGACTTGCCGGATGCTCAACAATCGGCTCCATCCCGACTGAACGGATCGCGACCGCCACGTTGCAAAACGCAAACGGCCTTCCAGCTGGCACTGCTGTGCTGAGCGCAGCGGGTAACAGTCTTACTTTGAACCTTGCTGCTGCTGGCCTGCCTTCTGGCGGCCACGGTCTTCATCTACACATGGTCGGCAAATGCGAACGGCCGGGCTTTTCTTCGGCTAGCGGGCACCTCAATCCCTTGGGCCGCCTGCACGGATCAGCCAATCCCGCCGGCAGTCATCTGGGTGACCTGCCTAATTTAGTGATCGATGCGCGAGGCGCGGGTGTGGTCACTATCCAGCTTCCTGGCCTTCGTAGCGACCTGGAGGCTGCTATCTTTGACGGCGATGGCACAGCGATCGTGGTCCACGCCGATCCCGACGATTACAAGACCGATCCTACTGGCAACAGCGGTGCCCGGATCGCTTGCGGTGTGTTACAGCGGGCCGGC
>JANOKC010000016.1:0-28084 GCA_031419035.1 Novosphingobium sp. | reverse complement strand
GCTGGGCGGCAAGGGTGCGTCTCCCGATTATTCGCGGGCCTCGTGGTTCGCGATGCTGTTCGGGGCCGGCATGGGCATCGGGCTGGTATTCTACGGCGTGGGCGAGCCGGTCACCCATTTTACCTCGTCACTGGCGGGCGGCGCAGGCGCGCCGCTGGGCGGGGCGGCGGGCGATCCCGCCGCTGCACGCAGCCTGGCGATGGCGGCGACGATCTTCGACTGGTCGCTCCATCCCTGGGCGATATTCGCGGTAACCGGCCTCGCATTCGCGGTGTTCGCCTATGATTTCGGCATGCCGCTGTCTATGCGATCGGCGTTCTATCCGCTGCTGGGCAAAGCGGTGTGGGGCCGCACCGGCGATGTGATCGAAGTGCTGGCGGTGCTGGCAACCATCTTCGGCCTCGCCACCTCGCTGGGGCTGGGCGCGCAGCAGGCGATGGCCGGGATCACCTTCCTCTACGGCGTTACCAGCACGCCGCTGACGATCCTGGGGCTGATCGCGGTGATGGCGGCGATCACTTTCCTGTCGGTGCGCGGCGGGATTGATCGCGGGATCCGGATTTTGAGCGAGGCCAATATGTGGGTCGCGCTGGGCCTGCTGGTGTTCATCCTCGCCACCGGTCCGGCGCTGCTGCTGCTGAGCGACATTGGCGCTAATATTGTGAACTACCTCAAACTGCTGCCCGCGCTGTCGAACCCGGTAAGCCGCGCCGACACCGGGTTCTACAACGACTGGTCGGTCTATTACTGGGCCTGGTGGATCAGCTGGGCGCCGTTTGTCGGGATGTTCATGGCGCGGATTTCGCTGGGGCGGACAGTGCGCGAATTCATCGCCGGAGCGATGATCGCGCCCAGCCTGCTGGGGATCATCTGGCTGACGATCTTCGGCGATGCCAGCATCGCCCAGATCGTCGCGGGCAAGGCCCCGGAACTGGCGGCTGCCTCGCTCGATACGCAGCTGTTCGTGCTGCTGGGCACGCTGCCGCTGGCGCAGATCACGTCGTTTGTGGCGATCTGCCTGATCCTGATCTTCTTCGTGACCGGCTGGGATTCAGGGACGCTGGTGATCGACACCATGACCGCAGGGGGCCGCACCGATACGCCGCTGCGGCAAAAGACCATCTGGCTGCTCGCGGTGGGCGGGATCGGGGTGGTGCTGCTGCTCAGCGGCGGGCTGACCTCGCTTCAGGCCGGCGCGATTGCTACCGGACTGCCGCTGGCGCTGGTCTTGCTGGCGATGTGCTGGGGGACGCTGCGCGGTTTGCTGGCGCTCAACCGGCGGGAAGCACCGCAAAATGATGCGTGAGCCAGACGACCGCGGCGCAGGCGGCCAGCGCCAGCCACGGTAGCATCCCGGCGCGGGGCACTACTGGGGTTTCCTTGGCGGCATAATCCGCTTCGACCACCGCAGCGGGAAACACGCCCTTGTCCTGCACATAATGGCGGAACAGGAACACCGGCACGATCAGCGCCGCCGCGATCAGCCCGTTGCGCAGCGTGCCCGTGCCCCAGACATCGGCGCCCGCCCCCATGAACACCATATTGAGGAAGCCGAACCCGGCGGCGAGCGTCAGCAGCCAGGTCGGGCAGCGGAACGGGCGTTCCCAGCCTGGCCGGTCGATCCGGTGGATCCAGCCGGCTTGCAGGTTGAGGAAGTTGAAGATGAAATAGCAGACGTTGGAAATCATCAGCACCGCGAAATAGTCCGACGCCAGCAGCAGCAATAGATTGAACCCCAGATCGGTCCACATCGCCGCCGTCGGCGCGCCGTGCTGGTTGACCCGCGAAAGATAGCGCGGCAGCCAGCCATCAACCGAGGCCTGATAGAGCGTGCGTGACGAGCCCATCATCGAGGTCATCACGATCAGCAGCAGCGCCAGGATCAGCATGGCGATGAAAATATTGGTGATCAGCACCCCGCCGCCGAGGATCTTGGCCAGTGCCAGCGCGACGCCCGAGCCGTCATAGATCTTGGGATCGAGCAATCCGTCCAGCCCGAGCGAGGCCTGGAACGCCAGCGGCACCAAAGTGAAAATGACAATGCACAGCAGGCCCGCCGAGAGGATTGCCTTGAACGTATCCTTCTTGGGATTGCTGAACTCACGGGTGTAGCAGACCGCGGTTTCAAACCCATAGGTTGACCAGCCTGCGCCGAACATCGCGCCTGCCAGCAAGGTCAGCCCCATGACATCCCAGGTGCCAAAGCTCATCTGCCCGGCCGCATCGCGCACGAACGGCAGCAGCGGAAACAGGTTTTCGGACGGCAGATCGCCGGTCAGGATCGGAACCAGCCCTACAAGAATGAGCGGCGAGAGGCAGACCAGCCCGATAATCTTCTGCGCCGCCGCAGCCCGCGCCGCGCCGTGATGCTGGAGCACGAAGGTCAGCAGCAGAAACAGGCTGGCGATGATCGAAACCAGATTGATCCGCAAATACAGCCCCTCGCGGATGAAATCGAGGTTCAGCAATGGCACCTGCCAGGTATTGATCGCGGCATCGGGCGCGAACAGGCTGGCCATGATATAGCCCGCGCCAAGGCTCGTCCCCAGCGCCAGCACTGGCGACCAGGCGAGCCAGTTGCACCACACCGATATCGGCGCGATGAACTTGCTGTAGGGTAGCCACGCTGCCGCCCCATAAACCGATGCACCGCCGGATTTCTGCGGATAAAGCCCGGCAATCTCGGCATAGACGAAGCTCTGCGTGAACCCCATCAGGATCGAGGCGATCCACACCACCCAGCTCGGCTGGCCGATCACTGTGGCAATACCGCCCATCGTCAGCAGCACGCCCGCCGGAACCCCGCTCGAGGCCCAGAAGGCATCGACCCAGGTCAGCTGGCGGCGCAGCGTTGGTGCTGCGCCGCTTGCTGTGGAGACTTCCCCGATCATGCCGGTCGGCTCACTCGGTGCCGAAGCGCATCTTGGCGGTTACGCCCCAGGTCCGCGGCTTGGCATAGACGCCTGCGGTAAGGCCTGCGAACAACGAGCTGTCAAAGGCATAGGCGCGGTAGCGTTCCTCGAACAGATTGTTGACATAGGCCGCCACTTCCCAGCGTTTGTCGGCCGAGGCATAGCCGATCCGGATATTCTCGACGTGGTAGCCGTTCTCGCGCTCAACCGGCGCGCACAGCACGGTAAAGCAGAACTTGCTGGTCCACAGCGCATCGGCCTGGAGCGAGGCGGTACCGCTACCTAGGCCAAATTCATAACGGACCAGGGCATTGCCTGAAAATCCAGCGGCTTGCGGCAGGTCGTTCTCGACCACGCTGACCAGATCGGGCAGCAGGATGTTGCTGACCTTGCTGTCGAGGAACGAAGCGCCGACCGAAATCGTCAGCCCGGAGACCGGACGCAGGTTCAGTTCGCCCTCGACCCCGTTGAGCTTGGCCGGCAAATTGATAACCGACTGGATCGGGCCAACTTGGGCAAACGCCTGATAATCGTGATAATCATAGTGGAACGCGGCCAGGTTGAACGAGGCGATGCCGCGCTTGATCTTGAGGCCCAGCTCATAAGCATCGAGCACTTCAGGCTTGTAGGGGATGCCATTGAGGAAGGCCGCTTCGAAGCCTGCAAACGGCGTTCCGGTCGAGAAAGTGAAGCCGCCGCTTTTGCTGCCCCGGTTGAAGCTGGCATAGATCAGCGTGTCGGGATCGGGCTTGTAATCAATTTCGGCGCGGAGCGTGACATCGTCAAAGGTCGGCTTGGCCGATGCTCCGTTTACCAGCACGCCAGCGGTCTGGGCCGGGCCGCCATAGCTGTTGAAGCTGGCCCCGGCGGTGGAGAAATTGATTCCCACACCGGTGTAGCCAAGCTCTGATCCGATATAGCTGCCGGTCTTGGTGTCGCGCCAATAGCGGATGCCGCCGATCAGTTTCAGCTGCTCGGTCAGCTCGAACTCGCCTTGCGCAAAGAACGCGAGCGATTCGGTGCGCTGCGAGAAGGCGACGCTGGGATCATAGCCATAGAACGGCGAGGCGAACTTGCCAGTGTAATCACCGTCAATGATCATCCCGTAAGCGCCAGCGACCAGATAGGCCGCGCCAAGCTTGGTTGAAACCCGCAGCTCCTGCGACACCTGATGCGATTTCGCACCTTGGAAGAATACCACGCCAAGATCGGGCGAGGCATCGCCGCCCTCGGTGTAGAACTTGTTGAGCGTCTGATAGTCAGTCACCGAGACCAGGTCGATGTCGCCCATCGCATAATCGAGCCGCAGCGTCGCACCGAACAGCTTGCGATTGACGTAGGAGGGTGAGGTTTCCTCGGTCGCCCACGGAGTGCCTCCGCGCGAAGGCGTGATCGCATCGTTGCGATAGCCGGTGGCGGTTGAGCCGGCCACTGGAGTGCCGAAGCCGACCCAATAGGGGCAGGTCACGCCCACCGGTGTGAATTCGCCCTGGAACTGGGCATTGGGGCAGGCTGGCTCGCTGGAATAGAGCCCGGCCTGACGCTCCTTGTCGGCCTTGGCATAGCGCAGGGTAAGCTTGGCTTTGAAGTCCGCCGATGGTTCCACCACCAGAATACCGCGCAGCGCGAAGTGGTTGTTGGCACCCAGATTCTTGAAGCCGGGAACAAGGTGCCTGATGTAGCCATCGTCGCGATTGAAGATCCCGGCGATGCGCAGGCCTGCGTTCTCGCCCAGCGGGGCAGATACCGCGCCCTCAAGGATGGTCTGGTTGTAGCGGCCGTAGGTCGCGGCGACATAGCCGCCGAATTCCTTGGTCGGCTGGTTGGAGATGAACTGCACTGCGCCGCCGGTGGCATTGCGGCCAAACAGCGTGCCCTGCGGCCCGCGCAGCGCCTCGACCCGGGCCAGATCGAACACCGGGAAACTCGCGATGTTGATCGAGCTTGCGTAGCTGTCGTCCTGATAGACCGCGACTGGCGGCTCCTGCTGATCGCCGTAATCGTTCTGCGAAACGCCGCGCACGTTGAACACCACCTGCGAGGAGGAATAGGCGTTGTATTTGAGGTTGGGGATCGCGCGGGCGATATCGGTCGCATTAGCGACATTGAGGTTGGTCAGCGTTGCCTCACCCAGCACCGTGGCCGAAACGCCGACATCTTGCAGGCGCTGCTCGCGCTTCTGGGCGGTGACGACGATATCGGGTTCCGCGCCTTCTTCGGCTGCTTGCGCCAGAGCGGCACCGGGCAGAAGGGCAGTTGCGAGGGCGACCAATGCACTGCTGCGGGCAAACGTCGCGAACGAGCGGGTGGAGCGATGAGTCATCGAACAATACTCCCTGATTTGGTTATTCAGCCCACTTTTGCGGGTTATGGAGGGCACAGTGCAAAATGCCGTGACCCGCGCAAGGTAAAACGCCTTGAATCCGGACTTTCACTCTTGAGTTGAGTTGTTCTTATTTAAGAAATCATAATAACTCATGAGATGACACCCGCCACTGCATAAAGCTTCATCTGTCTGCCAGAGGGTCGTAAAGGCGATAGCGAGAACCCTCGCAGCAGATGGTATTCGGCAGATATGCAAAGCGATCCACAAGGCAATCAAGCGCAGACTGCCGAAGCCAGCTTCGACACAATCAGCCCCGCAACCGGCAAAGTGTTGGCAACGATCCGCGTCAGTGGCGCTTCGGATGTGGATCGCGCCGTCGTCTGTGCCACCGAGGCGCAGCGCAAATGGGCCAAGGTGCCCGGCGCAGAACGCGGTCGGATCCTGCACCGCGCTGCGCAATTGCTGATCGCCCGTAACGACGATCTGGCCCGGCTCGAAACGCTCGATACCGGCAAGCCGATCCAGGAAACCAGCGCAGTCGATGTGCTGTCTGGTGCGGACTGCATCGAGTATTACGCGGGCCTCGCCCGTACCATTGCGGGCGAACATTTCGATCTTGGAACTGGCGCGTTTGGCTATACCCGGCGCGAGCCGCTGGGCGTGGTCGGCGGGATCGGCGCGTGGAACTATCCGCTCCAGATCGCCTGCTGGAAATCGGCTCCGGCGCTGGCCTGCGGCAATGCGATGATCTTCAAGCCGGCCGAACTGACCCCGCTGACCGCGATCGAGCTGGAAAAGATCTATCTGGAGGCGGGCCTGCCGGAAGGTCTGTTCCAGGTGGTGCAGGGCAAGGGCGATACCGGGCGGCTGCTCAGCCTCCATCCCGGCATTGCCAAAATGTCGCTGACTGGCGAGGTTGGCACTGGCAAGAAAGTGATGATCGATGCGGCCAGCACGCTCAAATATGTAACACTGGAACTGGGCGGTAAATCGGCACTAATCGTGTTCGAGGACGCCAATCTGGATGAGGCGGTGTCTGGCGCGTTGCTTGCCAATTTCTATTCGGCCGGAGAGGTTTGCACCAATGGCACGCGGGTATTCGTCCACGCTGCGGTGCGCGATGCCTTCCTTGCCAAGCTCAAGGCGCGGACGGAGGCTATGGTGCTGGGTGATCCGCTCGATCCGGCAACGCATATCGGTGCGCTGATCTCGCCAGCGCATATGGACAAGGTGCTGGGCTATATCGCGCTTGGCGTGGAGCAGGGCGCGACGCTGCTGACCGGCGGCAAACGCGCGACTGGCGGCGATCTGGCGCGCGGCGCCTTTGTCGAGCCGACCATCTTTACCGATTGTACCGACGATATGAGGATCGTCCGCGAGGAGATTTTCGGACCAGTGATGGCGGTGCTCGATTTTACCGATGAGGCCGAGGTTATCGCGCGAGCCAATGATACCCAATTCGGCCTCGCCGCCGGGATTTTCACCAATGATCTGACCCGCGCCCACCGGGTTGTGGCCCAGCTGGATGCCGGGACCTGCTGGATCAACACCTACAACATCACGCCGATTGAGCTGCCGTTCGGCGGCAACAAGCAATCGGGGCTCGGCCGCGAAAACGGCCGCGCCGCGATCGAGCATTATACCCAGCTGAAAAGCGTCTATGTGGCGATGGAACCGATCGATGCCCCCTACTGAGGCGTTCGACTACATCATCGTCGGCGCGGGCTCTGCGGGCTGCGTACTGGCCGACCGGCTGAGTGTGGCGGGCCATAGTGTGGTGGTGCTGGAATTTGGCGGATCGGACCGGTCGGTGTTCATCCAGATGCCCAGCGCGCTGGCGATCCCAATGAATACGCGCAAGTATAACTGGCACTATGAGAGCGAGCCGGAGCCGCAGCTGGGCGGGCGGCGGCTGCATACCCCGCGCGGCAAGGGGCTGGGCGGCTCGTCCTCGATCAATGGCCTTGTTTACGTGCGCGGTAATCCGCTCGATTTTGAACGCTGGCAGGATGAGGGCGCGGCGGGCTGGAGTTATGCGTCGGTCCTACCTTATTTCAAACGCGCAGAGCGGCATGCCGAAGGCGGCAATGAATATCGGGGCAGCGACGGCCCGCTGGACACGCGCTATGGCCCGCTTCGCAACCCGCTTTATCAGGCCTGGATCGATGCCGGGGCGCAAGCGGGCTATCCGGTGACAGAGGATGTCAACGGGGCGCAACAGGAAGGCTTTGGCCGGATGGACATGACCGTGCGCGATGGCGCGCGGTGCAGTGCGGCCAAGGCCTATTTGCTCCCGGCGATGAAGCGGGCGGGGGTGAAGGTTATCACCCATGCGCTCGCGACCCGGGTGCTGCTTGACGGCAAGACTGCCGTGGGCGTCGAATATGAGCGCGGCGGGCGTCTGCATCAGCTGAGCGCGAACCGCGAGGTGATCCTGGCGGGCGGCTCGATCAACACCCCGCAATTGCTGAAGCTGTCAGGGATCGGCCCGGCGGACGAGCTGCGCGCGCACGGTATCGCCGTGGTGGCGGACCGGCCGGGAGTGGGGGCAAATCTGCAGGATCATCTTGAATTCTATTTCCAGATGGCCTGCACCCAGCCAGTCTCGCTCTATCCCTCAATGGGGCTATTGGCGAAAGGCCTGATAGGGGCGCGTTGGCTGCTTTTCCGCAACGGCCTTGGCGCAACCAACCACTTTGAAAGCTGCGGGTTCATCCGCAGCAAGGCCGGAATCCGCTATCCGGACATCCAGTACCACTTCTTCCCGCTGGCGGTCAGCTATGACGGTAACAGCATGGCGCATGAGCATGGTTTTCAGGCCCATGTCGGGCCGATGCGCTCCAAAAGCCGGGGCAGTGTGACGCTACGCTCGCCCGATCCGCGTGACAAACCGGTGATCCGCTTCAACTATATGAGCCATGCCGATGATTGGGCGGAAATGCGCGCCTGCGTCCGCCTGACCCGCGAGATTTTCCAGCAACCGGCTTTTGCGCCATACCGGGGCCGCGAAATCCAGCCCGGCGCGAACGTGACCAGCGATGCGGCAATCGACGCCTTCATCGCCGCCAAGGTTGAAAGCGCCTATCACCCATCGTGCAGCTGCAAGATGGGCGCGGCAAACGATCCGATGGCGGTGGTCGATCCCGAATTGCGGGTAATCGGGGTTGACCGGCTGCGGGTGGTCGATAGCTCGGTAATGCCGTCAATCACCACTGGAAACCTCAACGCACCAACCATCATGATCGGCGAAAAGGGTGCGGATCATATTCTCGGCAAACCGCTGCTCGCCCCGTCCAACGCGCCCTGGCATGTTGCTGAAAACTGGCAGACGGCGCAGCGATGAGCAGCAGTATCCTTGAGCCAGCGCGCACAGTCGACGTGATCCGCCAAACCGATGTGCTGGTGGTCGGCTCCGGCCCGGGCGGGCTCGCGGCGGCGCTGGCTTCGGCGCGCGCGGGGGTCGAGACGACCCTCCTCGAACGTTATGGCTGCTTTGGCGGCAATATCACCCAGGTTGGCGTCGAGGGCTTCGCCTGGTACCGCCACCCCGCGACGATCGATAGCGAAGGGATTGGCCGCGAATTTGAGGAAAGGGCCAAGGCGATGGGCGCGGCGATGCCCGAACCGCAGTCGATCAGCCACAGCCTCGACGCCGAAAACTTCAAGTTTGTTGCCGATACGCTCGTTGAGGAAGCCGGTGTCATCCCGATGCTTCACCGCATGTTTGTCGCACCGATCTTGGAAGGCGACACGATTGTGGGCGTGATCGTGGAGAGCAAGGCAGGCCGCGAGGCGATCCTTGCCAAGCGCGTGATCGACGCGACCGGAGACGCCGACATTGCCCACCGCTGCGGCGCGCCAACGCACAAGCATCCGGTGAGTGAGATGATGTCGGCCTCGGTAATGTTCTCGATGTGCGGGGTGAACAAGACGCGCTTTATCGACGCGGTAAAGGCCGATCCGCAAACCTATAGCGACTGGGCAGTGGGGGGCGAATGGGAAGTGACGACCAGCGGCAAAGAGGATGACATGTTCTCGCCCTTTTTGCGCAAGCCCTTCCAAAAGGCGCTTGAGGCCGGACTTATTCCTGACAGCGTAAAAACCATGGCAGGCACATGGGGCACGGTTTCGGATCAGGGCGATCTGACCTATCTCAACATGTGCCATCTGTATCTGGATGGCACCGATCCCGATGCGCTGACCCACGGCGAAATGGCGGGCCGCAAGCAGGCGATGCACGCGGTCAATGCGCTGAAAGCCTTCATGCCCGGCTGTGAAGACGCAAAGCTCCGCAATTTCGGCATGACCTTGGGGATCCGCGACACCCGCAAGATCGACGCGGTGTATAATATGACCGACGATGATGTGCGAGGTGAGGCGCGGTTCGAAGACAGCATCGGCATCTTCCCCGAATTCATCGATGGCTATGGCTATCTCATCTTGCCAACCACCGGGCGCTATTTCCACGTCCCCTACCGCGCGATGCTGCCCAAGGGGATCAAGAATTTGATCGTCACCGGACGCACTATCGGCGGCGACAAGGTCAGCCACGCTGCCGTGCGCAACATGATGTGCTGTGCAGTGGCCGGTCAAGGAGCAGGCGTTGCGGCGGCGATTGGGGTCAAGACAGGCCGCGATTTCACCGATATAGATCTAGGCGCGGTGCAGACGGAACTGCGCCGGCAGGGCGCGCGGATCGTCTGATTTGGGGAAAACGATCAATGCACGTCATGGCAGGAGAGGTTCCCGAGACCAGCCACCTGGACGCTCAGTTGGTCAAGGATGCCTATTTCAAGGATTCGTACAGCACGGCGCTGTCGCACCCGGGATCAAGCCCGGTTGAGCTGTTCTTTGGTCTATTTGGGCACCATACCTGGTGGGTGAAGGCGCTGTTGATAGTGCGAAACAAGGTTGCGGGTTGGTGCGGGCTTGAGGTTCCCTCAACCGCGGATATCATGAATCCGGAAGTGAAGGCTCGATACGTCGTTGGCGACAATATCGGGCCATGGCCAGTTTTTGCCCTGACCGAGCGTGAACTGATTGCCGGCCGCGATAATCCGCATCTGAATTTCAGGCTATCGGTCCTAAAGTCGTCGGTCGATGAAACCTCGCGGGTGTTTGTCTCGACTATTTGCTCGGTCAATCACTGGTCCGGCAAGCTCTATCTGTTTTTTATTGTGCCGTTTCATAAATGGGGGGTGCGAAGAATGATCACAAAAGCAGCCGCAGCCGGGCGCTTGTGATGGACCAGACTATTGCGCAGCATCGCATCAAATGGCTGATCCTCGCGCTGGCCGCGCTGACCATCATGGGCAGCTATTACACCTATGACAGTATTGCGCCGGTCGCCGGGTTGCTGCGCGATCAGCGGGGATTTTCGCAAAGCCAGATTGGGCTGCTCAACGCGGTGTTCAACCTGCCCAATATCGCTCTGGCGCTGATCGGCGGCATTTTGATTGACCGGATCGGGGCGGCCAAGGCGATCCTGATTGCGGCGGTGATCTGTACGATTGGTGCAGTGCTGACCGCGATCGGAGAACCATTTGAGCTGATGTTGCTCGGGCGGCTGGTGTTCGGGCTGGGCAATGAGACGCTTTACATCGCGCTGCTGGTCGGCATCGCGCAGTGGTTTCACCTGGGCGGAGGAGCACTGGCGATCGCGTTGTTCTTTTCGATGGCGCGGGTGGGTTCCTACAGTGCGGATAAATCGACCAGCTGGTTCGCCGATGTCTATGCGGCTGGCTGGCAAGCGCCCTTGTGGCTCGCGGCTGGGCTGACTTCGGTCGGTGTGGTAACCGCGCTGTTCTATTACATCATCGACAAGCGCCTGCCTCATTTGCGCGCAGAGGGGCAAAAATCCGAACGGTTTCAGCTGAAAGACCTAACCAGCTTCAGCCGCTCGTTCTGGTATATCCTGTGGCTCAACGTGCTGTTCGCATCGGTGTTCTTCCCGTTCCGCTCAACCTTTTCGATCCAGTATTTTCAGGACGTGAAGGAGATGAACCTGGCCGAGGCCGGCACGGCTAATTCCTACGTTTTTGCCGCCGCGATTTTTGCGACGCCAGTGTTTGGCCTGATCGCAGACCGGTTCGGCAAGCGCGCGACCTTGCTGACGTTTGCCGCTGCGCTGATGCCGCTGACTTTCGTGATCCTCGCCACCACCAATTACGGCCTGTGGGTTTCGACCATGCTGATGGGGATCAGCTTTTCGGTCATCCCGGCGGTGATCTGGCCATCAACCGCGATGCTCGGGGAAAAGCATCGGGTCGGCACGGCGTTCGGCCTGATCAACATGATCCAGAGCCTTGGCCTTGCAGTCTCAAACTATGCCGCCGGGCACCTCAACGATGCGTTCGAGGCCGGGCCGGACAATCCGGGCGGCTATGGCGCGATGCTGGCGATGTTTGCCGGGCTGAGCCTGATCGCGTTCGTTTCTACGCTGTTGCTGCTGCTGCGCGAACGGCGGCAACCCGGCGGTGGGATCGAGGCGAAAGTGATCGGCGAGCTCGATCCGGCGCTGTTGCGGCATTAAGCGGGCCAATGCGGAAAACGCATGATGGTATTACGCACTTACTGCTATAGAAATTAGCTGTGGTAATGATGTGCTCCAGCCATAATTACGCGCCAGCCAAATTGAATCGGATGGGAGGCCACAGCACGGTGAAACTGCCGCAAGAGTTTGATCTACACGCGCTTGAAGTATTCGTCATGACTGTCGAGCTGGGCGGCATGTCGCAGTGTGCGCTGCATCTGCATGTCACCCAGTCCGCGGTGTCGCAAACAATTGCCAAGCTTGAGACCAGTATCGGGGCGCCGCTGTTCGATCGGTCGATGCGGCCGCTGGGGCTGACTACCAGCGGCAGGTCCATGTTTGAGCGCGGCAAGCGCCTGATTTCCCAGGCCCGGACAACTTTTGACGAGGTTCGCGAGGGGGCGAATCTGCCGCTCGCCAGCGTGACGGTGGCAACTTCCTTCAGCCTCGCCAATCAGCTGACCGCGCCGATCCTGGCTGGTCTTGGCGAGCGCGCCTTGCGATGGCGGATCCGGTCGGGGATTTCGCTCGAGCATCAGGGCGAGTTTCTGGCCCGCGATATCGATATGTTGCTGACCGGCAGTTTCAATCTTGAGCACCGTGACAATGTTGAGCTGCACCCGATCTTTGAGGAAAGCTTCGTCATTGTCATGCCTGCGCATTATCAGCAGGCAATCGATCTGGATTGCGGCCTGCCGGACCTTCCTTTCATCCGGTTCTCGCGGATGACCGGGATGGGGCAGCAGATTGAGCGGCAGATTCTCCGTATGAAGCTGGGCATGCCGCAATTTGTTGAAGTGGAATCTTCGCACCAGCAGCTTGCGCTCGTGGCGGCTGGCCTTGGCTGGACGATTACTTCACCCATTTGCCTGTCTGTCTCCCCTGATCTTCTGGGCCAGACCCGGCTTGAGCCGATGGCGCGTGGCCGTTTTTCGCGGGTCGTGCAAGTTGTCGCACGGGCAGGAGAGCTCGGCGACCTGCCGGCGCAGCTGGCGCGGATCTGCGCTATTGAACTGCGCGAAAACACCTTCCCGCCGCTGATCGCGCAATTTCCCTGGTTGGAGGAGCAGCTCACGTGGCACGCTGGATAAGGGCCGCGCTGGCCAGCCTCGCGGTAGTTATCGCCAGCGGTGCAACGCTGCCGAGCATTCCCGGGATCGACGCGCCCGAGCTGGCTGCGCTGGGACCAGACAAGGTCGGCTTTCGCACGCTCCAGTTGGTTCACAAGGCGCAACCGGATTTCAGCAGCATCGATCCCGCTACTGCCAAAGCCGATCGCACCTTGACGGTTGATCTGTGGTATCCCGCCACGGTCCGGCGCGGCGCGCGCACAGTGACATACCGCGCGAGTTTCTGGGGTGAGCCTCCGCGCGTGCCGGTCAGCTTCACCGTCCGCGGCCTTGCGGTTCCAGGCGCAGCGCCGCGCGGCAAGGGGCACCCGCTGGTGATCGTCTCCCACGGTTACAGCAATGCCCCGGCCTCGATGACGTGGCTGACTGAGAACCTTGCCTCCAAAGGCTATGTGGTCGCCGCGATTCATCATCAGGACCCTAACCCCTATGTGATTTCGGCCGAGGTCCGGGCGGTGCCCAATTATACCCGGCCGAGCGACATTGCGTTTGTCGCTGCTGAGCTCAGGGCGCGGCTGGGCGGGCAGATTGACCCGGCCAATATCGCGCTGATTGGCTATTCACAGGGCGGATATGGGGTGCTGACTGCGGGCGGGGCGAGCCTTGATCCGGACGGCCCTAACATGGCGCTGGTGCCGCAGCTTCGCAAACATGCGCGCGGCACAGACGGCGCGGCTCAGTTCAAGGTGCCGGGGGTCAAGGCGATTGTCGCCCTGGCACCGGGTGGCGGCTTCCCGAAAAGCGCCTGGGGGGCGGAAGGGCTGGCCGCGCTGACCGCGCCGCTGCTGCTGATCCAGGGCGATGCCGATCCGGTGGTCGATTACCAGCAAGGCGGGCTGGCGGTGTTCAAGGGCGCGGTTCGTTCAAACCGCTATCTGCTAACCTATTTGCAGGCCGGCCATTCGGTGGCACTCAATCCCGTCCCGCCTGAAATGCGCAGCAGCGTTTGGGATATGGACTGGTTCGAGGATCCGATCTGGCGGCAAGACCGGATAAATGCGATCAATCTGCATTTCATCACTGCGTTTCTGGAGTGGCGTTTGCGCGGGCGGCCTGAGCTCTCAGCCTATCTCGATGTGCCAGTGGTCAGTTCGGGCGAAGGCGTCTGGAACGCGCCCGCTGGAACGCCGTGGGGCGCTTACAGCCCCGGCGGAACAGGCGTGACGCTGTGGAAAGGCTTCCAGCGCCGCCATGCGCAGGGGATGGAATTGCGGCGGGCGGGCGCGGGCATGCAGGGGATGAACTTCTGATTTCGCGCCCACTTCGCGTCTCAGCCCATCATTGACCTGATTGTCAGAAATGCGCTGGCAGCGCTCCTTATCCCCGGCCCTTCGGCGGCAGTTCCCACAGCGCGCGTCCATAATTTTCTGCGGCCTCTTCCCATACCAGCGAGACATGAGTGATGCCCACGTCGATGTCGCGCTTGAAGCGCTGGATCGGGTTGCCAAGGTAGACCGAGGTCGCACCGGCCATTAGCGATAGATTGCTGGCCGCTTTGCCCATTAACCGCGCCACATAGGCGGCATCACGATGCGAGGCGAACGCATCGATTGGTGCGGGCGCTGCGCCTGCTTCGGCCCATGCATTCAACTCCGCCATGCGGTGGCGCATGATCAACTCGGCGGCGTGGATGTCGGCTAGCGCCTCGGTCAGCTTGATCTGGTTGGCGGCCCGCTCCACCTGCATCTCACCAGTGAACAAGGCTTTTTTGCCGATCAGAGTCTTGCGAACGGCCTCAGCCATGCCCGCAGTCATGCCGATCAGCGCAGCAGGAATACCCCAGACGGCCGTCCAGGCGAAAGGCAGCTGGCTGATGGGGGTGCCAAGGGCCTTGCCCCCCGGCGTCGTGCCCATGCCCAGGTCCATGGCTGGCACGCGCCGGTGCGCTGGCACAAATACATTATCGAGGATCACGTCTTTGCTGCCGGTGCCGCTGAGCCCGGACACGAACCAGTCGTCCTCGATGCTGACATCGCTGCGCGGAATCAGCATCCAGTCGAAACAAGTCGGGCTGGGCTTCATGATGACGAACCAATCGGCGAAGTCACAACCGCTTGAGAATTTCCACCTGCCAGTCAGGCGGGCGCCGCCCTCAAATTCCACCAGCTCGCTTTTGGGGGCGAATGAAACGGTGGAGCACAGCCGGTCGTCACTGCCAGCCCAATATTCCTCCTGCGCCTCGATCGGGAACATGCTCACTTGCCAGCTGTGGAGAACGAACAAATTGGTCACCCAGCCGCTCGAGCCGCAGGCGGTTGCGATAGTTCTGATGACTTCCGTGGCGGTGTCTGGCCCCAGCTCATAGCCGCCGAACCGCTTGGGCTGTAGGATTTTTGGAAAGCCAGCGGCGCGCAGCTCCCGCACCGTCTCATCGGACATCCGCCGGTTCTTCTCGGCCTCCGCCGAACGCTCGCGCAGTGCCGGCAACAGCGCCTCGGCGCGGGCAATCAATTCCGCCTTGGTGGGAATGGCCGATTGTGCCGCTGCTGTTTTGACTTCGATGTTCATGGTCGCATCTTCACCTGAATAAGGCGGCCTGGTCGCGCTGCCTGCAAAGATCGTCTATCGCGCTTGTTCTGCAGCGTGCAACCCGCACCTCGCCATCTGGCTCGAATCCTATCAGAAGTGTCAAAATTCCAGGATCGCCAGTCCTTCCGATTTTCGTGTTGAACGCGAACAGGAAGGAGCCGCCAATGTGTTGCCGCAAGCTAACCTGCCAAAGTCTCCGCCGCCGTCTTCCAAAAATGCATCAGATCGGCGCTGAAGCTAGCGGGGACAAAGGCGATGCAGCAGCCCTCGCTTTCGACATGGAGGCGCAGATTAACCTGATCGATGACGGTGGCGGCGCTGCAACCGGGCCCGAAGGCTAGCGATTCTGCGTCGAAAACGCCGCCCTCCATCAGCAGGCTGCGCCAGCCCTGGCCTGACAGGCGCACGCGCACTATCCCGCCGCCGATGGCCGTCAGCGCGCCGTCTTCGCTAAGGATTGCGGGTAAGCCGGAAACGTCGCCCTCGGCCAGCCAGACGGTGGGTTCGTAGCGGATCAGCCGCAGCGCATCGCTGCCACCTGAGCGACCCATCGCCGGAAGTGCGAAGCCGGTCGCGGCCTCGAACCGCTTGGCGACGGCGGGCGCGTTGCTCCAGATTTCGAGCGCGTGGAGCGTGGCTGCGGGGAGGTGGGTGATGGTTACATCAGTCACGATAACGATCCCCCGCCACGTCATAAAAATGCGGGGCAACGACACGAACGCGTGCCTTTTGTCCGCGGGTGGGCGACGTGGCGATCAATTCCTCACCGTGGTGGCTGAACCCGCCCTCCAATTGCCCCAGTGCAATTGATCCGCCCTCGATGATGCGGAACGCGGCTGCGGTGATATGGCCCTGTGGCGATTGGCCTTTGCTGCTGATCAGCATCGCGCCTTCGGGGATAATTCCTTCAATCGCTTCAAGCCCGACCAATTGACGTCGTCCCGGTGCGGAGAGTGCTGGCCGCGACAGCCCCGACGCACCGATAAAACCGCCCGCCTTGTTCAGCATCCGGTCGAGCGCCAGATCATGCGGGGTCAGCCGCCCGTCAATCTCGCCGCCGACCACCAGATGACCCTTTTCGATGCGGAGGAATTCCATCGCCTCCATCCCATAAAGGCAGCCGCTGTGCCGGATGACTTCTTCTTCGCAAGCGGCCCAGACCGGCGCGGCGCGCGACGCCTCGATGTAGATTTCAAACGCCCGCTCGCCGCTATAGCTGGCCGCCAGCACAAGCACCGGAATGCCCGCGATCATCGCCGGAATGGTCGACATATGGCGCGGTGGTTCTTCGCCGATCAGCGCGGTTAGAACGACTTTCGCCTTTGGCCCAGCCACTGCGATCCCGGCATAATGCTCCTGCACATTCACCGCCGAGACGCGCAGATGCGGGCAGAGATATTGGCGAACGTAGGAGATATGCGTCGCCATCCGATCCGCGCCGCCGGTCGAGCTGGTCAGCAAATAGCGGTTCTCGGCCAAGCGCCAGACAGTGCCGTCGTCAAACACCATGCCGTCTTCGCGGAGCATGAACGTGTATCGCCCGCGTCCGACGGCGAGTTTGCTGACCGAAGTCGCGCAGATGATTTCGAGGAAGGCGGCAGCATCTGGGCCACTGACTTCGAACTTAGCCAGAGTGGAAACGTCAGTCATACCGACGTTGGTGCGCACCGACTTCGCTTCACGCAGCGCAGCCTGGGCCAGCGTCTCGCCTGCTGTGGGATAGGCACGCGGCCGGAACCAGTACCCAAGCGGTTGCCAGATCGGGTTCTTCGCCGCATGCACATCATAAAGCGCGAGGCGCCGCACGTGAGCGCCGCCATCCTTTGCCTTCGCCCCGGCGAGCAGTCCCATCGTAACGGGCGTGTAGGGCGGGCGGAATGTCGTCAGGCCAGCCTCTGGGATCGCCACGCCTTGCTTTTCGGCCAAGCGACCCAGCGCGGCCATATTGCTCAATTTGCCCTGATCCGTCGCCATGCCCAGCGTGGTGTAACGCTTGAGGTGTTCGACCGAGCGATAGCCCTCGGCCCAGGCGAGATCGACATCGCCCAGCGTCACATCGTTCTGGAAATCGATGAAGGCCTTGCCCGGATTGGCGGGGGCTGGGGTTGGCCCGATCGGCTCTGCACTGGCCGCTGCGCCGATCGAAGTGACATTCTGCCGCGCGCTGCCGGGCAGGAAGGCCTGGGCTGCCGCGTCCCACTCCAGCGCCGCGCCGCCGGCCTGCATATGGAGGTGGACGACCGGCGTGAAGCCGCCTGAGGTGACCAGCAGATCGGCCTGCCAGTAATGGGTGGTACCGTTGATTCGCGCGCTGACCCCGGTCAGATGGTGCCGCGCGCCGCTGGTGGAAAGCGGCAGGGCGTCATTATGAACGGGGAAACCGCTTGCCTGTCCGGCGGGTGCGGGCCGGGTGTCGAGCACCGCCAGCACCTGCACCCCGGCATCGCGCAAGGCGCGGGCGGTAAGATAGGCGTCGTCGTTATTGGTGGCGATCACCACGCGCTGGCCCGGCAGCACTCCGAACCGGCGAATATAGCTCCGCACCGCTTGGCTGAGCATAACGCCGGGCCGGTCATTATGGGCGAAGGCCAGCGGTCGCTCGATTGCGCCGGCAGCCAGAATCACCCGGCCCGCGCGGACGTGCCACAGTCGCTGCGCCAGACCATCGGCAGGTTCCTGCCCTGGCTCAGTCTGACGCTGGGTCAGGGTGATCAAATTGTCATCCCAATAGCCCGATGCAGTGGAGCGCAGCAGGATACGCCCGCCGAGTGCGCGGATTTTGGTTGCCACTTCGTCGGCCCAGACGGCGTCCAGTTCTTGTTGATCGCGCAGCAACGATGGCGCTAGCACCCGGTCCTGCTCGACCAGCAGCACTTGCTCACCAGCCTCGGCAGCGGTGAGCGCAGCGATCAGCCCCGCCGGCCCCGCGCCCACCACCAGCACATCGCAAAAGGCGGCGCGCTGGGCGAAACGGTCGGGGTCTGCCTCAACCGGGGCAGCGCCAAGCCCGGCTGCACGGCGGATGAAGTATTCATAGAACATCCAGCGCCTGGCCGAGCCGAAGAAGGTTTTGTAATAGAAGCCCGCTGGCAGCGCCTTGGCAAACAGCCCGATTACTGCGCCCACATCAAAGCGCAGGCTGGGCCAGCGGTTCTGGCTGCGGGCGATCAACCCTTCATAGACGAACACATCGGTGGCGCGGGTGTTGGGCTCTGTCCGCCCGCCGGTTCCCACTGTCACCAGCGCATTCGGCTCTTCCACCCCGGCGGTCATGATCCCGCGCGGGCGATGATATTTGAAGCTGCGCCCAACCAGCCCGATGCCATTGGCGAGCAGCGCGGCGGCGAGCGTATCGCCTGTCCGGCCCAACAAGGCCTTGCCATCGAAGGTGAAATTGATGCTCTCACCGCCCGAGGAACGCGAAGGCCCACTCATGGCAGCGTCTCTGGCCCCACCGCGCGGATCGCTGTGATTGCGTGGGTTGAGCGGTGGCGGGTCATCACCAGCCAGGCCCGGCAGCCAAAGCTGAGCCGCCAGATCTCGTCATCCTCCCCGCGCGGATTGGCCCGGGTGAACAGGCGCTCCATCGCCGCGTCAGCGGGGGCACCGGGCAGCACAACCGAATCGGCTGTCCGTTCATAAGTGAACTCCACCTGCGCGCGCGGGCCGCAGTGGGGGCAGTTGATCAGCAGCATATCAGCGCCCCGGTCATCGGTGGTTCGGCATTGGGCCGACCCCGTTTTCGTCAATTGTCGCGCCGCGCCGGAACCGATCGAGCGCGAAGGGCGCGTTCAGCTCATGGGGCTTTCCTGTCGCCAGCGTGTGGGCATAGGTCCAGCCCGAAGCCGGGGTCGCCTTGAACCCGCCATAGCACCAGCCGCCGTTGAGATAGAGGCCCGGCACCGGCGTTTCCCCGATGATCGGCGATCCATCGAAGCTCATGTCGGTCACCCCGCCCCAGGTCCGCACCATCCGCAGCCGCGACAGCGCGGGCACCAGCGCAATCGCCTGGGCAATGGCATGACCAGTCACCATCGGCTGGCCGCGCTGGGCATAGCTTGGCCAATTATCCGGATCGCCGCCCATCACGATCCCGCCCTTGTCCGACTGGCTGATATAACAATGCAGCGATTGCGACATGATCACGCCCTTGATCATCGGCTTGACGCCCTCGGTCACCAGCGCCTGCAGGGTCTGCGATTCAATCGGCAGTTTCAGCCCGGCGAGGCCCGCCACATAGCCGCTGTGGCCCGCCACGCAGATACCCACACGCCCCGCCGCGATCTGCCCGCGCGTGGTCTCAACGCCGACCACCGCATCGCCCTGGCGGACAAAGCCGGTCACTTCGCATTTCTGGATGATGTCGACGCCAAGACTGTCAGCAGCGCGGGCATAGCCCCAGGCTACCGCATCGTGCCGCGCGGTGCCGCCGCGCCGCTGGATCAAGCCGCCTTCGATCGGAAAGCGGGCAGAGCGTGACATATCAAGCAGCGGCTCAAGTTTTGCCACAGAATCGCGGCTCAGGAGTTCGGCATCGATACCGCTCACCCGCATTGCATCGCCGCGCTCGGCCAGCCGGGTCATGTCGCTATCCGAATGCCCCAGCATCAGCGCGCCGCGCGGGCTGAACATGACGTTGTAATTAAGCTCGTCGGAGAGATGCTCCCACATCTTCAGCCCGAATTCAAAGAAATCATGGAGCGGCTTCTGGCGATAGTTGGAGCGGACCAGCGTGGTGTTGCGCCCGGTATTGCCGCCGCCGATCCAGCCTTTTTCCAGCACCGCGATCTTGCGCAACCCGTGGACCTTGGCGAGGTAAAATGCAGTCGCCAGCCCATGCCCGCCGCCGCCGATGATCACGATGTCATAGCTGGCCTTGGGCTCAGGATCGCGCCACGCGGGCTGCCAGTGGCGCTGACCGCCAAACGCCCCGCGCAGCAGGCCGAACGCGGAGTATCTGCTCATGAAATAGGGATCCACCCGCGCTTTTCGCGCCAGTCAGGCTCAAGGCCTGCACAGCGCGCCAGGCCCAGAATGCTGATGTCGGCGAACGAGCATTTCCCATCCAGCACCAGATCGCGGATAGCATGGCCCGATGCTGGCGACAGGCCAAAGCCAACGCCGGACATCGATGCAACCACGACATTGTCCGGGCTGGTCAGCCGGTCGATGATCGGGCGACCATCGGGCGAGTTTTCGATCACTCCGGCCCAGCTACGGATGACGTTCAGATGCGCGGCTTTTGGCAGCAGTTCAGCGAGGCGCGACGCGAGGTTGCGCATCAGCGGTGTCGAAGGCCGCGCGGCGGGGCCGGTGGCACCCACATCGATCCACTCATGCGGCCCGCCGCCATAGGCCAGATTGCCGCGCATGGTCTGGCGGCCATAGAGCTTGTGGCCATCGACGCCGCCGATCGGCATCATCGGCGCGGGTTCGGTGATGATCATTTCGGCCCGGGCATTGGCCAGCGGAACAGCGATGCCCAGCTGAGCCATCAACGCGGCGGTTTGCGGCCCGGCGGCCACCACCACGCTATCGCAGCCATAGGATGCAGCGGCAGTCTTGACCGCCGTGACCTTGCCGCCCGCCGTTTCAAACCCTGTAACCGCAGTGTGCTGAATGATCGTCCCGCCCAGATCCTGCAATGCCCAGGCATAGGCCTGCGAAGTGCGCTGCGGATTGGCGTGGCCGCCGAACCGGTAGTGAACCCCGCCGAAACATTTGTCGCCCGCCAGCGGCACGGCGTCTTGCACTTGCTTGACGTCCAGCACATCAACCGGGTGGCCCAGCCGCTTGTGGCGCTCGGCGACGAAGCGATATTGCTCCCACTGCCGCTCGGTCATGGCGATAATGATGCGGTCTTTCTGGTGTTCGGTCGGATAGCCCAGCAGCTCGTCCATTTGAGGCCACAGCCGGTGCACTTCATCGAACAGCGGGCTTTGATAATGTGATGCACCGCCGCCATTACGGCCCGATGCTTCCCAGCCGACGATGCCCTTGTCGAGCACCGTCACCTTGACGCCCGAGCGCGCCAGCCACCAGCCCGCGCTGAGGCCAGTAACCCCGCCGCCAACGATAACGACTTCAGCGCCGCTCATTCGTACATCCCCGTATACAGCATCTCGCGGTGCTCATCTTCGTGGCGGGTACCCAGATCCTGCACCGGCACCCATTGGGTCGGGATCCCGAACCACACGTCCCATGCGGCAGTCATCGCCTCACACTCTTGCCAATCAGCCATGATCTTGAGCGGGATCGGGCGGACCGGCGCGCGATGGGTGGCGAGCGGGATTGTGCCGAACGGCTGGTCCGCCGCAATCGCCAGCAGCATCGCCACCTGATCGCGGCAACGGCGGCCCTGACATACACCCATGCCGGCGCGGGTCAGCCGCTTGATCTGATCGGGATTGGCGGGTCCGTCTTCCAGCAGTGTTTCCAGCGAGCGGGCACACATCGGGGCAGGGCGGGTGAGGTAATTTGGCGGCTGGACGCCCAGCAAGTCAGCGCGGGTAACCTCTTCGCACTGGCAGACGATCGTATCGGGCGCGCTGATGGCGGACAGTGCGCGCATCCACTCCATCCGATATTCCACATGGTCAAACCCGCTGTCCACCAGCCCGGCGCAGCTGCCCACTGCGGAAACCGCAGCCTCGCCCGCCGGGATATAGCCGCCGCGCGCCGCGTTGAGCGAGCGGCTCCCGTGCATCGCATCGACCAGTTCGATTGACGGCACCAGCCCCACCGCAACGCAGATCGTATCACAGGCGATCACCTCGCCCGAAGTCAGCGTCGCGGCCTCAATCCCCTCGATCCCGCCCTTGGCCGAAGCGATCGCCTGACCGCAGCGGATCGCAATCCCCGCCGCTTCCAGCTGAGCGACCAGCTCGGCGGAGCCTTGCGGCGCAGCGTGTACTTCGACCAGCCCGGCCACTTCCAGCCCGCGTTCGTGGGCGAGCAGCGCTGTCTCCAGCGCCAGATCATGCGAGCCCAGCACCAGGATCCGCCGCCCAGCAAAGGCATCATAGCGGGTCAGCAGCATCCGCAGCGCGGCGGCGCCCATCACCCCGGGCTGGTTCCAGCCGGGGAAGGCCAGCGCCAGATCGCGCGCGCCGGTGGCCAGCACGATCCGCTCAAACCCGACCAACCATGAACGAGCGCTATCCGCCAGCCCAACCACTTGTTCGGGCAGGCTGTTGACGCCCGGCCCATTGCGATAGACCCCCCAGGCGCTGGTCCCCAGCAGCACCTCGACACCAGCCTCCATCGCCGCCTCCAGCGCGGGCGCGCTCATGAAGATTGCCTCGAGCATCCGTTCGCTGTTCTGAGTGGCAGCCGTCATCCGCCCGCCAAAATACAGCGGCACATCATTGCCCATCAACGCGCCTGAGACGGGGTTTTCATCGACCAGCAGCACCGAGGAGCCAGCTTTCGCCGCCTCGATAGCTGCCGCAGTCCCGCTGCGCCCTGCGCCGATAACGACTACGCCATAGTGCGCCTCGGCCGGGCTGCGGGTGCCATTGATCGCGCATAGATCGGTCCCGGTAAAATTGAGTTCCATCACACATCATCCAAAGAATGGGCATCCAATGCCTCAGCGAGATCCGCGATCAGATCATCGACATGTTCAAGTCCGACCGACAGCCGCATCGTGCCATCGGTAATTCCGCCCGCCAGCCGCTGCTCGGGCGCGACGGCATAATGCGTGGTGCTGGCCGAATGGCAGATCAGCGTCTCCGATCCGCCCAGACTGACCGCCAGCTTCAGCAGCCGCAGCTGGTCGAGCATCCGGAATGCCTCGGTCTCGCCGCCGTGAAGGTGGAATGAAAAGGTGGAGCCAGCCGCCTTGCATTGCCGGTCATAGACTTTGCGGGCGCGGCTGCCCTCAGCAAGAAAGCCCAGATAGGTAACGCCTGCCACCTTGGGATGATCGCGCAGAAACTCAGCCACCTTTCGCGCATTTTCCATCGCCCGCTCGGTGCGGACGTGGACCGATTCAAGGCTGCGCGTCACCAGCCACGCGGTGTAGGGATCAAGGTGGTTGCCCCAGCTTGTCCGCAACAATCGCAGCTGATCGATCAGCGCGCGCCGTCCGGTGATGCCGCCTGCCAGCAGATCGCTATGCCCGCCGCAATATTTGGTCAGCGAGGTCAGGCACAGATCGACACCCAGCTCGATCGGGCGCTGCGCGAATGGGCCGAGCAGCGTGTTATCGACTACCACCAGCGGGCGATGGCCTTGCTGTGCGCCCACCTCGTCCGCCAGCCGCACCATCAGCGCCAGATCGACGATCGCTGCGGTAGGGTTGGCCGGGGTTTCGGCGATAATCAGCTTGAGCGGACCTTTCGCCATCGCTGCCTCGGCTGCGGCGCGCACGCCTGCCTCGTCGGTTCCGTCCAGATAGGTTTCCGCGAATGAGCCATATTGCGGCATGATGCTGTTATACAGCATATCGACCCCGCCGTAGATCGGACGGCCGTGGATCACGCTGTCACCGGGGCGGACATGGGCCAGCGCAATGGAGGAATGCGCCGCCATACCGCTGCAAAACGCCGCGCCTGCCTCGGCCCCGTCAATCGCCGCCAGCCGGGCCTCAAGAATGTCGAGACCTGGATGACCCAGCCGCGAATAGATGTGGTGGGTCTCGCCAACCAGCGGGCCACTGCCATCGAAATAGGCCTGATGGACATCCTTGGCGTGCTGCGCGGAAGGATAGACAAAGGTCGAGGTCATGTAGATCGGCGGCTTGACCGATCCCGATGCAGACTGCGGGTCGTAGCCGAAGGATACAGCAAGCGTTTCCGGCCTGACGCCGGTGGGGGGCTTAATCGACATGGGCGGCAATATATGCACCGGCCTTGTCACAATACCAGTCGGTAAAACGCTGGGCGAGCATTTCGGCATCCTGCGAATAGGGCCCCGGCGTATAGCCTGGACTGTTCACGCCCATATGGTTGTTTTCGGCCAGCCATTTGTCCTGATCATTGGTGAGCGTCCACAGATCGGTCAGCTGATCGAGGCGATAATCCACCCCCTCCACGGCATCCTTGTGGACCAGCCATTTGCTGAACACATGCGTCTCGCAAGGGCCGACCGGCATGGCGCTGAACATGAAGGCGTGATCTGCAGTAGCATGGCCAAACAGATGCGGGTCGATCGCCCAGCGCATTGAACCCAGATCGCCGCCATCCAGATCGCACATCAGCTTCTGGGACAGATGCTGCCCATCGCCAGAGATCGAGACGCAGCCTTCATTCAGTGCAAACCGCGCGACCTGCCACCAATCGCCTTCAACTGGCGCTTGAGCCAACCCCAGACCATCCATCCGCGACGCGAAAGAGGCGTTGCGGGCATCCTCGCCCGAATCGAAATGCTTCGACATGCCGACCGGGAAGGTTTTCGAAAGTTCGGGATGGCCGGTCGCGCAATGGTAACACTCGCGCGCGTTCTCCATCACCAGCTTCCAGTTGGCATAGTCGACCAGCACGGCTGATGCGGCGAGCTTTGCATCCTTGAAATTATGCGGAGCGGCGTAGGCGGCAAATTTTGCGCCGAAATCAGCGAATGGCGGCGGATTATCGCCCAGGCAGATGAACACACCGCCGGCGATGCATTCGATCGCCAGCGGCTTCAGTCCATGCTCGCCCTTGTCAAACCCGGTCGGCATCCGGCCCGCGGCCAGCAGCGAACCATCCAGATCATAGGTCCAGCGGTGATAGGGGCAGACCAGCCGCGCCGCTGCGCCGTGCCCCGGCTGGCACAGGATCGATCCCCGGTGACGGCAGCTATTGTGGAAGGCGCGAATCTCGCCGTGCCGATCACGCGTGATCAGCACCGGCCATTTGCCGACCATCAGCGAGATATAGCTGCCGGGTTTGGGCAATTCGCACTCAAACCCCGCCATCAGCCAGCTGTGGCCATAGATTGCAGCCATATCGAAATCGAAAGCGCGCTGATCGGTATAGAGCCCCTGCGGCAGCGTGTGCCCGGCGCGGCGCGCGGCGAACTGTCCGGCAGCCCAGGCCAGGTCAGACATCAGGCAACTCCCCAATTGTATCCTGCCGTCCTATTGGGCCAGTGCAATCGCAAGGCATAATCTCCATTAGGCATAGCCCTATCTGAAAAAGTCAGGCTATCTGTTGCAGCAGCAGGAAAGGCACAAGAATCACAAACAAGGGTGCCATGAATCGCCGCTGGTTGCCGCTCAACGCCTTGCGTGCGTTTGACGCGGTTGGCAGGCATTTGAGCTTTACCGGCGGCGCGGCGTCGCTTTCGGTGTCGCAAAGCGCGATGAGCCGTCATGTCAGCGGGCTGGAAGACCTGCTGGGCAAGCAATTGTTCGAGCGCGATGCGGGAAAACTCGCATTGACCCCGGCGGGCGAGGAACTACTCGGCGTAGTCGCCAAGTCGCTCGACCGGATCGAGCAGACGATGAATGCGATCCGCGACGATAGCCGCCCCGGCCGGGCGATGCGGCTTCATGTTCCGCCATCCTTGCTCAACCAGCTGTTCATGCCGATGCTGGGCGAGTTTCACCGCGAGCATCCCGAAATCCGGATCGACGTTTCCAGTGCAAATGTCACCGGTCTGCCGACCACCGATCTTGATATGGCGATCGTCTATGACCGGCCCCACGCCGACGACCGGGTGACCGATCTGCTGTGGCTGGTCCGCGTCGCCCCGCTGTGCTCGCCCCGGACTGCTGCGGCTGCCTCAGGGCAAAACATGGAACAATTCCTCGCCGCGCAGGAATTGCTCCATCTCAAGCTCGACAACCAGCCGCGCGAGCATCTGTGGACGGCTTACCTCAGACAATCCGGGATCAGCCTTCCGGCCGGCGCGGGCCTTGCCTTCGACACTGCCATCGCCTCGGCCAAATATGCCACGACCTCGGGCGGGGTGATCCTGGGTGATGTCGATATGTTCGCTGCTGAAATCGCAGCCGGACAACTCGCCATGCCCTATGATGCCGTTATGGCCGATGGCTATGGTTATTACCTCAAGCTTCACGCCGACGATCTGGCTGATCCAGCGATAGCGGTGTTCCGCAGTTGGCTGATCGGCCGGTTCAGCGCGCTTCGGCTGGCTCCGGAATGAGGTCAATCCGCGATCCTGATCGTCTGCTGGCTGAAGGACTTGCGCAAATCCGCGCCCAGTTCCGCATTCCCGCCAGTTTCCCGGATCCAGTGCTGGCGGCGGCCGAAGTGGCTGCAAGGCGCAGCCTCAGCGAACACGCGGATCGCACGGCGATGCCGTTCGTGACACTCGACCCCGCTCGTTCGACCGATCTGGATCAGGCCTTTGCGATCGAGACAGCGGGATCGGACCTGCTGCTCCACTATGCCATCGCCGATGTTGGCTGGTTTGTGAGTGATGGCGATCCGCTCGATGTTGAGGCGTGGAAGCGCGGCGAGACGACTTATCTGCCCGATGGCAAGGCCGGGCTCTATCCGCCGGTGCTGGCAGAGGGCGCGGCCAGCTTGCTGCCCGATGGCCCCCGGCCGGCCGTGATCTTTACCACCCGCGTCGCCCCTGACGGCACGGTCAAGCTGCAAGGGGCCGAGCGGGCGCTGATCCGCAGCCGCGCCAAGCTGGCCTATGAGAATGTCCGCGACGACCAGCTGCCGCCGGACTTCATCGAGCTGGCCGGGCGGATCACCGATGCCGAAGGCCGCCGCGGGGCTGCCCGGGTCGATCCGCCCGAGCAGGAGGTTGAGGCGCATGGTGATGGAAGATTCACCCTGCGCTTCCGCCCGCTGCTGCCATCCGAAACGCGCAATGCCGCAATGTCGTTGGCCAGCAATCTGGCGGTTGCCGATGCGTTGCAAGCGTCCGGAACCGGGCTGTTTCGCGTGATGGACGAGCCGAGTGATTTTGCGGTGGGGCGCCTGCGGCTGACCGCGCAGGCCTTTGGGCTGGATTGGGCTGCTGCTGCCCCGCTGGCCCAGTTCGAAAAGACTCTCGACGCGCACGATCCGCGCCACGCAGCCTTCATGCTGGCCGTGCGCCGCGCAGGAGAGGGCGCTTCCTATGTGCCGTTCAGGCTGGGCGTGGTCCCCTGGCATGCAGCGATGGCAGCGACTTATGCCCATGCCACTGCGCCCTTGCGGCGGCTGGCCGATCGCTATGTCATACGTGCTGCACTGGCCGTGGCCAATGGTCTGCCAGTGCCTTTGGCGGTGAGCGAGGCTTTCGCGCGGCTCCCCGCAGTGATGGACAAGTGCCAGGCCCGCAGCGGGCAGGTGGAGCGCGCGGTGATCGATCTTGCCGAAACCGCAATGCTGAGCGGCCGCGAGGGTGAGAATTTTGCCGCCGTCATCACCGACATGGGTGAGAATGGCGCGCGGTTCCAGCTGTGCGATCTGCCGGTGGTTGCCCGCACGACTGCCCATGATGTGGTCCCTGGCGCGGCAATCCGGGTGCGACTCGACAATGCCGATCCGATCAAGCGCAGCCTTGCCTTTACCCGCGTCACATGAATCCCGTTGCGCCCCGCCGGGTCGTCGGCTAGTGGCGCGCTTCCTTGCGGGCTTGCCGCAGGGGCACAAGGCCCGATGGCGGAGTGGTTACGTAGAGGACTGCAAATCCTCGCACGCCGGTTCGATTCCGGCTCGGGCCTCCAGCTTCCTGCTTGCATTTGGGGCACTCCCGCCCGTAA
>JANOKC010000015.1:0-31872 GCA_031419035.1 Novosphingobium sp. | reverse complement strand
GCCCTTTTCATATTGGTCGACAAACTACTGCGGCGGCGGCCGCGCTCCGGTGGCTTCATCCAGAAAATCGTCATTTGCCGCAGCAGGCTGCTGGGGAACCGCGACCAAGCCATCATTGTTGCCCGGGTTTTCCGGACCTTGATAAGGCTCTTGATCGCGGGTGCGATTGCCCGGATCAACCAGATTGCCCTGTTCATCGGTATAGTAATAATCACCCGGCTGGCCAAAATTGGCCTCGTCATCAGGCTCAAGCTGCCATTCGGGCAGCTTGGCCTCGGTATCGAACTTCTCGACCGGACGGCCCGCAACCGCCACCCGCATATATGCGGCAAAGGCGCGTGCCGGGGCGGCGCCCCCCTGCAGCCCAGCAACCGGCTTGGCATCATCGCGGCCCATCCACACGCCAGTGGTGATCCCGCTCGAGAAGCCCAGGAACCAGCCATCCTTGTTCGAGGTGGTGGTGCCGGTTTTACCCGCAACCGGACGCCCGATCTGCGCAGATCGGCCAGTGCCAGTGGCTACCGCGCTTTGCAGCAAATCGGTAATTCCAGCCGCAACATAGGCCGGAACCAATGGCGATCCGGGCTTGGTTTCACGTTGGTAAAGCACATCGCCATCCGTCGTGACGACCTTGGTAATGCCGAACGGCTCAACCGCCGCGCCCTTGGCCGAAACCGCGGCGAAGGCCCGGGTCATATCGATCAGCCGGACGTCCGAAGTGCCCAGCACCATCGAGGGCACCGTAGTAATTGGCGTGGTTATGCCAAACCGCCGCGCCATTGCCGCCACGGCGCTGAAGCCCACTTCGTTGCCCAACTGCGCTGCGACGGTGTTCTTCGAATAGGCAAATGCGGTGCGGACATCGATCTTGCCCGCATAAGTCCCGCCTGAATTGCGCGGGCTCCAGCCCTCAATAGTCACCGGCTCGTCCACCACTTCATCGTTGGGGGTGTAGCCAGCTTCAAGTGCCGCCAGATAGACGAACAGCTTCCACGCCGATCCGGGCTGGCGCACAGCATTGGTCGCCCGGTTGTAGTTTGAGGTGACATAATCCGTGCCGCCAACCATCGCCAGCACCGCTCCGGTGCGATCAAGGCTGACCAGAGCGCCTTGCGCGCCGGCTGGAACATTGGCGTCAACCGCCGAAGTCGCCGCGTTCTGCATGCCCACATCAAGCGTGGTCCAGACCTCAATCGGTGCGCTGTTTTCGGGTAACAGAAGGTCAAGCTGCGGCAGCGCCCAATCGGTGAAATAGCGGACTGAGTTCTGCCCCTTTTCAGGCGCAAATTTTACTTGGGAAAGATCAGCTGCCACGGCTTGCTCGGCTGTGATCGCCCCATTGGACTGCATCACGCGCAGCACAACCGTGGCACGATCAACTGCGGCTTGCTTGTCAGCTGTGGGCGAATAGCGCGATGGCGCTTTCACAAGCCCGGCAATGATCGCAGCCTCTGGCAGGCTAAGCTCTGTCCCCGGATGGCCATAGAACTTGCGGGCGGCTGAATCGATCCCATAGGCTCCCCCGCCGAAATAGACCTTGTTGAGATAGAGTTCGAGGATCTGATCCTTGGAGAATTTGGATTCCAGTGCCATCGCCAGCACAGCTTCGCGGGCCTTGCGGCCCACCGTGCGGCTGTTGTTGAGGAACACGTTGCGGGCCAGCTGCTGGGTGATGGTTGAGGTTGCCCGCATCGATTTGCCGGTGCTGACAGAGATATACATCGCACGGACAAGACCGATCGGATCAACCCCGATATGGCTGCGGAAGCGGCGATCCTCAACGCCCACCATCGCATCTTTCATCGGTTGCGGTATTTGCGAGAACGGCAACCACTTGCCATAGCTTGGCCCTAGCGAGACCAGCTCAGTCCCGTCGCGGGCGCGAACTACGATCATCTGCCCGGCCTGACTGCTCTTCAACTCAGTGTAACTGGGCAGCGAGCGCGCAGCGAGCGCCACCGCCACGCCAAGACTAAGCAGCGCCAGAAAGCCCAGCGAGCCACCCCAGACGAACATGCGGCGCAGCCATTTGCGCCAGCCCGTGGGAGCAGCCTTCCCTGGAGGGCCGCCAGAGCGCGATCCGCGCCGGACGTCTTTGCGTGCCATATGGCTTGTTATTCCCTCCGCCGGGCAAAGCGCCCCAACTCTCGCCTCTTGTATAGGCAATTTATAACCGGGGGTTAATCAGAGATTTTTAGGCTGCCTTCGTCAGTCTTTCGGCTTGAAGTCCAGGCTGGCACTGTTGATGCAATAGCGCAGCCCTTCCGGCCCCGGCCCATCAGGAAAAACATGGCCGAGATGGCCTTCGCATTTGGCACAGCGCACTTCGGTGCGGACCATGCCATGCGAGGTATCGCGGTGTTCATCTACCGCCCCGCCGCTGACGGGGGCGGTATAGCTCGGCCAGCCGGACCCCGAATCGAACTTGTGGTCCGAGGCGAAAAGCGGCGTTCCGCAGCCGGCGCACATGTAAACACCGCTCGCCTTGTTTGCGTCTAAGGCTCCGGCAAAGGCCCGCTCAGTTCCGCCTTGGCGCAGCACCGCATATTGTTCTGGCGTCAGGCGTTCGCGCCATTGCGCATCGGTCAGCTGGATCTTGTCGGCCATCGGAATCTCCTTTGGCCCAATATGTGGGTCTAATGGAGATGTTCGACAAGTAGCGCCGCGCCGTCGTGGCCGGTAACCCGCATCCTTGTTCCCGGTTCTGCATCGGGGCCATGTACCAGCCACTCGCTATCGCCCAGTTTGACCCGGCCCGAGCCACCTTCGATCACATGGGTGACGAGCACATTCTCGCCCACCAGCCGCGCCCCGCGATCATTCATCATCGGGTCTGCCGCTTCGATCGGATTATCCCGCAAATAGCGCTTGCCGGCAAAAACCGAGACGATGGCCAACACCGCAAACATCACAATTTGCAAAGGCATGCCGATCGGCACCAGCCAGGTGACCACGCCGGTTATCAGAGCTGCTCCGGCCAGCCAGATCAGAAACACACCGGGAATCGCCATTTCGGCAATCGCCAGCACCAATCCGAGGGCAAGCCAACCCCAGTGCGGATTGAGTGTTTCAAGCCAGTCCATCACTTGGCCTCCTTGGGATCAGCCAGCGCGTCCTTCACCAGCTCGCCAATTCCGCCGAGCGTTCCGATCAGCTGGGTTGCCTCAATGGGGAACAGGATAGTCTTGGCGTTGGGTGATGTAGCGAAAGCGGCCACCGCCTCGGTATATTTCTGGGCGACGAAATAGTTGAGCGCCTGGGTGCCCGAGGTAGCAATCGCCTCAGAAACCACCAGCGTCGCGCGCGCCTCGGCCTCGGCCAGCCGCTCGCGCGCCTCAGCATCGCGAAAGGCGGCTTCCTTGCGCCCTTCGGCTTGCAGGATCTGGCCCTGCTTTTCGCCCTCAGCGCGCAAAATCTCGCTGGCACGGGCACCTTCCGCCTCAAGGATGTTGGCGCGCTTTTCGCGCTCGGCCTTCATCTGCCGGGCCATGGCGTTGGAAATATCGGCGGGCGGGCGGATGTCCTTGATCTCGATCCGGGTGATCTTGACCCCCCACGGCGCGGTGGCATGATCGATCACGATCAGCAGCTTGGCGTTGATCTCATCGCGCTTCGAAAGCGTTTCATCGAGGTCCATCGAGCCCATTACCGTGCGCAGATTGGTGGTGGTGAGCTGCATGATCGCAACATAGAGGTTTGACACCTCGTAGGCCGCCTTGCCCGCATCAAGCACCTGGAAGAACACAATCGCATCAACGCCGACCATTGCATTGTCGCGGGTGATTATCTCCTGCCCCGGAATATCGAGCACCTGCTCCATCACATTGATCTTGTTGCCCACCCGATCGATGAACGGGATAATCAGGTGCAAGCCGGGCTGCGCGGCCAGGGTGAATTTACCCAGCCGCTCAATCGTATAGACATAGCCTTGCCGCACCACGCGAACGCCCATGAGCAGGAACAGGAACACTGCGACAACCAGCGCAATCAGGAAACCACCCACGAGAATTACCCCTTAAAAAGGTTCAGAGACGACATGTTAGCGCAGGGGCTGCGCGGAGCAAGCGGAACCGGACAGCGATTGTCGCAGTACTGCTTGCCGATCCTCGCAGAGCACGGCATTGGGCAGCGGGGCGGCGACGAAAGGGCTATGCGAAAATGATCGGAAAGCGGAAATTGGGCGGCAGAATGGTCAATCCGGTTGGGCTTGGCTGTATGTCGCTATCCTGGGCCTATGGCGTCCCGCCATCGGAAGAAGTAGCGATCCAGCTGCTGGGCCGCGCGCTCGATCTTGGTTATGACCACCTCGACACCGCCAATATCTATGGCCTTGGCCACAACGAGACCTTGCTTGGCAAAGCGATCAAGGGTCGGCGCCACGAATATTTTCTCGCCACGAAGATGGGCATCACAGTCGATGGCGCTAAACGCGGCATAGATTGCAGCCCGGCCGCGATCCGTCGCTGCGTCGACGAATCACTTACCCGGCTGCAAACCGATCACATCGATCTTTACACTATGCACCGCCCTGACCGCACCGTCCCGATCGAAGAATCGATGGGTGCAATGGCGGAGCTGGTCGCGGCCGGCAAGATCAGCCACATTGGTCTCTCGGAAATGAACGCCGAGACCCTGCGCCGCGCCCATGCCGTGCATCCGGTGGCGGCAATGCAAACCGAATACTCGCTGTGGTCCCGCAACCCTGAAATCGCAGTGCTGGATGCTTGCGCTGAGCTTGGCACCACATTCGTCGCCTTTTCGCCGGTTGGGCGCGGAGCCTTGGCGGGCGGAGTGCGCGATATGGCAGATATTCCTGAAAAAGACTTTCGCCACACCATGCCGCGGTTCGATGCGCAGAACTGGCCAAAGAATCTGGCGTTGATAGAACAGTTCGAAGCTCTTGCTGCAGAGGCCGGTGTTACCCCGGCGCAGCTCTCACTGGCCTGGGTGCTATCTCGTGGTGACCATATTGTGACGATCCCCGGCACCGGCTCGATCGCGCATATGGAAGAGAATATCGCCCGCTGGGACTGGGAACTGCCGGCAGAGCTCGCAGTCCAGCTTGATGCACTGATCAACCAGCAGACCGTGGCTGGCCCGCGTTACGGTCCATCAATGCAATCGAGCGTCACCACCGAGGATTTCGTCTAAAGCTTGCTGAACAACGCCAGCATCCGGCTCAATATCATCAAGCGCGCCAACGAGGATTTGAAGCTTGGTGCGTATTGAGTCCAAATGTCATTGACCCCGACCTGCCCGGTCCCCTTTAGGAGAGGGGCAGCGAGACTTGGCAGCTTACTGCCTAGTCGCAGCGGGGCGGGGTCTCACCTTCCAAACAAACCCGCGTGGAAGGAGAGACCCCACCCCAACCCCTCCCCTGAAGAGGAGGGGCTTATGAGTTCGATTCATCGAGAATTGGCATGAGAGGGAATGACAAGTGAGCAGCACCGATCCCACCGATATCCGCGCCTGGCAAAGGCTGGGCGCGGACCTATCCACCTCGGGACGGTTGGAGGCCCATGATCCGGCCCGGCTGGCTGCTGCTGGTGTGCGCCAAGTGATAAATCTGGCGCTGGATAATCACCCCGAGGCGCTGGCCGGGGAGTCGGAAATGCTTGCCGCGCAGGCCATCGGCTATACGCACATCCCAGTTCCGTTCGATGCGCCCGGTGAGGATCACTTCGCTGCCTTTTGCGCCGCGCTGGAAGCAGCCGATGGCCCGGTTCATGTCCATTGCATTATGAACTGGCGGGTCTCGGCGTTTTTCTACCGCTACCATCTGGCGCGCGGGATGGATAAGGCAGAGGCCCGCGCCCTGATGGAGCAGCAATGGGCGCCAGATACATCGGACAACCCGGCGGCTGCGGTTTGGGCCGACTTTATCGCGGCGGGCCAGTTACTCAGTCACCCCAAAAGTTGAGCTCCAGCAGTACGTTGTTGGGATCGGGCGTGAATATTTGCCGCAACCCGATCGATTCAATCAGATTAACCCGGAACTCTGCGCCAAGCGCCTCCAATCGCCGCGTCACCTCGTCAAAGCCCGAGCAATTGAGCGCGACATGATGGATCGCCCCGGTCAGCGCACCGGGCTCGACCGGGCGATCAAAGGCGCGCGGGCAATCGACCGAGTTGAGATGGAGAATTGCCCGGCCGCTGGCGTCATGCATCCACTGCACCTGATGCGGCGGCAGCGGCGGCGGTCCGTCGCGGCGTTCAAGATCAAGCAGCCGGGTATAGAAATCGGCCGTCTCGTCCAGCTGGTCAGTGATAATGTTGACATGATCGAGGGCGTTGACCTGCATGGCCGATCTCCTGAACTTTAGCGGTGCGAAAATGCATCCTCATCGTCTGGACCAGCTTTGATCACCCCGCCCCGCCCAACTGCGAATAATCCACTGGTCCGGCTATCGCCAGCACCTGATCGCGGATCGCCTGTGCTGCCGCCAATGGCAAGGCCTGAAACGACAGCTTGCCGCCAGCAATGCCGAACTCGATTGAGGCCAGACCCCGGCGGCGCAGCAGCGGGCCCTGCAAGATGCTGACCGACTGGACATTGACCTGCCGCGCAATCTCCAGCTGCCGGTTCCACCAGCCATGGCGGGCGTAGAGCTGGAGCCGGTCGGTTGCATGGGCGCGATGACGCCAGCTGAACCAGCCGGCCAGCGCAAGGAGTGGGGCCAGCAGCAGCCCCCACCAGACCAATGGACCGGCAAGATACGCCGCAATGCCAAGACCGGCGGCCAGCAATAGCAGCTCGATCAGCCAGGCATCGATCCACGGCCCCGGGCTTGCCGCCTCGAACGCCATTTCCGCCTCGGGCTGCCGAAGTCCAGCTTCCGCGATGATCGGCCAGATCTCTGCCAGCTGAGCCAGTGGGGCGATCATGTGATGGCTGTCGCGCTTGCCCTCGCTGGCCAGGCTGACAAACTTCAACCAATGCCAACCGCGCCGCAGCCGGATCGGCCCGGTGCCGATCTGCGCCGCCTGCACCCGCTGGGTCGGAATGACGACATCGGTTAGCGTAAGCAGCCCGCGGCGGCGGCGAAAGCCCTTGGCAGTGCGATCCAGCCGAAATCCATACTCCGTCAGAACGGTCCGCCCGATCCCGGTGGCAAAGCCGATCAGGATCAATCCCGCCAGACCAAGCACCGCGCCCCATAGCTGGCTAGAGCGAGCGATCTGGGTGATGGCCATGCCCTGATCTTCGGCCAGCCCGATCCATCGCCCCAGATCCCACGGGTCAAACGGCAACAGGAAATCAAATTGCTGCGCCGCACCGGCCAGCACCGCGAAGATCACCAGGCTGAAGGAATAAAATCCCAGCGTCAGCAGGCGGCGCCTATCCATCGCGAAGATCGGCGCAGCGGCAGTTTCCTCCGGCGAAGCGGCGGGATCGGGCGATCCATCGGCAGCCTTGCGTGCGCGAACCGTTTCGCGCAGTCGCTCTGCCTCGGCAAGCGAAACGAAGCTGAGCGAGGCGTCTTCGCCCTTGCCGCCGCCGGTTTCGATCTTGACCTCACCCAGCCCGAACAGCCGGGCCAGCGGCTTCTGCTCGACACTGATGTCGGCGATCCGGTCATAAGGGATCGAACGCGCATTGCGGCTGAAAATACCGCGCTCGATCCGGACATCATCCTCGCCAATAAAATAGCGAAAACGCAGCCAGCTAAGCCAGCGTAGCAGAAAACTTCCGCCCAGAATTGCTGCCACGAGCAGCGGAGTGGCATTGGCAATGCTGTCACCCCCCAGCACCACGGCAGCTATCGGGACAAACAGTTGCGGCAGATTGGTGACAAAGCCCACCAGCAGCCCGGCGGGGTGCAACCGCTGGCCTGCGGGTTGCGGTGCCTCTGCCACTGCCGCGCTGCCGCTCAAGGCTGGGCCTGCTTGATATGCTGGCGGATCGTCTCGCGCATCGCCAGCGCGTCGTCATGGCGCAAACCTGGCAGGTCAACCCCGGCATTGAGATTGCCCGCCGTGTGGACCGTTAAGGTGGCAAGATCATAGCGCCGCATCAGTGGTCCCTGCCGGACGTCAATATGCTGGATCCTCCCCAGCGGCACCACCGTATCGCGATAGAACAGATAGCCCTGCGCAATCCGCAGCAGATCCCCGTCGAGCCGATAACCCCAGCGCGCAAAGCGCCGCGCCGGGGCGATCGCCACCAGCCAGATGACCAGCAGCGCCGCCGGGATCAGAAACGATCCGGGCGGTGGTGGCAGCGATTCCAAAAACCCGGCGATCACCAGCAGCACCAGCGCCTGCACACCAGCGCTTATCCGAAGCACCTTGCAATAGGCCGGGTCAAGCGCGGTCAGGCTGTCATCAGTTTCCATTGCCTGCTTATGCAGGGGGCGTTTTGGTCGCGCAAGTCAGCCTGATCAGCGCCGCGCCAGCGCTGCTTCGCTCTCCGCCATCAGCTGCGCGATAATCTCGGCAACAGGTTCTTCGCTGGTCACCATGCCGACCGACTGCCCAGCCATGACCGAGCCGCTTTCGACATCGCCATCGATCACCGCGCGGCGCAGGGCTCCGGCCCAGAAATGCTCGATCTGAAGCTGCGCCTCAAGCATATCGACTTCGCCCGCATCCAGCAGCTTGGCCACTTCGATCTGTTTTGCGGTGAACTCCTCGGTGCCCTTGTTCTTGAGCGCGCGGACCGGGATCACCGGCAGGCGAGGATCAACCTGGACGCTGGTGATTGCATCACGGGCATTGGCGCGGAAGAAGGCCTTCTTGAAAGCAGGGTGGGCAATGCTTTCGGTCGCGCAGGCAAACCGCGTGCCCAGCTGGACGCCGACCGCGCCCATTTCCAGATAACCCGCCACCAGTTCGCCCCGGCCGATCCCGCCTGCGACAAACACCAGCGACTCCTCGGCCAGGGCGGGAAGAATTTCCTGCGCCAGTACCGAAGTGGAAACCGGACCGATATGGCCGCCCGCCTCCATCCCCTCGATCACAATCGCATCCGCGCCCGAGCGGATCAGCTTCTTGGCCAGCGCCAGCGTGGGCGCAAAGCAGATCACCTTGGCACCTTTGGACTTGATCGCCTCAACGCTGCCCTTGGGCGGGATCCCGCCCGCCAGCACGACATGGCTCACGCTATGCGCCACGCAAACGTCGATCAGATCGAATAGCTGCGGGTGCATGGTGATCAGATTTACCCCGAACGGGTTCTTCGCCAGCGCCTTGGTCGCGGCAATCTCGGCATCGAGCAATGCGGGCGTCATCGCCCCGCAAGCAATCACCCCAAAGCCCCCGGCATTGCTGATTGCGGAAACCAGATTGCGTTCCGACACCCAAGACATCGCCCCGCACATGATCGCATATTTGCTGCCGAGAAAATCGGTGCCGCGCTGCATCAGATGGGTGGTTAGTGGATGGTCAGTCATGCAGGCAGGTTCCAGTCGGCAAACAAATCAGCGGTCAGATTGGCGGGGGCTGTAGGCGCGGCGCGGCGTGCGGGCAAGCGTCAGCAAGCCACCGATCAGCCAGACTAATCGGAATTTCCACTCATCATGACGAGGGTTGGTCGCTTTTCTAAATGTCGGAAAACCGCTATCACTCATTCATACCCGAGAATCGAGGAGAGCGACCATGGATATGAAGACTAGCGGCGACCCACTGAACGGCTGCCCGATGCAGGAAGCCGCAGCATTGCGCGCGCTGACCGGACGCGGTAACCGTGATTGGTGGCCCAACCAGCTGTCGCTCGATATTCTTCACCAGCAGGGCAAGACCGGCGACCCCATGGGTGACGATTTTGACTATGCGGCAGCCTTCCAATCGCTCGACTATGCGGCGCTCAAGACTGATCTTACCGCATTGATGACCGACAGCCAGCCTTGGTGGCCAGCCGATTATGGTCATTATGGCCCGTTCTTCATCCGCATGGCCTGGCATAGCGCCGGCACCTATCGCTCTGGCGATGGGCGCGGCGGAGCGAACGCCGGGCAGCAACGCTTTGCCCCGCTCAACAGCTGGCCAGACAACGGCAACCTCGACAAGGCGCGGCGCCTGTTGTGGCCGGTAAAGCAGAAATACGGTGCCTCGCTCAGCTGGGCGGATCTGATGATCCTGGCCGGCAACGTAGCGATCGAATCGATGGGCGGACCGGTGTTCGGCTTTGGCGGCGGCCGCAAGGACGTTTGGGAAACCGAACGAGACGTCTATTGGGGCACCGAGGAAGAATGGGTCGGCGAGACCCGCATTACCGAAGAAAAGTTGCTCGAAAGCCCGCTCGCAGCGGTGCAGATGGGGCTGATCTACGTCAATCCCGAAGGTCCGGGCGGCAATCCTGATCCGCTCCAGTCAGGCCGTGATATCCGCGAGACCTTTGCGCGGATGGCCATGAACGATGAGGAAACCGTCGCTCTCACCGCCGGCGGTCACACCTTCGGCAAGGCCCATGGCGCGGGCGACGCCGCACTGGTCGGGATCGAGCCTGAGGGCGCGGACATCGCCACCCAAGGCTTTGGCTGGATCAGCGGTCACGGCACTGGCCTTGGCGATGATACCATCACCAGCGGTATTGAGGGATCATGGACTCCGCATCCGACACAGTGGACGCAGGACTATTTTCACATGCTGCTCGACTACGAATACGAGCTGGTGAAAAGCCCGGCTGGCGCAAAGCAGTGGCAGCCGGTCAATCAGAAGCCCGAAGATCTCGCCCCCGGCGCACACAGCCCCGAACGGCGCGTGCCAACCATGATGACCACCGCTGATATGGCGATGAAGATGGATCCGGAATACCGCAAGATTTCCGAACGGTTCCGCGCCAATCCAGATCAGTTCGCCGATGCCTTTGCCCGCGCCTGGTTCAAGCTGTGCCACCGCGACATGGGACCGCGCGTGCGCTACATCGGCCCGGAGGTCCCGGCTGAAGATCTGATATGGCAGGATCCGATTCCGGCCGCAAATTATGCGTCAATTGATGCAGGCGACGTTGCCAGCCTCAAGGCAAAGATCCTCACCTCGGGTCTTTCGGTGGGTGAACTGGTCGCGGCAGCCTGGGCCTCAGCCTCAACCTATCGCAGCTCGGACCACCGCGGCGGGGCCAATGGTGGCCGCATCCGCCTTGCCCCGCAGACGGGCTGGGCAGTCAACGATTCGGCTCAGCTCGCCAAGGTGCTCCAGGTCTACCAGGGCATCAAGGCAGGTTTCGACGCTGCTGGTGGCGGCAAGCAGGTTAGCATCGCCGATCTGGTGGTGCTGGGCGGCACAGCAGCGGTGGAGCAGGCGGCGAAGGCTGGCGGCAACGCGATTGAAGTTCCCTTCACCCCGGGCCGCACCGATGCCTCGGCTGAGCAGACCGATGCGGACAGCTTCGATGTGCTGGAACCCAAGTGCGATGGTTTCCGCAACTATCTGCAGGTCAAATACAATGTCCCCACCGAGGAACTGCTGCTTGATCGTGCGCAGCTGCTGGGCCTCACTGCGCCGGCAATGACAGTGCTGGTTGGCGGCCTGCGCGTGCTGGGTGCCAATCAGGGCGGTTCGAAGCATGGCGTGTTCACTGACCGCCCTGGCCAGCTGACCAACGACTTCTTCGTCAATCTGCTCGATATGGGCACGGCGTGGAAGCAGGTCGATGACTCCAGCGACGAGACGTTTGTGGGCACCTGCCGCACTTCGGGCCAGCAAAAATGGACCGCGACCCGCACCGATCTGGTGTTCGGATCAAACTCCCAGCTACGCGCGCTGAGCGAAGTCTATGCCAGCGCCGATGCGAGCGCAAAGTTCGCGCGCGATTTCGTCAAGGCCTGGACCAAGGTGATGAACGCAGATCGCTTCGATCTGGCCTGAGCTTTAAGCCTGCGCTGGCAATGCCCCCCTGCCAGCCGGGCCACAGCCCCGCCTCCGGTTCACCGGGGGCGGGGTTTTTGTTGGTACAATGCGGCGCAACGTTGCGTGCTGCGGTTAAATGGAGCTGTCTGAAAAAACTTTCGAAATGCGTGAAACAAATCCGCGCTTCGGCTTGTTACAGCACAATCGCTCCAACCGGAGTTGGCCGTGACAAGGGATTATTTTTACATGACAAAGATTGCTAAGGCCTCAACGGCTCGCGCGCCGCTAGTCGCTGGTTCCGCCCTGAGCGGGACACTTGCATTGATACTTTTGGCAATGCCTGGAGCCGCATACGCTGATGATGAATGTGGTCTGGCTCCGGTGACACCGGGCACCGTCACGTGCGTTCTGGCAACAAATCCCAACACCAACGGAATTACCTATATTGCTCCTCCGGCTGATCTGACGATTGTCCTGCAGGATGGCGTCCGCGTCAATACCACCGGAACGCTCAACATCGGTGTGCTCGCGGTGGGCGACGCAGCCTTGACCGTTAACGGCGGCACCAACACGATCATCACTACCGATGCCGATGGCAGCTTCGGCGCGCTGGTTTCGAACAATGTCGATCCGCTCTCGGTCACGCTTGACCGCATCATCACCAGCGGCGTCAATGCCACTGGCGTAGTTGCCAGTTCGTCAGAAGGCGCGGTTACGGTCAGAACCAACAGCATCACCACATCGGGTGCAGGCGCTGACGGTATCGATGCCAGCACCGACATCAGTCCGATTACCATCACTTCGGGCGTGATTGCTACATCTGGCCAGGACGCCACGGCAATCGACGCCAACAGCGATTTTGGCGATATCAGGATTACCTCCACCGCGATCACCACCACTGGTGCAAGCTCGGGCGGCTTTGGCAGTGGATCGCTTGGCATTCTCGCCCAAACCGGCGGAATTGGCACGATCACGATCAATTCGGGATCGATCAACACCAGCGGTGCTGACGCTATCGGCATCCGTGCGGCCAACAACACCGGCGCGTTGCTGGTCACCTCCGGCCCGATCGCAACACTTGGTGCCAATGCTGATGCCATCAACGTGATTTCAACCGGCGGTCTGGCTACCGTTAATGCCGGTGCCATCACCACCGCAGGCACCAATGCCGACGGGATCGTTGCCACCGGCGCGACCGGTGCCAATGTCACCTTCACCACGATCAGCACCACGGGCGCCAATGCCAATGGCGTGTTGATCCCAGCTGGCGTGATGTTCTTTGGCCCGCCAGCATCGGCCTCGGCAACTGTTACTGGCGGCAGCGTCAGCACAGTTGGCGCGACCTCTGATGGCGTTCGCGCGATAGCAGGAACAGGTGCTGCGACTGTCAATGTATCGGGCAACATCTCGACCCTGGGCGCAAATAGCCGCGGAGTCTTTGCTACCGGCACAACCGGCGCAACTGTAACCAACGGCGGAACGATCACCACGGCGGGGCTCACCTCGAACGGCGTTGACGTTAGCAGCGCATCCGGGCCCGTCGCAGTGACAGTCAACAATGTCACGACCACGGGTAACGGATCGCAGGCAGTTCTGCTGAATGCGACTGCTGGCAATGCCACGGCTACGGTGAACGGCGCACTGCGTACCACCGGCACCACGGCAAATGCGCTGACCGTTAACAGCGGTGCCAATGTGGTCGTCAACCTGGGCACGGGGGCTACCTTCTCCACCGTGCAGGGCGATTACATCCGGCTCAATTCGGTCGGCACCAGCACGCTCAACACTGCTGCGACCATCGGTAATAATTTGAACGGCTTTGCCCTGGTTGCGACCGGCGGACCGATCACCATCAACAACACCGGCAACCTCAGCTCGGATATCGTGCTGACCGGCGGTGCAGACCGGATCAACAATTCCGGCACCTTCACGGTCGGAGCCAATCCAGACTTTGGTGCGGGCGTTGATGTGTTCAGCAATACCGGCCTCGTCACATTGATGGCTGGCGCGACAGCGGCAGTTTCACCAGTGTTCACAGGCCTTGAATCCTTCACCAACAGCGGCACTATCGATCTGCGCAATACCCGCGCGGGCGATACGCTGACCCTGCCGGGGACCTATGTCGGAACAGGCGGAACGCTTGGCCTCGACTTCACCTCGAACGGGACGGCCATCACTGCCGATCAGCTGATCGTCGGCGGAGCCGCTACCGGTACGACCACCATCGCGCTCAACCAGCTTGCTGGCAGCCAGCCGGTGTTCAACGCCGGGACGGTGCTGGTCAATGCAGGTGCGGGCACTTCGGCAACGGCCTTTGCCCTGCCGGGCGGCGGATTTGATGCGGGCTTTGTTCGCTATGAGGTGGAGTTTGACACTCCGGGCAGCAACTTCCTGCTGACCGCTGCGCCCAGCGACACCGCGTTCCGCACGGTGAACTATGGCGAGGCTATTCGCAGCCTGTGGCTCAAGTCAGCCGATGCGGTTTCGGGCCAGTTGCGGGCACGCCGCGATACCATGTGGTCGCTAGGCGGCGGCGATACAACGGGCCGGTTCTGGATGCAGATGCACGGTTCGAAGGAAACCCGCGAAGGCCAGCGTGATTTCAACGCCTTCGGCCAGTCACGCCTGAGCAATACCGGCTACGATCAGGATTACTTTGGTGGCCAGATCGGGCTCGACATCAGCGGCGGCAGTGGTGAACGTGGCGGCTTCGCCTTCGGCTTGACCGGTGGCTACGTCAATTCATCGCTCAACTTCGCCGGCACGACAGATCGGGTGACATTCGATGTGGCCAATGCGGGTATCTATGCCAGCTATTCTTCGGGCAATCTGTTCTTTAATGCGCTGGGAAAATATGATCACTACTGGGCCAAGGCCAGCGCTCCCGGCGCTAATTTCCAGCAGGATTTCAGCGGCAACATCTATGGTGCACGCGCCGAGATAGGACTGCGGTTTGGCAGCGACAGCTTCTTCATCGAACCTGCCGCAAGCATCTCTTACGTCAAGAATGACACCAACGATCTTACCCCGCTGGGTACCACCATCGCCTTTGACGATGATGATGGCCTGCGCGGACGGATCGGTGGACGCATCGGCGGCCTGATCGATATCGGCGGACCCAAGATGTCGCTCTATGCTGGTGCAAACTACGTCCATGAGTTCAACGGACGCGACCAGGTTACTTTCACCGGTGGCGGACAGACGCTGACCTACACCAATGATCGCCTGCGCGATTATGGCGAAGCGATGCTGGGAGTGACGATCTCGCAGAATGAATCGGTAAGCGGCTTCCTCGAAGCCAATTACACCCGTTCATTCAGTAAGGACAACGGTTTGCGCGGTATTGCTGGCGTTGGCGGACGCGCCGGGATCCGCTTCAAGTTCTAAGCGATAGTCCCATTTGCCAGAAGGGCACCGCAAGCTTACTTGCGGTGCCCTTCTTTAAGCTGTGCAATCCAAAAACAGCCTAATCCGCATCCAGCTCATAGGCCGTATGCAGCACCCGCACCGCCAGCTCGGTCTCATCCTCATCGATCAGCACACTCACCTTGATCTCCGAGGTAGAGATCGCCTGGATGTTGATGCCCCGGTCGGCCATCGCCTTGAACATGGTGGCGGCGACGCCGGCGTGGCTTTTCATGCCGACGCCGACCACGCTGATCTTGGCGATCTTGCTGTCGGTGATGATCCTATTGTAGCCGATCTCGCCCTTCTGCGCCTCGAGCAGCGTCTGCGCGCGGAGCAGATCGGCGGCGGGGACGGTGAAGGTCACGTCGGTCTCGCCCTTGTCGCGGCCAACGTTCTGGATGATCATGTCGACGTTGATATTGGCCGCCGCCAGCGGCCCGAAGATATGCGCCACTGCGCCGGGGCGATCAGGCACGCGGGTCAGGATGACCTTGGCCTCGTTCTTGTCGGCAGCGATGCCGGTGATCAGCTGGCTTTCCATATCCAAACCCTCTTGCATTTTGGCGAGTTCTTCGTCGCTGACAATCATCGTACCGGGGATTTCGTCTGCTGGCGTCGCATCATCATCGATGAAGGATGACAGCACCTGCACCCGCACACCCTCCTTCATCGCCAGGCTGACCGAGCGGGTTTGCAGCACCTTGGAGCCGACCGAGGCCAGCTCGAGCATTTCTTCATAGGTGACGTATTTGAGCTTGCGGGCCTTGGCAACGATCCGGGGGTCGGTGGTATAGACCCCGTCGACATCGGTATAGATGTCGCAGCGATCCGCCTTGATCGCAGCTGCCACTGCCACCGCCGAAGTATCCGATCCGCCGCGCCCCAGCGTGGTGATGCGGTTATCGTCGGTCAGCCCTTGAAAGCCCGGGATCACCGCGATCTCGCCTGATGCCATCGAGGCGAGCAGTCCGGCGGAATCAATCTCGCCGATCCGGGCCTTGGCATGGGCATTGTCGGTGTGGATCGGCATCTGCCAGCCCAGCCAGCTGCGCGCCTGGCAGCCCAGCGCCTGAAGGGTCATCGCCAAGAGACCTGCGGTCACCTGCTCGCCGCTGGCGACCACCACGTCATATTCAGCCGGATCGAACAGTGGATTGGCCTCGCGGCAGAAGTTCACCAGCCGGTCCGTCTCGCCCGCCATGGCCGAGACGACCACCGCCACCTCATGCCCGGCGGCCTGCTGGCGCCGCACGATATTGGCGACGCGGCGGATGCGCTCCGAGCCGGCCATCGAGGTGCCGCCGAATTTCATCACGATGCGGGACAATTTGCGGCTCCCAGACGAAACAATATTGCCCGCAAGGCCCCTCGCCCCGCAGCGCGCGTCCTGTTAGGGACGGGGGATGAGCAATGCAAGTTCAACAACGACGATCCGGCCCGAGGAGGCCGCGCATTTTGGCAGGTTGGCAGCCGATTGGTGGGATCCCAAGGGCTCGTCTGCCATGCTGCACCGGCTTAACCCGGTCCGTCTGGGGTTCATCCGGGGCGCAATCGATGCGCATTGGGGCGGTGATTCCCGAAGTGTGAGGCCGCTGGCTGGCAAGCGTGCGCTCGATGTGGGCTGCGGCGCGGGGCTGCTGTGCGAACCGCTGGCCCGGCTTGGTGCGGCAGTGACCGGGGTCGATGCGGCGGCGGAGAATATCGTGGTTGCTCAGGCCCATGCGACGGGTTCGGGCCTCGCGATGGACTATCACCACGGCGAGATTGGCGCGCTGGACCTCACCGGTTTTGACCTGGTCACGTCGATGGAGGTGATCGAGCATGTCGCTGATAAGACAGCCTTTATCGCCGCGCTGGCCGCGACACTGAAGCCGGGCGGATTGATGATCCTCTCCACCCCCAATCGCACAGCGCAATCACGCCTGCTGCTAGTCGGCGCAGCAGAAGCAGTTGGGCTGGTCCCCAAGGGTACGCATCACTGGGATGATTTCATCACGCCCGATGAATTATGCGCGCTGCTGGCGGATGCTGGTCTGGTGATGGGCAAGCCCAAAGGCATAGCCTTTTCCGCGCTGACCGGGCTTGGCCTGTCAGACAATCTGGCGCTGAATTACATTGTTACAGCAGTGCCCGGCTGATTATTTGGGGGTGATTGCAAACAGCATCCAGGCAAGCCCCGTTGCCGAAACAAACAGGGCCCATGACCAATAGAAGCTGAAATCCTGGATCTGCACATGCTCAATATTAAGCCACCCGCCTGTTGAATGGTTCGATCCGATTATCCCGGCGACAACAAGAGTTAAGACCATGCCTGGGATCAATGCCTTGAAGAAATCCATAACTGCCCCCTAATTCCGGAATGCCCCCCAAAAACTCATACCAGCTCCTCGACCCATTCATCCGGCTTGAAGCCCACCAGCAGCCCGCCGGAATACTCAACGATAGGGCGGCGAATAGCACTGGGATTAGCGGTCATCAAACGGACAGCCTTTCCCGCATCGAGGCCATTTCTATCGGCTTCAGGCAACTTCCGGAAGGTGGTGCCGGCGCGGTTCAGAACCTTCTCCCAGCCTGCATCGTCGACCCAGCGCGCGATCTGCGCGGCATCGGCGCCCTGCTTTTTGTAGTTATGGAAAACGTAGCCAATGCCCCGCCCTTCCAGCCAGATCCGGGCCTTTTTTACCGTATCGCAATTGGGTATGCCATAAACCGTGACAGTCACGTAAGCGGACCTTTCGTAGTAAGGATTACTTCCCTAGCGGCTTGAGACAGGTCTTGGGAGTGGACATTTTCGGCCATCCACGACAAAGCCGCAGCACTATGAGCATCAACAGCTTCGGCCATCTTTTCCGTTTCACCACCTGGGGCGAAAGTCACGGGCCCGCGCTGGGCGCTGTGGTGGATGGCTGTCCGCCAGGACTGGAGATTTCGGAAGGCTGGATTCAGCCGTTTCTCGATGCGCGGCGGCCCGGCCAATCGAAGTTCACCACGCAGCGGCAGGAGCCCGATGCAGTGAGGATCCTTTCGGGCGTGTTCGAAGGCAAGACTACTGGCACCCCAATCAGCCTGATGATCGAAAACGTCGATCAGCGCTCGAAGGATTATTCCGAAGTTGCGGCCGCCTATCGCCCTGGCCACGCCGATTACGCCTATGACGCCAAATACGGCTTGCGCGATTTTCGCGGCGGCGGTCGCAGTTCGGCGCGCGAGACAGCGGCGCGGGTGGCAGCGGGCGCGGTGGCGCGGCTGGTAATCCCCGAAGTGGCAATCCTCGCTTATGTTGCCGAAATAGGCGGCGATGCGATTGATCCCGCCAACTTTGATCCTGCCGAGATTGAGTGCAATCCGTTCTTCTGCCCTGATGCCAAAGCGGCAGCGCGGTGGGAGAAGCTGGTTGATGAAGCGCGGCTGGCTGGTTCCTCGCTTGGCGCAGTGGTTGAATGCGTCGCTGCGGGCGCACCGGCAGGCTGGGGGGCGCCCATCTATGCCAAACTCGATGCCGATCTGGCCGCTGCAATGATGGGGATCAACGCGGTCAAGGGCGTCGAGATCGGCGATGGCTTTGGGGCGGCGAGGCTTTCGGGCCAGCAGAACGCCGACCGGATGCGTCCCGGAACCGATGGCTCGCCGCAATTCCTCGCAAACCATGCAGGCGGGATCGCGGGCGGGATCTCGACTGGACAGCCGGTACTGGTGCGCGTCGCCTTCAAACCAACCAGTTCAATCCTCACGCCGGTCGAGACAATCACTAGGGCAGGCGAGGCGACCGATATTCGCACCAAAGGCCGCCACGATCCCTGTGTTGGCATTCGCGGAACGCCAGTGGTGGCGGCAATGATGGCTCTGGTGCTGGCCGATCACAAACTGCTGCACCGGGGACAGTGCAGCTGATAAATGCATAGTCCCCGACTTGATCCGGGGACGCCTATTCACTTTGCTCGCCGCAATACCACATAAACCGCCCCCGCCCCGCCATGTCGAGGATGCGCCGGGCGCACCGCAGCGATCCGTGAGCTATGTGGACCTGCCGCGAGCCAATCGAGCAGCTTGGCCCTGATCGCCCCGCGCCGCGAACCGCGATCCGCCGCATCGACCGGGCGGGCGCGGCCGGTAATCACCAGCACGATCCGCGCGCCCTGCGCCAGCGCCAGCGACAGGCCGTGATCGAGCCGGTCATGCGCTGCATCCAGAGTGTGACCATGCAGATCGAGCGTGAAATCGGGCGCAATCGCCGCCTTGGCCAGCTTGCGCTCCCATGAGTTGTCGAGGCCGTGGCGGTCGAGGGGACGTTTCAATTCCTCCCCGATCCGGGGAGGGAGACCGCCGCCCTTCGACAGGCTCGGGATGAGCGGAGTGGTGGTGGGGGCTATCGGCTTGGCGCGACGGTTCGTGGGCGCACTTGGAGGTGAGTCCCCTCCGTCAGCACTTCGTGCTGCCACCTCCCCGGTTCGGGGAGGATTGAGCGGTTTTACCGTGCTGGCCACCTGCGCCCACAGCGCTGCCTCGGCCGCGCTCAAGCCGCGCGGGGCACGCACTAATTTGCCCCCAGCCGGGTCAGCGTGCCTTTTGGCAGCAACAGCAAGGCCTGGCCGCGCCCACTCATCCCGCCCGCGATCAGCCGCGCTTGGTCGCCTGCCCCCCAGAAGCTGTCGAACCGATTGGCACCCTTGATCGCGCCGCCAGTATCCTGCGCAATCCATAGGCCATTGGCCTCAGGCCGATCGAGCGAAAGCCAGACTGGTGCACCAAGCGGAACGAAACTTGGGTCGGTCGCAACACTGCTGCGCGCGCGCACAGGAACGTTTAGCGCACCCAGCGGCCCATCTCCGGTCAATTCCTTAAAGAAAATCCAGCTTTTGTTCTGGCGCATCAAGGCACGGCCCTCGGCCGGATGTTCACGCAGATATTGCATCAGGCCCTGCATCGAGCCAGCATATTGTCCCGGCCCAGTGCCGATCAGTCCGCGCTCGCGCAGCAGGGAGCCGATGCCAGCATATTCGCGCCCGTTCTGCCCGGCATAACCGATCCGCAGCACACTTCCATCGGGCGCACGTAAACGCCCCGAGCCCTGGATTTGGAGGAAGAAGAATTCGATCGGGTCTGCGGCCCAGCCGATTTCCAGCCCCTTGCCCATCAGCACACCATCTTCGATCTCGCCACGCTCAAAATAAGGCATAAAGAGGCCATCAGCGCCATAGCGACCAAGCGGTTGCTGGCCGCTAGGCATAGGAGGTGCATCGCCAAGTCTGGCACGGACCAGATCCGGCGGCATCGCATAGACAGGCACCTCAAACCCCGGCTGACGAACCCGCACTCCGGCAATATCCGGCTCAAAATAGCCAGTAACAAAGGCACTGCCGTCGCCGATTCGGGCAGTTTCAAAGAACCTGTCGAAGAAGCGTGGCGCATCGTTGGCGGGCCAGCTTGGTGCAGCGGAGCAAGCGGCTTGCCAATCCGCGCTGTTCGTCAATCCACTGGCGTCAATACGTGACAATAGCCGCGGACAGCTCTCTCGAAATGAAGAGAGCGCCCCGCCTGCATCCCCGCCAGCAAGCTTGAGGCTGCCAATCGATGGGCCAGCTGCCACGCCAGCAAGCAACGCGTTGGCGGTAAACGGTTTAGTCGTGACGGACGGAGGAGGATTAATCCGTCCTTCGGGAATCAGGCGGCCACATCCCGCAACTGCCACCATCAACACAACCGCCGCGAGCGAACGAAACCGCGCGCGCATCTCCGGAAATCAGCCTTCGTCGGCTTCGTCGAGCAGCCAATCAGGCTCAGCCGAGGTGACATTGCGGCTGAAAGTCCACATATCACAGGCGTCGATCGCATCATCAAGTGAACCGGCGATCACTTGGCCCTGAGAGTCGCGTGTTACAGCGGCGATATCGGCGGTGAAACGAACTGCAATCCGAGCCATGGGAGCCTGGAACGAGGCGGCAACGATTGTCGCGTCTTCAATCCGCACCAGCCGATTGTCGAGCGTTTCGCCTGCAGCCAGACGAGCATCAATCGCTGTAACGAAACTCTCATAGACATCGCTGTCGCACAGCTGGCCCAGCTCGTCCTTGTCGCCACGCCAGAAGGCTTCGAGGATCATGCGATAGGCACCCTTCGAACCTTCGAGAAAGGCAAGAAGATCAAACCGGCGGTCAGCAGCGGCAATTTCGCGCACACCCCGTTCAATTGCCGGGGTGACACCGGGTACCAGCGGGCGAATCTGCGCCGGCACGCCAAGGAGATCGGGTAATGCCGGGGCTGCAACGCGCGGAGCGGAGGAAGCATCGCTCTTGCCTTCGAACCGACCCTGAATAGGCTCTTCCTCATGTTCGGCACGTCGACCTAGCACAGAGTAGAGCCGGAGCCCAAGGAAGGCCGCGATCATGGCCAGAATGACGATTTCGACTGCACTCACGCTCAATATCCAGTCCTTGCCGATAAAGCGGCCTTAAAGCATTCTAGACCCAGATAGGGTGTCAATACAAATGAACAACGCGTGGATCGCCGCTTTGGTGCAATTTTTTGCGATTTTTGACACGCTGAAACTAGATCAGCGCAAAAGTGGGGGTCAAAGCAAGCGGCATTGCCGCCTGCCTCTGCCAGTGCTAGGCGCGCGGAAATTCAATTAGGCCAAGCGCCCCGGGTTCACAGCCTAGGCGGGCCGCAGTCAAGAAAGCCAGGCAAACGATGTCCGACGAAGGCAACATAATTACCAAGCTGAACCTCGATGGGCCTGTGCCAAACGGCGAAGACACCAGTCCGGCGGCCGGGATTATCTCGCAGTACATCAAGGATCTTTCGGTCGAAAACCCCAACGCGCCCGACAGCTTTCAGTGGCAGGACGCGCCTCAGATCGACGTCCAGTTCAACATCGCAGCGCGCGAAATGAGCGACGAAGTGAGCGAGATCGAACTCAAGATTGCGATCAACTCCAAGGGTCCGCAGGGGACCGCCTTCATCGTCGATCTGGCCTATTGCGGCTTGGTCGGGATGCGCAATCTTGACGAAGCACAGCGCCACGCCTTTACCTTTGCCGAAGCACCGCGGATTCTATTCCCGTTTGCTCGCTGCATTGTTGCCGATGCGGTGCGCGATGCCGGCTTCCCGCCGCTGATGCTGGAGCCGATCGATTTCAACGGGCTCTATCTTCAGCAGCTTGCCGCGAAACAGGAAGCTGGCGAAGGCGAGCAGCCGGTCGGGAACGCCTGATTCGCCGATCGGGCGCTATAATAGGGAAACCCCGCGCATGAGCCTGATCAAAAACGTCGGGACCATCGGCGGGCTGACGGCAATCAGCCGGGTGTTCGGCTTTGCCCGCGACATATTACTGGCCCGCGTTCTTGGCACTGGGCTGGCGGCGGATGCGTTCCAGCTGGCTTTCACTTTGCCCAACACATTCCGGCGACTGTTTGCCGAAGGGGCATTCTCGGTTGCCTTCGTGCCGCTTTATTCGCGGGCATTGCACGGCGACGGAGGCGCGCCCGGCAGTGAGGAAGCGGCGAACGGATTTGCCAACGATGTCCTTGCTGTGTTCGTCTGGGTGTTGCTGGCATTCAGCGCATTGGCGATGATTTTTATGCCGTTGCTGGTTGGCGCACTGGCCAGCGAATATGCACAGGTTCCCGGCAAGTTTGAGCTTTCGGTTGTGCTCAGCCGGATCACCTTCCCCTATCTGGGTTTCATCAGCCTGATGGCGATGCTTTCGGGCCTGCTCAACGCCCGCAGCCGCTTCGGGCCGGGTGCGTTCGCGCCAGTGCTGCTCAACATTTGCATGATCACTGCGATCCTAGCCGGCAAATATCTTCGCGGGGATAGCGACGACGATACGGTCGTCGTCTATCTGCTGGCTTTGGCCGTCTCGCTTTCGGGAGTTGGTCAGTTCCTGTATCTGCTTTGGGCAACTCGCCGCGCCGGAGTGAAGCTGCATCTGAAATTGCCGAAGCTGACCCCCGAAGTGCGACGCCTTGGAACACTGATCGTACCGGCTACATTCGGTGCAGGGATCTATCAGATCAGCCAGCTGGTCGACACTTTCTTCGCCACCAGTCTGCCGCAAGGCTCGCTTACCCTGCTCAAGCTGGCGGACCGGCTCAACCAGATGCCGCTGGGGATTGTCGGGATTGCCCTTGGGACCGCGATACTGCCGATGCTTTCGCGCCATATCCATACCGGCGAGAAAGCTGAGGCACAGCGATTGCAATCCAATGCGTTCGAGATCGCCACGCTGTTAACCCTGCCCGCCGCCGCCGCATTGGCGATTTGCTCTTCGGCTTTCGTTACGGCCTTCTTCGTTGGCGGAAAATTCAGCGTCGCTGATGGCTCGGTCATGGCGCAGATCGTGGTGGCGCTGGTCGCTGGCCTGCCCGCTTATGTGATCGTCAAGATCCTCAACCCCGGCTTTTTTGCCCGCGAGGATACCCGCACCCCGGTTTGGACCGCGCTGATCTCGCTTACTTTCAACATCATCCTCAATATCTGGGTGGTCCGCCAATACGGGATCGTCGGTCTGGCAGCGGCGACGGCCTGCTCGGCCAGCCTCAATTGTCTGCTGCTTTACATCATCCTCCACCGGCGCGGCTGGTTTCGCTTCACGTTGCCGCTGGCTGGCAAGATTGTCCGCCAGCTGTTAGCGACGGCTGCGATGGCCGTGTTGCTATGGTGGCTTACCCCGCAATTGGCCGCCCATTATAGCGGGGGCGTTTTCGAGCGCGTCTGGTCGCTCGCGCTGTTGGTTTCGTCCGGAATGGCCGCGTTTTTCGCGGTCGCCTTCCTAACCGGCGCGGTCGACAAGCGCATCCTCTCCCAGCTAAGCAGGCGGCGCGCCCCGCCCAGCAAGTCGGACGACGACATCCTGAAAGTCGAATAGCCTCATGCGTATCGTCTCTGGCATCCAGCCGACCGGCAGCCTCCACCTTGGCAATTACCTGGGCGCGATCCGCAATTGGGTGCGGATGCAGGATGAGGTCACCGCAGGCGGCGGCGAAAGCCTTTATTTCCTCGCCGACCTTCACGCCCTCTCTATGTCGCATGATCCGGCCGAGCTTTCATCGGCGACTCGCGAAATGGTTGCCGCGCTGGTCGCCTGCGGGATTGATCCGGATCGCTCGATCCTGTTCAATCAGGCGCAGGTTCCCGCTCATGCCGAACTGCAATGGTTGCTGTCTGGGACCGCCCGGATGGGCTGGCTATCGCGGATGACCCAGTTCAAGGATAAATCGGGCAAGAACCGCGAAGGGGCCAGCATCGCTTTGTTCACCTATCCTGTGCTCCAGGCCGCCGATGTTCTGCTCTATCAGGCGACCCATGTGCCAGTGGGCGAGGATCAGAAGCAGCACCTTGAGCTGGCCCGCGACATTGCCCAGAAGTTCAACAATGATTTTGGCGGCGGACGGGGAATCTTCACTCTGCCAGAGCCTATCATCCCGCCCGAAGCCGCCCGGATCATGAGCCTGCGCGATGGTGCGGCGAAAATGAGCAAGTCCGATCCATCCGACATGAGCCGCATCAATCTGACCGATGATGCTGATGCGATCGCGCAGAAGATCAAGAAGGCCAAGAGCGATGCCGAACCGCTTCCCAGTGAAATGGATGGTTTGAACGGACGTCCCGAGGCGGCAAATTTGGTGGGGATTTATGCCGCACTTGCCGGGGTGAAGGCCGATGCCGTGTTGGCGGAATTTGCCGGCAAGGGCTTTGGCAGTTTCAAGCCTGCACTGGCGGAGCTACTGATCGACCGGCTCACCCCGATCAACTCCCGTTTCATCGAACTGCGCAAAGATCGCGCAGCGCTTGACGCAATCCTTCGGCAAGGCGCCGCCAAGGCGCGTACGCTCGCAGCACCTACGCTTGAAGCGACCTATGCTGCACTGGGGCTGGTGCGGGGCTGATCAATAAACATCTTATTCAACCCCGATTAAGCCGCGATGGATTAGCGCCTGATCCATGCTATCATAGCTGCGCACCCGACAGTTCGTGTGGTTGGGCCGCATATCGATTAGGGGACTGAAGTGATGTCTGCCAAAACTGCTTCTCGTTTCATCCGGCTGGTCGCCGTGCCGCTGCTGCTCGTCAGCCTTGGTGCCTGCGCCCAGAACTTCAACGCCAACGTCTCGCGCTTTGCCACACAGCTGCCAGCGCCGCAGGGCCAGAGCTTTGCGGTGGTTGCCGATGACCCGACCATGGCTGGTGGACTAGAATTTTCGCAATATTCACGGCTGGTCGAAGCGCAAATGGCGCGGATCGGCTATGCGCCTGCCAGCCCGGAAGCCGCTAGCTTGCTGGTCCGCTTTGACTATGGTGTCGACAAAGGCCGGGAAAAGGTCCGCTCGACCGGCTTTTACAACGATCCGTTCTATTCGCCCTGGTACGGCTATGGCCGCAGAGGATTTGGCTACAACCCGTTCGGCTATAACCGGCGCGGGGCCTGGGGCTATGGGTTTCACGATTCGTTTTTCGACAATGGTTATGAAAGCTACACTGTTTACACCAGCGGGATCGAATTGAAGATTGATCGCCGTGCCGATGGCCAACGCTTGTTCGAAGGTAAGGCCGAGGCGCTTTCAACCTCAAACCGCCTGCAATATGTTGTCCCCAACCTGGTCGAGGCGATGTTCACCAATTTCCCCGGCAATTCGGGTGAAACAGTGCGCATTTCCGTCGCGCCGGAGAAGAAGCGCAGCAATTGAGTTAGTTAAGCAACGAAAAATCGAAGGGCGGGTCTGGAAACAGGCCTGCCCTTTCTTTCGCCGTCAGCCGTTCAGCGCTGCAACCCCGCCGGTGCTCCCAAAACCACCTGCGCCGCGCGCAGTTTCGTCCAGTTCGTCAACCGCAAGCCAGCGCGCTTGCGTAACCGGCGCCAACACCAGTTGCGCAATCCGGTCACCGCGACGGATCGCGAAAGCCTCTGCACCGTGGTTGATCAGGATCACCTTCAGCTCGCCGCGATAGTCGCTGTCAATTGTGCCTGGCGAATTGGGCACGCTGATCCCGTGTTTGAGTGCGAGACCCGAGCGCGGACGCACCTGAATTTCAAACCCTGACGGGATGGCAACCGCAAGGCCGGTCGCCACAGCATGACGCGCGCCCGCAGCAAGTGTCACGTCTTCTGCAGCAAGCACATCCATGCCGGCAGCACCATCAGTGGCATAGGCTGGAAGATCCAACCCCTCGCCATGCGGCAAGCGCATTACCTGCACAGAAACGCTATTTGCCAAGGGCATTCGCTATCCGTTCAACCAGCGCGCGCGCGACGTCTTCCTTGGCCATTTCTGGCAGGCTTTCGACGCCTTTGGCGGTAATGATATGGACCGCATTATCCGCTCCCCCCATCACGCTCTTGCCCTTCTTGCTCGATACATCATTGGCGACGATCCAATCCGCGCCCTTGCGCGTGCGTTTCTCCTTGGCTTGGGCCAGCACGTTTTCGGTTTCGGCAGCAAAGCCAATCAGCAAGGCCGGGCGCCGTGTATCGCCTGCAACCGTCGCAAGAATATCCGGATTTTCGGTAAGGCGCAGGGCGGGCGGAGCCGAGCCGCGCTTCTTCAGCTTTTCAGCTGCGGAATCCTGCGTTCGCCAATCTGCCACCGCAGCAACCATCACCGCGACATCAACGGGGAGCGCCTTCTTGACCGCCGCGGCCATTTCGCGCGCGGTTTCCACGTCGATCCGCTCCACGCCCGGCGGGGTGGGCAGGCTGACCGGCCCAGCAACCAGAGTAACCCGCGCGCCAGCCCGCGCGGCAGCTGCAGCAATCGCAAAACCCTGCTTGCCCGATGATCGGTTGGCGATGTAGCGCACCGGATCGATCGGCTCATGGGTTGGGCCAGCGGTGATCAGAATATGCTTTCCGGTCAGCGGACCATCGACTGGTTCGAGATCTGCGGGCGTGTCCCCGGCGAAATCGGGCTGACCCTCAAGCGGATCGAGCAACGCTGGCTGCGGCGCGCCATCTTCGCCCGCGCCATTGACCAGATGGTTGACGGCATCGGGATCGGTTGGTGGGGCGGCCCTAGCCTTGCCCTTTTTGGACAATAGCGGCCCACTGAGATCGATCACCAGAGCTGGTTCATCCAAAGGCGCATCTTCGGACGGCGCTTCTGGCTGTTCGTCGCCGTCCAGCGGCTCATCTCCAGAGACCGGGTCGTCTTCTTCGTCCCCTTCATCGAACACGTATTTGCTGACCGTGCTGCGCGGAATCAGCAGTCCAGACAGACCACCATGTCCGGTATCCTCGCTCTCGCTCTCTTCGTCTTCAAACGCAGTCAGCAAAGGAATAGCGACAGGCCCTGGATCGATCCCAAGCATCTGGCAGATTGCGATCCAGATCGCTGCTGGCTCGGGCAACCGGCCGGGGCCAAACTCTCCGCAAGCCATAGCCCCATCATCGGGGTCAAGGACGCTTACACCGTGCGCCGTCAGCGTCGCGATATTGCGCTGGGTCGCGGGATGTTCCCACATTCGCACATTCATAGCTGGAACTGCTAGAACTGGCTTGTCGGTGGCGAGCAGCAGCGTTGTGGCCAGATCATCGGCAATTCCGCCAGCCATCTTGGCCATCAAATCGGCAGTGGCCGGGCAGACCACGACAAGATCCGCCTGCCGCGACAGCTGGATATGCCCCATCTCGACCTCATTCTTGAGATCCCACAGAGTGGTATGGACCGGATTCTCGCTCAGTGCGGCCAGCGTCATAGATGTCACAAACTTCGCGCCGCCATCGGTCAGGACACACGTAACCTCACCCGCAACGCCATTGGCGCCCTTCCGGATCAGCCGAACCAGCTCGCAAGATTTATACGCAGCAATCCCGCCCCCAATGATAAGGAGGATGCGCGGTGCAATCATTGGCTCGGCTTTTGGTTTCATGAGCCCCGCTTGTGCAATGCTGCGCCCTTGCGCGCAATCTTTTTGCCCCTGGCATTTTGCCATTACGGTTTCGCTGGGGCACAAGCCCTAATTTGAGGTTAATTTGGGAGGTAAACGCACATGCGCCTAATACTCACTGCATTGATTTTTCTGCTCGGCCTGTTCGATCTGTTCATGGGGCTGAACTTTCTGTTCAATCCGGTCGAGACTGCGGTGAGCTTTGGTCTGGCGGCGCTGGGAAATGCAGGAATGTCAACGCTCCGAGCGGACTTCGCAGCCTATTTCTGCGTGATCGCGGTCTCGATGATGTGGGGCGCATGGCGGCGCAACGGCGATCTTTTGCTGGCTCCTGCCGCGCTGATGGGCACCGCTTTTGCCGTGCGCGGCTTCAGTCTGGCAGCCGACGGGGCTTATCCGGGGGCATTTTTGCTGATGAGCGTGGAATTGCTAAATGTCGTTCTGCTGATCGCCGCATGGCGCATATTGCCGCACCATAAGATTGCCGAAATCGCCGGGTAGATCAGGCTTTCCCAAAGCCCGAGTGCCACAAAGATTTGGTCGCACGGGGCAAGAAGGCCAGCCCCATGAACATCGCAGGGGCTATCACCGCCCCCCAATAGAAATTGTCCCCCCGACCCGCGATCATGAAGGCCGCGCCATAGCCAAGGTATAACAGGGTGGCGAAGGACCCGGCTGATGATTTCCAGCTGGCCCAGCCAAAAATCATCAGCATCACCAGTGGCCCCGCCACAAAATGGGGCAGAAAGCGCAGATTGCTGGACAATATGACGTTGGAAAGCCAGCCCGAAAGCCCGCGCATCTCAAGCCAGGGCGCAGAAAAGCGGTCGCTAGGCAGCACCAGCTGACTAACGAAGTGCAGGTGGACCGCCATCACCCCAAGGAACACCGCGATCAGCACGCTCCAGGCTGCGCCTTCCTTCCAGTCGCGCCGCCACAGGGCCATAGCTGCCATCAGCGCGACAAATGGCAAGGCATGCTCACGAATCGCCAACGCTAGCGCCGCCACCGCCAAGGCCGCACCATATCGCCCTCCCCCCGCTCCAGCCGCTGGCCGATGAAGACCAAAGGACAGCGCCAGCAACATCCCGGCCCACAGCTCGTGCAGGACGAAGTAATAACGGTTCATCCCCAGCGACGCCCCCAGAAACAACAACGCCACCGCTATCCGGCGGTATTGCAAGCCGCCCGGCTCTTGAGCCATCCGCTGCCACCACGCAGCCAGCACGCCCAGCATCAGCACAAGAGCTGCGATCGCCTGGCCGGTTTTTCCCAGTGCTGCGTCAATATAGGCCAGCGTCGGCAGCCGCACGGCAAAGCCTGGACGCAGCGGATAATTGCTCTTGCGGTGCTCTTCGGCAGCGACCTGGTAATAGTTGTTACCCTTGGAAATGCGTTCGATCACCACATCGTAAAGCGCCAGATCATCATCGCGCGGCCTGCTTGCGCCCTTCTTCCCGACGATGTTTTCAGTGAAAGACTGCGTCTTTACGGTCGATTTCCCAGCATTGACCGGGACAAGCGCCGAAGCGATCAACATCAGCAGCATCGCAAACAGCAGCAATTGCGCGCGCAATTTCGGCCAGTGAGCAAAGCGATCATCGGCGGCGACCGGATTAATCATACAGTGGAACCCCCAAATCGGCCTTGCTTGTGCCTTGGCACCAGTCGCTGCGCAAGCCACTGGAACAAGTGGCGGGCAAATTCTGGACGTTAGCTTGCCATTCAGCCCTTCCATCCTACATTGGCCATCGAAAGGACCGATCATGAACGACGATCAGCCAAACGGTAATCCCTGGATGAAGAGCCTGCTGATGTGGGGCGGCATCTTTATGGCGCTGTTGCTGGTGGTTTCGATGTTCGGTCCGCGCACCGAGGTGGCAGGAACGCAGATCGGCTATTCCGATTTCCGGACCCGCGTGACCGAAGGCAGCGTGGCCGAGGTCCAGATCAGTGAAGATCGGATCGCCGGGAAGCTCAAGAACGGCGGAACCTTCAGCACAATTCCCATCCCGGGTGACACCAGCTTGATCCAGATCTTGCAGCAGAGCGGGGTGAAATACGCTGGAAAAGCCCAGGATGAGCCCAATGTACTGCTGTATATCCTGATTCAGGCGTTGCCGTTCATGCTGATCCTTGGCGTTGCTTTCTTTGCCCTGCGCCAGATGCAGAAGGGCGGCGGATCGGGCGCGATGGGCTTTGGCAAAAGCAAGGCTAAACTACTCACCGAAAAGCAAGGCCGGGTCACTTTTGACGACGTCGCCGGGATCGATGAAGCCCGCGAGGAGCTGGAGGAAATCGTTGAGTTCCTGCGCGATCCGCGACGCTTTTCCAAGCTGGGCGGACAAATCCCCAAGGGCGCGCTGCTGGTTGGCAGCCCCGGCACCGGCAAAACGCTGTTGGCCCGCGCCATTGCCGGTGAAGCAGGTGTACCATTCTTTACTATTTCGGGCTCGGACTTTGTCGAAATGTTCGTCGGCGTTGGCGCGAGCCGGGTTCGCGACATGTTCGAGCAGGCCAAGAAGAATGCGCCCTGCATCGTCTTTATTGACGAAATTGACGCCGTTGGGCGCCACCGCGGCCACGGTCTGGGCAATTCCAACGATGAGCGCGAACAGACGCTGAACCAGTTGCTGGTCGAAATGGACGGTTTTGAAGCCAATGAGGGCATCATCCTGATTGCTGCGACCAACCGCCCCGATGTGCTTGATCCCGCATTGCTGCGTCCGGGCCGGTTTGACCGCCAGGTCGTGGTACCAAATCCGGACATCATCGGACGGGAAAAAATCCTCAAGGTGCATGTGCGCAAGGTTCCGCTTGCGCCCAATGTTGATCTGAAGGTTTTGGCGCGCGGCACACCGGGATTTTCCGGTGCCGATTTGATGAACCTTGTCAATGAAGCGGCGCTTTTGGCGGCACGGCGCAACAAGCGCGTCGTCAACATGGCCGAGTTCGAGGACGCCAAGGACAAGGTGATGATGGGCGCGGAGCGCCGCAACACCGCCATGACCCAGGCCGAGAAGGAACTCACCGCCTATCATGAAGCGGGCCATGCCGTGGTTGCGATCAATGTTTCGTCAGCCGATCCGGTGCACAAGGCGACGATCATCCCGCGCGGCAGAGCGCTCGGCATGGTGATGCAGTTGCCGGAAGGCGACCGTTACTCGATGAGCTACAAGTGGATGGTTTCGCGCCTTGCCATCATGATGGGCGGGCGGGTTGCCGAGGAACTGAAATTCGGCAAGGAAAACATCACCTCCGGCGCTTCGTCCGATATCGAACAGGCAACCAAGCTTGCGCGGGCAATGGTAACGCAGTGGGGCTTTTCCGACGAACTTGGCCGGGTGGCGTATGGTGAAAACCAGCAGGAAATTTTCCTTGGCCATTCGGTTGCGCAGCAGAAGAATGTCTCGGAAGCCACCGCACAAAAGATCGACATCGAAATTCGCCGCCTGATTGACGAGGCCTATGTTGAAGCAACCAAGATCCTGAACAAGAAGAAGAAGGACTGGATCGCCATTGCGCAAGGGCTGCTCGAATACGAAACGCTTTCGGGAACCGAAATTGCCGACCTGATCGCCGGCAAGAAACCAACCCGCGATTCGGGCGAAGAAGCGCCGCCTTCGCGCGGCTCGGCGGTCCCGGCGGCTGGCGCTGTCAAAAAGAAACGCGGCGGCGAAGGCGGCCTTGAGCCACAAACGCAAGGCTGAATTGCAGCCCATTGGACAGCTACAACCCCGGCAGCGATGCCGGGGTCAGACTGCTTGGAAGAAGGCTAAGGAAGCCGGTGTC
>JANOKC010000014.1:0-15247 GCA_031419035.1 Novosphingobium sp. | reverse complement strand
GAACGGCGAACTGGTCGGCGTGATCGTCCAGTTTGGCGGGCAGACCCCGCTGAAACTGGCGCAGACGCTGGAGGATGCCGGAATTCCAATCCTTGGCACCTCACCCGACGCGATTGACCTTGCTGAAGACCGTGAGCGGTTTGCCAAGCTGGTCAACAAGCTCAAGCTCAAGCAGCCCGAAAACGGTATTGCTCGCAGCCGCGACGAGGCGGTGGCGGTGGCGAACCGGATCGGCTTCCCGGTGCTGATGCGGCCGTCCTACGTGCTTGGCGGCCGGGCGATGGAGATCGTCGACAGCGTGGCCCAACTCGATGATTACATCGCCACTGCGGTCAACGTTTCGGGCGACAGCCCGGTGCTGATCGACCAATATCTGCGCGATGCGATCGAATGCGATGTCGATGCGCTGTGCGATGGCGAGGTCGTCGTCGTGGCGGGCGTTATGCAGCATATCGAGGAAGCGGGCATCCATTCGGGCGACAGCGCCTGCACCCTGCCGCCCTATAATCTGCCCGCCGAGACCATCGCCGAGATGGAGCGCCAGGCCGAATTGCTGGCGCTGGCGCTAGGCGTCAAGGGGCTGATGAACATCCAGTTCGCGGTGAAAGGCGCCGATGTTTACCTGATCGAGGTCAACCCGCGCGCCAGCCGGACCGTGCCGTTCGTCGCCAAGGCAATCGGTCAGCCGGTCGCCAAGATCGCGGCGCGGGTGATGGCCGGTGAAAAGCTCTCCACCTTCCCGCCGTTCAAGCGCGAATTTGACTATATGGCGGTCAAGGAAGCCGTGTTCCCGTTTGCGCGGTTCCACGGGGTTGATCCGGTTCTATCACCCGAAATGAAATCAACTGGTGAAGTCATGGGCCTTGATGCCAGCTTCGCGATGGCCTTTGCCAAGGCGCAGCTGGGCGCGGGAATGGTGCTGCCAGACGGCGGCACGGTGTTCGTCTCAGTCAAGGACAGCGATAAGGCAGTGATTCTACCCGCGATCAGCAAGTTAGTAGAGCTTGATTTCAAGATCATCGCCACAGGCGGCACGCAGAAATATCTGGCCGATGCCGGGGTTCCGGTGGAGCGCGTAAACAAGGTGGCAGAAGGGCGGCCGCATATTGTCGACCGGATTATCGATGGCAGGGTGGCCCTGATCTTCAACACTACCGAAGGCTGGCAAAGCCTGAAAGATTCGCAATCGATTCGCGGATCAGCGCTTCGCGGCAAGGTTTCCTACTTCACCACCGCTACCGCTTCAGTGGCTGCGGTGGAGGCAATCGGAGCCTTGCGCGGCGCGGAACTTGATGTTCGCTCGCTTCAGTCATATTATAGCGGAAATTAACGCGCTTTCCCGACATCGCGACTTGTCCGATGCCGTTTCATAAAACGGCATGCGGATAATTTGTCACCGGGTTCAGGGGCCAAAGGGAACGAATTGTCATGGCAAGTGTTGAAAAACTGCCGATGCTGCAGGAAGGCTATGAGCGGCAGCTGACCGAATTGAAGGCGCTGCGCGAAGAGCGCCCGCGGATCGTTGATGCGATCGAGGAAGCGCGCGCGCACGGTGATCTGTCCGAAAATGCGGAATATCATGCGGCCAAGGAACGCCAGGGCCAGGTAGAGGCGATGGTCGGCGATCTGGAAGACCGTATCAGCCGCGCCCATATTATTGATCCAACTACGCTTTCAGGTGATCGGATCATCTTCGGCGCGACTGTTTCGATGCTTGATGATGATGACAAGCCGGTCAAATACCAGATCGTCGGGCCTTACGAGGCAGACGCCAAGATAGGCCGGATCAGCTATGCTTCGCCGCTGGGCAAGGCTTTGATAGGCCGCAAGGTTGGCGAGGACGTTGAAGTGACCGTGCCCTCCGGTGACAAGTCGTACCAGGTCGAGAAGATCGAATTTATTTGAGGCGTTGTCCTGGCCTCGACGGCTACATATCCGGTTGCAATAACAGGTGCAGATGCACCACCACATATTTCATCTCGGCATCGTCAACCGTGCGCTGCGCCTTGTCGCGCCATGCCTCTTCGGCTTCGGCGTAATTGTCATATACGCCGACGACATCAAGACCCGCAACATCAGTGAATTCAAGGCCCTGCGGGTTCTTGACCCGGCCGCCCATAACAAGATGGAGTTTTTGCATGGTCTGCGCATACCGGGGAGGGATTGTGCGGGCAATAGCGCGGCCACGTTGATTTTGATGAACTAGCGCCGGGCGCGAGCGGCCAGCTTGATTGCCTCGCGGGCCAAAGCCAGACCGGTGCTTCGCGCGCCGCCTGCGACTTTGCTTGCGCGGCGGCGCAAACCAGCGCTGGTTTCGACGATGTTTTCGCCTACTTCGCCAAGCCGCGCCGTCCCCTGTCGGCCAGCCTGCTCGGCCGCAACCCTCGCTCGTTGGCTTGCGACAAGTCCCAGCTCGCCCGCCACCGTCAGGATAGTCACGGCCCGGCGGCTGAATTTGCGACCGAAAGTACGCGGCAACAGCGCGCCAAGTGCCACTCCAGCCAGTGCTCCCGCCGCCAAGGTCAGCATTGGGTATTGGCCGGCCAGAGTGGAAATGTGCTCGGGCGGATATTCGTCTGGTAACAGCTTGCGAAGCGGTTCTTCAGGGGCATCACGCAGCAGACGTGCCTGCGACGCAGCGATCTTGTCGTTGATTCGGGAGCGCTTGGTATCGAACTCGTTGGTCACTTTACTGGCTCCTTGTGCTTACACCGGTGCTTTTTCTTGTGTGAAACTAGTGCAGTATCCTGAATCTCGGCTGGATCGGCGGCATCTTTTCCATCGGCCAGCAGCGACTGTACCCCTTCAATCATCGGATGACGCAGCCACCAAAGGGTAAGCGCGGCGATCGTGGCGGCGACAATGCCCTTGTTGTCATCAGCAATCGCCAGCGCCTCGTCGAACCCGGCGCGGACTTCCTTTCCAGCCTTGTCGGCGATCCGCCCGCCAATCCCGCGTGCGTCAAGGTCATTCCTTACCTGAACGAGATTGGCGTTGAAGTTGGCCAGGGCCGCTTCGCGGGTTGCGCGATCCTGAGCCAAACGCCGGCCGAGATCGCTCATGTTCCATCGTCCACATGGTTGTCAGCCTTGCCGGTGAGCTGCCCGACCATGCGTTCCCAGCGCAACTTGCCAATCCAGCCGCAAACCGCAGCTCCGGCCAGAAGGCCCAGCGTTACCGAGGCAGTTGCGCCAAGCGCGGTGAGCCATGGGGTGAGTGCAATCAGAAGCCCAACTGTCAAAGCCACCAGTGCAAAAAAGACCAGTGCAGCGCCCAATGCAATATAGGCGGCCACCCCTTTGGCACCTTCGCCAGCCACCAGCGCGCGCGATTTCTGATAGGCAAGTTCAGCCTCTACCAGCACTCTACCATCTGAAGCGAGTTGGCGCACATCTTCTACCAACGAGCGGTCAGCTGCATCGGTTGAGTTTGGTGTCACAAGAGGAGGGGGCTCATCCTTCATCGTTAGCAAATCAACCGCCTGCGCCGCGCAGCGTCAATCACCCGAACGCTTGAACAGCCGTGAAAGCATGAAACCGAACAGTGCAGCAATGCCGATTGCCATGCCCGGGCTTTTGCGGACAAACTGCTTGGCATCCTCACCAAGCTCATCGAGGTCCTTGGCTTCGATCTTGGCTGCGGTTTCCTGCATGGTCCGCGCGGCCGTTCGGGCATAATCGCCATAGCGCGTGCCAAGCTTGTCATCGATCGATCCGGCGTTCTCGGCAACAATTTTGCCAAGCCCAGAAATAGCGTCACTGGCGCGGGCTTTCCCATCCTGAGCCAGCTCAGTTGCACGCTCTTTGGCTTGGCCAGTAAGATTCTTGGCCTCTTCTGCCCAATCGTTGCTCGCTCCGGCCAATTTCTCACGATAGGCACCGGTGCGCTCCTGCACCTCCTGTCCCAGCGCCTTGGCGCCAGAACGGGCTTCTTCCAGTGCCTTGCTGAACTTTGCTTTGGCAGCAGTGCTCGGAGCTGCGGCTGGCGCGGCCGTCTTGAGTGTTGCTGCAGCGCGCGGCTTTTTGGCGGCTGCTTTCTTCGGGGTAGCGGCTTTCTTGATCGTAACCATGGCTGTTGCTCTCACTGCGCCCGAACTGGGCTGATGATCCTGAAATGGTATTCATTGCGGCGACCTGCAAGTCCCCGCCATAATGGGGTAATGCGGCTTGCCTAGCAAGGTTCCACTGCTAAGGGATCGGGCAAGTATTTTGCTGACGTTGGTCCAGAGGAGTTTAACCCGCCATGACCGCCATAATCGACATCCATGCTCGTGAAATACTCGATAGCCGGGGCAATCCCACAGTTGAAGTTGAGGTGCTGCTTGACGATGGCAGCTTTGGCCGCGCAGCGGTCCCCTCGGGTGCTTCAACCGGCGCTCATGAGGCGGTAGAGCTGCGCGATGGAGATACACGCTATGGCGGCAAGGGTGTGCTGAGGGCGGTAGAGGCGGTTAATGGCGAGATTACTGACGCTCTACTAGGCTTCGATGCCGAGGATCAGCGCGATGTTGACCGGATCATGATCGAGCTGGATGGCACCGAGAACAAGGCTCGGCTTGGCGCCAATGCGATCCTTGGCGTCAGTTTGGCTGTGGCCAAGGCTGCGGCCAATGCGCGAGGGCTGCCGCTTTATTCTTATATCGGCGGTGTATCCGCGCATGTCCTGCCAGTCCCAATGATGAATATCATCAATGGCGGTGAGCATGCGGACAATCCCATCGACTTCCAGGAATTCATGGTCATGCCGGTTGGCGCGCCAACTTTGGCTGAAGCAGTAAGGTGGGGCAGCGAAATTTTTCATACACTGAAAAAGGACCTCCACGACAAAGGGCTGGCAACGGCGGTGGGCGACGAGGGTGGTTTTGCCCCCAACCTCGCCAGCACCCGCGCTGCACTCGACTTCATTATGGCATCGGTCGAAAGGGCAGGGTTTAAGCCGGGAGTCGATGTAACGCTGGCGCTTGATTGCGCGGCGACTGAGTTTTTCAAAGCTGGCAAGTATGAAATCAGCGGAGAGGGGTTGTCGCTCAGCCCGCTCGGAATGGCCGATTACCTGGCCAAGCTGACCGAGGATTATCCGATCCGCTCGATCGAAGACGGCATGAGCGAAGATGATTTTGAGGGCTGGGCCGCGCTGACATCCAAGATCGGCCATAAGATCCAGCTGGTCGGCGATGATTTGTTCGTCACCAATCCCAAGCGGCTGACCATGGGCATCGGCATGGGCCTCGCTAATTCGCTGCTGGTCAAGGTCAATCAGATCGGAACACTCACGGAAACGCTGGAGGCAGTCAGCATTGCCCAGCGCAATGGCTATACTGCGGTGATGTCGCACCGCTCGGGCGAGACCGAGGATGCGACCATTGCCGATCTGGCGGTTGCAACCAACTGCGGTCAAATCAAGACAGGTAGCCTCGCGCGCTCGGATCGGCTGGCGAAATACAACCAACTGATTCGGATTGAGGAAGAACTGGGTGATGCCGCGCGCTATGCCGGGGAAGAGGCGTTCGGGCGGTTATCGGTGTAACTAAACCGCATCAGTCAGCGCGGCGATTTGCGCAGGGGTGAGTTCGGTTTCCATCGCTTCGACCAGATCGTCAACCTGATCTGCGGTGGTCGCGCTGGCGACCGGGGCAGCGACTCCCGGCTGGGCCAGCAACCAGGCCAAGGCGATCTGGCCTAAGGTGGCTTCACATTCTTCCGCGATCAGGTCCATTACTTGGAGCAATGCTTTGCCGCGCTCAGCATATTTGCGGACCCGGTCGCCGCGTGGGTATTTGTCAAAGTCCGAAGGTTTGCGATACTTGCCAGTCAGGAAACCGCTCGCAAGGCCGCTATAGGGCAGCATGGCAATATCGTTGGCAAGGCAGATGTTATGCAAGGCTTCAGGATACTCGGCGCCCTCCAGCAGGTTGAGCTGGTTCTGCAACACACCGTAGCCTTTGACGCCAATCGACTTCGCCGCGCGCAACGAGCCTGAAAGCCGTTCTGCGTTGAAATTAGACGCCCCTGTTTCGCGGATCAGGCCAGTGCTGAGCAATTGGTCGAATCCGGCAGCGACTTCGTCCTGCGGCGTCTCGGGATCATCACGATGCGCGTAATAAAGATCTACATAGTCGGTCTGCAACCGATCTAGCGAGGCACTGAGATGGTCCTTTAGTGCTTCGGGGCGAAGCCCGCCCGCTGCGCCCATAACATTAGTCTTGGTTCCGATCCGCATCTTGTCGCGAACGCCCCGGGCTTTCATCCAAGCACCAATGATCGTCTCACTCTCGCCGCCTTTGTTTCCAGGCACCCAAGCGGAATATGCCTCGGCAGTATCAATCATCCGCCCGCCGTTTTCATAGAAGGCGTCGAGCACTTCAAAGCTGGTGTCACGGTCTGCAGTCCAGCCGAACACATTGCCGCCAAGGACCAGCGGAATGCCGCTGATGGAAGGGTGCTTGCTCATCCGAACTTCTCCTTGAGCGCAAGCATCGCCAGCGCAGCGCGGGCAGCTTCCCCGCCCTTGTCCTTCAGCTTCGGATCGGCACGGACAAGCGCCTGCTCTTCATTTTCGACAGTAAGGATGCCGTTGCCGATTGCTACGCCATCCATAGTCAGCGCCATGACTCCGCGGGCGCTTTCACCAGCGACGATCTCGAAGTGATAGGTTTCACCCCGGATCACCACCCCGATCGCAACAAAGCCGTCATACAGCTGCGCCTGATCGGCCAGAGCAATCGCGCCGGGAATTTCGAGCGCACCGGGAACCGTGATGACCTCCACCTGATGCCCAGCGGCCTTCAGCACTGCGCGAGCGCCAGCGACCAGCATATCGTTCAGGTGATCGTAAAAACGAGCTTCAACTATAAGGAATTTCGCCATTACTCACCTGCCGTTCCATCGATGGGCCGTTCCCCTACAATCGACAGGCCATAGCCGTCCAGTCCGATCATCGAATGGTGGGTGTTGGTAAGCAGGATCATGTCATGAACGCCCAATTCGGCCAAGATCTGTGCGCCAACGCCATAGTCACGCAACTGTTCGATCTCGGGCGCACCGGCGGACTTGCCCTCGGCACGAAGCTGCATGAACCGGCTGACCGAGCCGCGCATTGGCCGGTTGATCAGCACAAGCACACCGCAGCCCGCTTCGGCGATCATTTCCATCGAGCGGGGTAGTATGCCGGTGCGCTCATTCTCCTCGCCAAAGACGTCGACAAACATCGACATCGTATGCATTCGCACCAGCGTTGCCTTGTCGGCGGAAATATGACCCTTCACCAGCGCCATATTCTCGTCACCGGTAGCCTTGTTGAAGAATGTGATCGCGGTCCAATCGCCCCCCCAGCGGCTGCTGAAGCGCAGCTCCGCACGCTTTTCAACCAGATGATCATGCTTGCGGCGATAGGCGATCAGATCGCGGATCGTGCCTATCTTCAGTTCATGTTGCCTTGCAAAGGCCATCAGATCTTCCATCCGCGCCATGCTGCCGTCTTCATTCATGATCTCGCAGATCACGCCAGAGGGATTAAGTCCGGCCAGCCGCGCAATATCGACCGAGGCCTCGGTATGGCCGGCGCGGACCAGCACCCCGCCTTCGCGGGCGATCAGCGGAAAGACGTGGCCTGGAGTGACCAGATCGTCTCTGGTTTTGGAGGCATCAATCGCCACCGATACCGTCCGGGCGCGGTCAGCAGCGGAAATACCCGTGGTGACGCCTTCGCGGGCTTCGATCGAGGTGGTGAAGGCGGTTTCGTGCCGTGTGCCGTTCTGGCGGCTCATGAGTTCGAGTCCCAGCTGCTCTACCCGCTGCTTGGCCAGCGTAAGGCAGACCAGCCCGCGGCCATGGGTGGCCATGAAGTTGATTGCATCGGGGGTAGCCATCTGGGCAGGGATAACCAGATCGCCCTCATTCTCGCGGTCTTCGTCATCTACCAGGATGAACATCCGCCCGTTACGGGCTTCCTCGATGATTTCCTCAATCGGGACGAGCATCGGGGTGTCGTCGTTGGCAAACAGCGCCCGCTCAAGCTTGGCGAGCGTATCAGCGGTGGGGTTCCACTCCGCTTCGGTGCATTCGCGCAGGCTATTGGCGTGAAGGCCCGCCGCGCGGGCTAGACCGGACCGGGACATGCCACCTTCGGTTACGAGGCGGCGGACTTTTTCGATGATTGTGCTGGACATGATTCGCGATATATCACATCATAATGTGATATTGCAAGGCCACAATCACACTAAACCTAATCAGTCACCTTTGAATGCTGGTGCGCGTTTCTCAAGGAAGGCAGCAACCGCTTCCTCATGATCGCCGGTTGCGTGGGCCACTGCCTGCATAGCGGCCGACATTTCCAGCACGGTCGCAAGGTCGGCACGGCGCGCTTCCCACAGCAGCCGCTTGGTCATCCGTACCGCGAAGGGCGGGTTGGCGGCGATCCTTGAGGCGAGCGAGCGAGCTGCATCCATGAGCTCGGTATCTGGAACCACCCGCGAAACAAGGCCGCAAGCCAGCGCCTCTTCGGCATTGAGCATATCGCCGGTCAGCGACATTTCGGCGGCCTTGGAAAAGCCGACAACCCGCTGCAGCAGCCATGCTCCGCCGTCGCCGGGAATTATCCCAAGCTTGACAAAGCTTTCGGCGAATTTGGCGCTTTCTCCGGCGATCCGCAGATCGCACATGCAGGCCAGATCGAGTCCTGCACCGATCGCAGGGCCGTTGACTGCCGCGATTACCGGCACTTCGAGCGCGGCAAACGCCAGTGGCAGTCGCTGGATTCCGCGCTTGTAATTGCCCCGCGTGCGCGCCGGCAGGCCTGCGTTGAGCCCCTTGCCGGGCTTCATCGTATGGATATTCCCGCCAGAGGAGAAAGCCTTGCCGGATCCGGTAAGGATCGCCACCCGCGCGCTCGGATCGCCTTCCAGCCGGTCCAGCGCCGCGAGCAGCGCCTCGACAACTTCGCTCTCCGAGATTGGATTGCGCATCTCTGGGCGGTTGAGGGTGACTGTGACAATGCCGGTGGCATCTGCTTCGTAAAGGACTGGGCTGTCCACGATCATTCTCCTCAAACTTGCTTGGATTGCTTTATGCGGCGCAGCCGGTTTGTCCACAACAGGATCACGATTGCCACGCCAAGCGCCATTGGCACCGCGTATATCACCCCAAAGCCTAGCCCGCGCATGCCTTCGAGCACCGGCATGTGCACTGCGAACAGCGGAAAGCTGATCGCCCCTGAGAGCCAGCCCAGCTTGGTCGGGCGGGTCAACAAAAGCCCGCCGAGGATAGTGAAGGGGCAGACCAGCAGCACGAATGCGAGATCGAAATGCCAGTCCTTTATCCCGGTGTACCAGCTGGCGACAATCGCGATTGGCATGATGATCATCGCCAGCCAGCCAATCGGGGCCAGGCTGCCGAACATGGCAGGTCCGTGGATCGCCAATCCCCAGCGCTGCAACAATATCCCGATCACATAGGCGAGAAATATGCGGGGAAAGCCTGCGAAGAATGTATCAGGCCGTGCCCCCAGATCGAACGTGCCGAACGAAATGGCAACCGCAATAGTCACTGCCAGCAGGATCAGCGCTAGCACAGCAATTGTTCGGGTGCGCAGGTGCTGTAGAACAAAAACATGGGCAGCATTGGCGAGTAGCTCGAAGAAAATTGTCCACGCCGGAATGTTCAGCGCGAACATCAGCCGACCCAGCGGCCAAGGTATAAGCAGGAAATTGGCGATCAATACTGGTACAAAGTGGCCAATGTCTCCCGCCCGAACCCACAAATAGGGCACGCCGATCAACGATCCCAGCGCCATCATCGGCCAGAACCGGCGATAACGGGCGATCATGAATCCCGACGGTGAAAGTCCCGCGGCGAGGCGCGGTTCGCTGGTCCGGGCCATAAGATAGCCGCTCAGCATCAGGAAGAAGTCGACCGCCAGGTAGCCCTTGCTGAACCAGCCCGGATAGCCGCCAAACACGCCCTGGGAGTGCACTCCCACAACGCAAAGTGCAGCGATCCCGCGCAGGGCATCCAGCCCGTGGAGCCGGGTTGGGGCCTCAGCCAACCAGCCGCTCGATAAACCAGAAGCTGGCGATTGTGCCTATTGCGTAGGTTGTCAGCACGGTTGCCGGACGCAGCACGGACAGCGCAAACCGGCGCAGTGTTGCGATTGCGGCAATACACGTTGCGATGATCACCAATTGACCTGCTTCGACCCCCAGGTTGAAAGTCAGCAAGGCCATCGGAACATCTCCCTCGGGTAGGCCAATCTCGCGTAATGCCCCCGCGAAGCCGAAGCCGTGGAGCAACCCGAATAGAAACGCAACCACCCAGGGGATGCGTTCCGATAGACGCGGGGCGGCGTCTTCCTGTTTGATGATCTCAACCGCTAGGAACACGATCGACAGAGTGATTAAAGCCTCAACCGGGGCCTGCGCCAGCCCGAACAGGCCGAGCGTTGTTCCGATCAACGTCATCGAATGGGCAACGGTAAAGGCGGTCGTGGCACGCACCACCACCCAGCCGCGCATGAGTAGCAGCACCAGTGCAACCACGAACAGCAGATGATCATAGCCGGTCAGGATATGCTGGACCCCGAGCGCGAAATAGGTGCGAGCAACCTGCCAGCTATCCGGCACGGATTTGATCGTCACAATCGGCCGGTCAGGTGTCAGCCGTTCAGCATGGACCGGACGGTTCAATGGAGCAACCCGCAGCAGCGCGTCGGTAAAACTCGATTCCATCCCCGCCAGGCCGACGCGGGCTCCATCCAGGGGGCGGGTGCAGGCGAGTGAGCCGGTGGCGACCAGGGCCGCGCCTTCCAGCCTCACCGGACCGGGCGTGACCTTGCAGAAGTTGGGGAGGGCTGGCCGCGATCTTGTGGCCAAGCCGCCGAGGACCGGCGCCTTCCAGATCATGTCCCAATGCGCGGCATCACGCTGGGTCAATTCCAGATAGCCGGGACGCAGTTCATCGGCCTGAGCAGGGATGGCTAAAGCCATGAGCAATCCGAATAGCCAAAGGCTGCAAATCCGGATCATCGCGGCTGTTCAATCACCACGTCATAGCCATCAAGCAGCTTGCGGTAGGTTTCTTGCTCAGCCTGTTTGATCGCTGCAGACCGCCAGTCATTCTCCAGCCGCTGGCGAACTTCAGCGAGGAGCGGGGGAGCAGGAACCTTGCGGGCATCAATCCGCACGAGATGGAGGCCAAGGCCTGAGCCCAGTGGCCCGGTCCATCTGCTGGTCGGCGCATCGCGGAGTGCGGCGGCAAATTCATCGCCAAATATGCTGGCGAGTTCGCTTGCTGAGGCGTCCGAAAACCGTGCCGGAACCGGAGCAGGGCGGCCCATTCCTTCGGCCGCGTCTCCCTGGCGCAGCTTACTGAGCAACTGCGTCGCTGCCGCCCGAGACACGGCATCATCGTTGCCCAAATAGATCTGCGTGAGCGTGTAGAGAGGCTCCGGTGCATAGCGGACCGAATCGCGGGTCAGCAGCGTTTGTAGCTCGGCATCGCTGGGTGTGGCGGCTTCGGCCTGACTGGTCGAGGTTGCGATCAGCTTGCTGCGCATCCGCCGCATCACCACCTCGTCATCCTGGTCCAGCCCCAGCCGCAGCGCTTCGCGGTAATAAACCTGGCCCTTTACGTGGTCAGCAATCAGCCCGTCGAGTTCTTCGGGCGAGGGCGGGCGGCGATAGGTCTGGACCCAGCGCTCTGCCAATCGGCCGACCAGCAACTCGTCCAACACAATCCGTCGCTCACCTGGATCGGCGGGCCGCCCCGACAGAAGGGCGAACACCACAAATCCAGCAAGCAGAAAATGCACCAAAGGCTCGCGCAGCAACATTTTTACGCGGCTGCGCAGCGTCATAGACAGTCCCTCAAGCGTTGTTCGGTGAATACCAGATCGGCGACGTATAGGCCCGTTCCTGCTGCTTGACTCGCACATCCGGGGTTAGCTTCAGCTTGTAAAGCACCGCATCATAGGCTGGCCAGCTGGGGGTCGGGATTTCGAGGACGCGCACATAGTAAAAGGCCCGGAACCCCGCCGAGAATTCAGGATCGGTCCATACCGTGGTCAGCGACGCCGCACCAATCGAGTTCTGGTATGTCGCGGTTGCCAGATCGATCGTATCACCCACGGGGGGAACCTTGCCGCCAGCCGATTTGCGCTTGTCCATATCGCTCCACACGACATCGAAAACTTTCTCATGGGTGTTACCGGCCTTGTCGATCCAGCCCTTGACCACCTGCACCCTGTCAAGATTGGCGCCGATGGGATCCTTGAGCGCTGAAATGATAAGGCTGGGTCTTGAACCTGCTTGGCTAGTCAGCTCACCTCCCATTGGCACGCCCCGGGTATAGCCTGCGCGCACCCAATCGCCTTTCAGGTCATCAGCCTTGAAATCCCATCCGGCGAATACCCGCACTGTCATACGCGGGCCAGTGGTGGCGTAAACCTCCTTGCGCATCATCGCATCGAAGATTGCGGTGCGGGTGTTGGCCTTGGCCCAGACCCCGGCATAGCCGCCCGCAAGGTAATGCCAGCCAAACCGGCCTTTGCGGGTGCCCAGATTTTGTTCGGACATCGCCCGCGCCGCGCCGGGTTCATTGCCTGAATGCTTGCCGAAGAAATTGTCCTCGTCGCCTGTGGCCAGCGCGGTGTGGCTGTCGGTCGATCCGATCATCCCGAACTTGTAAGGGTTCGCGCCGGTGCGCTGCTCGATCGCAAGTCCGCGCTTCAAAGCCTCGCGCGCATATTCGCCGGTAAACATGTCCGAGGTTTTTGGTTGGGTCGCCATCAGATTGTTGAGCTCCCAACCAGCCACGCCAAAGCCGGCGAATTCATCATTGGGCGAAAGGAACGGATGCGCCTCGCTGTCACCCTTGATCTGGGTGACTTCGACCACCGGTTCGTGCGCCGCGCGGCGGCGGGCATAGGCCGCGCTCATAGGTCCGCCCGAAGGATCGGTCAGCATGAACATCAGCCCGTTGGAGACATTGGAATTATGCGGGATCGCCAGCACCTTGCCACCGGTCGATTTCTCGTAAGCGTCCATATAGTCCCACAGCTTTTCAGGTGAGATCAAACCACCCGCCGATGCTGGCAAAACTGTGCTGACCAGATCCTTGCCGTCGCGGAAGATGACGTTTCGGTGAAGGTTGTTTCCGCCATCCCCCAAGGTATATTCAAAACCTATTAAGGCAGTGAATTTCCCAGGCTGATTATAGCGCTCAACGGTACCAAGATGGTCGCTCCAGATCGATTTGGTGCGCTTTTCGGAATCGGCGTCATTCTGCAAGGCCAGCGGCAAGGTACCTTTCGCTCTGGCATCCAACAGCTCGGCTGTCGCACGCAGTGAACCTGCCGGCCCCTCATGCATCATGTCATGCCAGCGCAGCAGCCGCGCATCACGGATCAGCATGCGCGGCGCGTCGTACAGCGCCTTGGTCGCACCAAGGCCTTCGGAGTGATCGGTGATAACCAGAAAATCGAGGGGCCGGGCCAGCTTGGCCTTCAGCCCGCCGGTAGAGGTGACCTCCTCACCCTGGGCAAAGCGCAACGCCTCTTCCGGCCCAAGCCGCACGCCGAAACCGAAGGCATCTATTGAGTTTGAAGTATGCAGGTGGGTATCTCCCCACAGCACGCGCTCGGGAAATTCGGTTTCCGTGATCGTTGCCTGTGATCCACCGGCAGCTTGCTTGATCTTGTAACAGCCCGAAACCAGCACTGCCGTTCCCAGCATCAGCACAGCCGCCAAACGCACTTTCTGCATAGCACCCTCCCGCTGCACCGTATTCGGTTGCATTCCCGAACGGACACAATGCCACGCCAAGGGGTTAGGTCAATGCATCAAATTGTAGGAAGGAAAAATGGTGGACACACTTGGGCTCGAACCAAGGACCCGCTGATTAAGAGTTACGTGGCCCAGTTCAGGGTTTCTGCGGGACTCGGCACGGAACTTCGAACATCCCCGCTCTGTTCTATCCACAATGTTCCATTGATGTTCACGGCGACCCACGCTATGGTGCTTACTAGGTGATTACTAGAAAGGTGACCCAGCCATGGCGACCGGCAAGATTACCAAACGCAGCGTCGATGCGATGTCGCCGGGCAAGGTGGACGCCTACCTATGGGATGACGATCTGAAGGGATTCGGCCTGAAGGTTACGCCAGCCGGTGCGAAGCTCTATCTCTACCAATACCGGATGGGTGGGCGCGGGGCCAAGACGCGGCGCTTCAAGATTGGTCTGCATGGTGGCCCCTGGACGCCGACGACTGCGCGCGACGAAGCGGAGAGGGTCGCCCGCCTTGCGATGCAGGGGTTCGACCCTTTCGAGCAAAAGGTGGAGCGAGAACGCGACGCGATCGACAAGGCCTTCGATGCCTACGCCGAACGGTTCATTTCCGATTATCTCGCGGTGAAGTGGAAGGACGACAAGGACGGCGCCCGCACCTTGCGGAATTATGTCGTTTCCGTCCTGGGCAAGAAGCCGCTGCCTCAGTTGCGGAAGTCCGATATTACGGCCGTTCTTGATGGCATTCCGGTCGGCCAGGTCGCCACTCGCCGCAAGGTCTATGCGATTCTGCGCAAGCTGATCCGTTGGGCCATCAGCCGCGGCGACATGCCAGCCGAGACCAATCCCCTGATCGGCTATGAGCCGCCGGGCCTGCCGGAAAGCCGTGACCACAAGCTGGACGGCGAAGAACTTGCGGCCGTATGGCGCGCGGCCGGTGATCTTGGAAAACCCTTTGGCCCCTTAGTGCGGCTGCTGTTGATTCTGGGCCAGCGCCGGGAGGAAACGGCCGCGATAGAATGGCGCGAGCTAGACAGGGTTTCCCGTACATGGACCATCCCCGGCGCAAAGACCAAGAACAGCAAGCCTCATATCGTTCCGCTCAATGATCTGGCGGTCGCAGAGATTGACGGACTTGCGGGCAAGGATGGTAAGCGTTCGGACCAATGGCCTAGGCGCGGGCTGATCTTCACGACTACCGGCGAGACGCCAGTCTCGGGGTACAGCAAGGCCAAGTCGCGGCTGGATAAAATGATCGCCAAGGAAGAAGCCAACCGAATGGTGAAGGGCAGCCATGCAATCGACTTCGGGGCGTGGCGGTTCCATGATCTGCGGCGCTCGCTCGCCACTGGTCTGCAAAGGCTCGGGGTACGGTTTGAAGTCACCGAGGCGGTGTTGAACCATATCAGCGGATCGAAGTCCGGTGTCGCTGGGATCTACCAGAGGCACGACTGGGCCGACGAAAAGCGCGC
>JANOKC010000013.1:0-19414 GCA_031419035.1 Novosphingobium sp. | reverse complement strand
GAGGACGCGCTGGATGACGAACATCACATCGGGGCGGCCGGCGTCATATTCGTCGAACACCAGTGCGGTCGGGGTCTGCAGCGCCCAGGGCAGCAGGCCTTCGCGGAATTCGGTGACCTGCTGGCCGTCGCGCAGCACGATCGCGTCGCGGCCGATCAGATCGATCCGGCTGATATGCGCATCGAGGTTGATGCGGATGCACGGCCAGTTGAGCCTTGCTGCGACCTGCTCGATATGCGTCGATTTGCCGGTGCCGTGATAGCCCTGCACCATCACCCGCCGGTCGTGCGCGAAGCCCGCCAGGATCGCCAGTGTCGTGTCCGGATCGAACACATAGCTGGCATCATGATCGGGCACGCGCTCATCGGCTTGCGAAAAGGCGGGAACCTGCATGTCGATATCGATCCCGAAGTGCTCGCGCACATCGAGCATACGGTCAGGCGCATCCAGTATGGTGGTGGCGCGGCTATCGGGCTGGATATTGGAAATGTCTGTCATTGCGCTGATCCGCCTATACGGGGCTGCGGCGCGCTGCAATAAGGATTGAGTAGCAATTTGCGACTCGTCTTCACGTTTCGGGCAGAAAAATTCATGAAAATCTTCGGTTTCCCGGTCTCTCCGTTTGTTCGCAAAGTACATTTGGTCGCTGCCGAAAAGGGCGTTGCGGTGGAGATGGTGCTGGGCAATCCTGCCAAGCCTGCGGCTGAATTCCTCGCCGCCAGCCCGTTCCGCAAGATCCCGGCACTGCAAGACGGCGATTACACGCTGTGCGATTCGACCGCGATCGTGACCTACATCGACGCCAAGCATCCCGAAGTGCGGATCTTCCCAACTGACCCGGCCGCGCGCGGCAAGGCGATCTGGTTTGAAGAATTTGCCGATACGATGTTGACCGCAGCCGGCGGCAAGGTGGTGTTCAACCGCTTTGTCAAACCCAAGCTGCTGGGCATGGCGGGAGATGAGGAAGCGGCAGACCTTGGAGTGACCGAGCTTGGACCGCTCATCGCCTATCTTGAAACTCAGGCACCGTCTGATGGCTGGCTTGCTGGCAGCGAATTCAGCATCGGCGACATCGCGGTCGCGGCGGTCTTGCGCAGTCTGGGTTACGTCGGGCTGGAGCCCGATCCGGCGACCCATCCGGCCACCGCTGCATGGTATGACCGGGTTAAGGCCCGCCCAGCCTGGCAGGCCGTAGCAGCTCGTGAGAAGGCCGTAATTCCGGTCTAGATTTACCCAACCGACACCAGATTGCGCCATTTGAGCGCGAGATCAACTGCGCCTACTTGACGACATACCGACTGGTTGGTATGTACATCTACATGATTCCCAACCAGCCCTTTCGTCCCGCACCGCAGAACGCGCGCGACAAATTGCTCGAAGCGGCAGTGAAGCTGGTGCGGCGCGGTGGTTTCGCCGGCACATCGGTCGATCAACTCTGCGCCGAGGCCGGGGTGACGAAGGGCGCATTTTTCCACCATTTCGCCTCAAAAGAGGCGCTGGGCGTGGCGGTGGCGGACTATTGGTCCAGCAGCACCGGCGGCTTCTTTGCCGCAGCACCCTACCACCATTTTACCAAGGCGATTGACCGCGTGCTGGGCTATATTGATTTCAGGGCAGCACTCATCTCGGGACCAGCGGAGAGCTTCAGCTGCGTGGCAGGCACAATGGTACAGGAAGCCTTCCGCTCAAGCGACGCGATCCGGGCGGCCTGCGAAGCAAGCATCCTTGGCAATGCCGCCGCGCTTGAGGCTGATCTGGCTGAGGCGATCGGCGATGCCGGTGTTACCGGCACCACCCCAGCCAGTCTGGCGCGCCATGTGCAAACAGTACTGCAAGGCGCGTTTATCCTCGCCAAGGCCAGGGGCGAAGCTGTTGCCGAAGCCATGGCGCTAGAGGCAATCGCCCATTTGCGCCGCTATTTCGAACTGTTGTTCAACGTCAGAGCCAAGGAATTTTCCCAATGACCAAGATGATTTTCGTCAACCTGCCAGTGGCCGACTTGCAGAAGTTCAAAGCTTTTTACGCGGCGCTGGGCTTCACCAATAATCCCGCGTTCAGCGACGAAACCGCCGCCTGCATGGTGTGGAGCGAGGCGATCTATGTGATGCTGCTGACCCACGAAAAGTGGCGCACTTTCACTACCCGTCCGATCCCGCCTTCCACCTCCAGCGAGGTGATGCTGGCGATCTCGATGGACAGCAAGGTGGAAGTCGACGCGATGAATGACGCTGCTGCCGCAAATGGCGGGACGGCAGACATCAATCCGGTCCAGGACCATGGCTTCATGTACGGTCGCGACATCGCTGACCCTGACGGGCACATCTGGGAACCATACTGGATGGACGCGGCGGCGATCCCGCCAGTTGAATAAGCAGAGGAGAAGGATAATGAGCTATATCGACGGTTTCGTGATCGCAGTGCCCACCGCCAACAGGCAGAAATTCATCGACCATGCCAATATGGCCGATGGCATGTTCATCGAAATGGGGGCGCTGCGCGTCATCGAATGCTGGGGTGACGATGTGCCCGATGGCAAGCTCACCGATTTCCGTCGGGCGGTTCAGGCCGCCGCTAATGAGAGCATTGTGTTCAGCTGGATCGAATGGCCCGACAAGGCTGCGCGTAACGCCGGAATGGCGAAGATGATGGACCCTGATTTCAAGGATCCCCGCATGGATCCGGTGAACAACCCGATGCCGTTCGATGGCAAGCGCATGATTTTCGGGGGATTCAGCCCAGTTGTCGACATGAAGGGAGACGGACAATGACCAACAAGCATGGCGATTTCGTCTGGTATGAACTGCTGACCGGCGATGCCGATGCAGCGGGCGAGTTTTACGGCAAGGTTGTCGGCTGGAAAAGCACTTCGTCGGGCCAGCCCGGTATGGACTATCGATTCTTTTCTTCGGGCGATGGCAGCGACACCAAAGACGGCGTCGGCGGCTATATGGCGATTACCGCGGATATGGCAGCGGGCGGCGCGCGGCCTGTTTGGATAGGCTATATCGCAGTCGACGATGTCGATGCTAGCGTCACCAGCATGATTGCGGCGGGCGGCGCTGTCCACATGCCAGCCATGACGCTGGACGGGGTTGGCCGCATGGCGATGGTCGCCGATCCGCAGGGCGCGACATTTTATGTCATGCGCGGCGCATCCGATGAGGCCAGTCACAGCTTTGCCGCGCTGGAACCCAAGACCGGCCACTGCGCGTGGAACGAGCTTGCCACCACCGACCCCGAGGCGGCCAAAGCCTTTTACGGCGCGCAGTTCGGCTGGTCCATGCAAGGCGAAATGGACATGGGGCCGATGGGCAAATATGAATTCCTGATGGCCAGTGGCGGCCGTTTCGGGATTGGCGCGGTGATGCCCAAAATGCCCGAAATGCCGATTTCGGCGTGGACCTATTATTTCCGAGTGCCTGACATTGACGCCGCAGTTACCGCGATCAAGGCCAGTGGCGGCGCGATCTTACAGGAGCCAATGGAAATCCCCGGCGGCGACTTTTCGCTGATGGCGGTGGACCCCGCAGGCGCACCCTTCGGGCTGGTCGGCGGCAGATAAGCAATGCTGGTGGCGGTATCATTGCGCTGTCAGTGCGGGCGGGTTGAGTGCGAGAGTACACGCTCGCCCATGCTGACCGCGACATGCTATTGCGATGATTGCCAGGCTGCCGCCAAAGAGATCGAAGCTGACGGAACCGGGCCGCTGGTTGCCGACCCGGACGGCGGCACAACGCTCAGCCTGCTGCGGATCGATGGGTTCCGGACAGTCAAGGGCGCCGAGATGCAGGTTCCGCACCGGCTTCGCGAGACATCGGCAACCAGCCGCGTCGTCGCAGGCTGCTGCAATTCGGCGATGTATCTTTCGTTCACCGACGGGCGGTTCTGGGTTTCGGCGATGAGCAATCGCATCGTGGGTCAGAAACCAGCGGTCGAATCCCGCCTCGCCGTCAAATTTCGCGATTCCGCCCTGCCATGGCCGGACGATGCGCGGCGCTATGCGAGCTTTCCCAAGCGCTATATTTTCCGCCTGCTTGGCCAGTGGATTGCAATGAAGCTGGGCCGGTCATGAGCGATGCCGCTTTTGAGCGCGTCGCGCGGTTGGGTAAGGTCTTGCCCGCAGTTGAATGTTCGACTTCTTACGGAACGCCATCGCTCAAGGTGAAGGGCAAGAGCTTTGCCCGTATGAAGGAAGGGATGGAACGTATCCTCGTCATCATGGTACCGCTCGGCCTCAAGGAAGCTCTGATCGAGGCCGAGCCGGAGAAATACTTCGAAACGTCGCACTATTCTGGATGGCCTGCAATGTTGACGCGGCTCGACCTGGTGAGTGACGAGGAACTGGCAAACCGGCTCGAGTGCGCTTGGGCCGAAAAAGCACCCGCGAAACTGAGGAGGGAGTCAGGTTTATGAGCAAGAACACTATCTGCCTTTGGTATGACAAAGAAGCTGTGGCGGCCGCCTAGGCAAACAGCGCCGCACGCCGAAGCAACTTATAAGCCTCGACCACCTGCTGCAACCGTGCCTCGTAAGACCGATCTCCGCCATTGCGATCGGGATGATATTTGCGGACCATCTGCGAATAGCGGGCGCGCAGATCGCTGCGGCTGGCGTCGAGTTGTAGACCCAGCACCTCCAGCGCGCGGCGCTCATCCGGCGTCACCGCGCGGCCATCGGCGCGCTCCGCCAGTTTGCGTATACGGGCGCGGGCGCTGATGGCCTCCAGCGGATCTGCAAAATCGGCCCAGCGCGGCGCACCATCGATCCCGGTGGTGGGGCTAAAGGCGCGGGTCTGCTGCTCCCACCCGTGGATCGGTGATTGCGCGGCAAGGATTTCGTCGCTGCTCATCCCCTCGAACCAATCATAGCCTGCGTTGAACTGGCGGACATGATCGAGGCAGAACCAGCGGTAATCGCCCGGCCCGTCAAAGCTGGAGCCGCGACCGCCCGGCGCGCGAAATTCGCCCGTCTCGGAGCAGCCGGGCATTTCACACGGCCGTTCCATCCCCGACATCCTGCCATGAAATCTATCGTGTCTCACCACTTCCACATGGCGAAAGATCAGCTAGAAGTGAAGATATGACTGGCACCATTGCACACGAAATCGAACAAATTCTTCACGCCGCCTTCGCGCCCAGCCGCCTTGCTGTAGTAAACGACAGCGCCAAGCACCACGGCCACAGCGGCGATGATGGCAGCGGTGAATCACATTTCACCATTGAGATCGAAGCTGCTGTCTTTACAGGAAAATCGCGGTTGGAGCGGCAGCGCATGGTCAACCGGGCGCTGGGTGATATTCCCGGGCAGCGGGTTCATGCGCTGGCGGTGAAAGCCAAGGCACCGGGGGAATAGGAGCAAACCTATGGGCATCATCACTACCATCACCCCCGTTACCCATGATCTTGGGGCGTTTCAGGTGCGCCGGGCGATCCCTTCGCCGCAACGCACCATGGTCGGCCCATTCATTTTCATCGATCAGTTCGGCCCGGCGCATCTGCTGCCGGGCCAAGCTATGGACGTTCGCCCGCATCCGCATATCAATCTGGCCACGGTGACCTGGCTGTTCGAGGGCGCGATCGATCACCGCGACAGCATCGGCAGCTTTGCAACAATCCGCCCGGGCCAGGTTAATCTGATGACCGCCGGGCGCGGTATCGTCCATTCAGAGCGTTCGCCTGCCACCGAGCGCGCTGATGGTCCGCACCTCTATGGGATGCAAACCTGGCTGGCGCTGCCCGATGGGCGTGAGGAGATCGAACCCGCATTTGAGGGGATCAGCGATTTGCCACTGATCGAGGATGGCTGCACCTCGGCCCGCGTGATCATGGGCACGCTGTGGGGCCAGACTGCCGCAACCACACAGTACGCCGAGACGATCTATGCCGAGATCCTGCTCGGCCCCGCCGGCGCAATCCCGATCGATGCAGAAGCAGACGAGCGCGCTGTGATGCTGGTGGGCGGCGAAGCGGCACTTGATGGCACGCCGCTGCAACTTTACGGCCTGACCATCCTCGTCCCCGGCGCGGCAATGCAACTGACCTCGCAGGGCGGCGGGCGCGTCATGCTGCTGGGCGGCGAAGCCTTCAGCACGCCTCGACACGTCTGGTGGAACTTCGTGTCCTCATCGCGAGATCGGATCAATCAGGCCAAGGATGATTGGCGGCAAGGCCGCTTTCCTAAGGTGCCGGGCGATGAGGATGAGTTTATTCCCATCCCCGAAGTACCGCTAACCAGGAGCGACTCATGAGCTTTTCAGGTCAAACCGCTTGGATCACCGGTGCCTCATCAGGGATCGGTGCGGCACTAGCCAAGGCGCTGGCTAGACAAGGCGCGCGGCTGGTGCTTTCGGGGCGTAATGTTGCAGCGCTGGAGGCGATCGCGGCGGAGTGCGGCGCAGCTCTGGTGCTGCCATTCGAGATAACCGACATGGCCGCCATTGCTCCTGAAGTTGAGCAAGCATGGGAATGGTCTGGCGGGATCGACATGCTGTTCAATAATGCCGGGATTTCGCAGCGCTCTCTGGCGGTGGACACCAGCTTTGCGGTCTATGAGCGGATCATTGGTGTGGATCTGCTCGCCCCGATTGCGCTGACTCAGGCGATCCTGCCACAGATGGTGGCACGGGGAAGCGGGCGCTTGGTGATGATTTCCAGCATCGCCGGCAAGGTCGGCGTGCCGTTGCGCACGGCTTACAGCGCGGCGAAGTTTGGACTGATCGGCTATTCTGACGCGTTGCGGGCGGAGACGGCTCACCTTGGCCTCAAGGTCCATGTTATTGTGCCCGGCTCAATCCGCACTGACGTCTCGCGCAATGCGCTTACCGCTGACGGCAGCCGCCGTGAGGCCAGCGACAAGGCGATCGACAATGGGATCGCCCCCGATAAGGCGGCCGCCGAAATGCTTGCTGCCATTGTCAGGGACGAGCGCGAGATTATTATCGCAGCCGGACCTGAACAGGCGCTGGGCGAACTGCGGCGAACACCTGAGGCGCTGTTCGATCAAATGGCCGGATTGATGACCTCCGGTTATGCCGAGAAGATGAAGGCCGAAGGAAGCTGAGGATGGAGCAGACCAGAATCAAGCTCGCCAATGGAATCGAACTGGATGTGGTGGATCAAGGCCCGCGCGATGCGCCGGTGCTGATTTTCCTCCACGGTTTTCCCGAATCGCACCGTACCTGGCGGCACCAGATCGCGCATTTGTCAGACCGGTTCCGCTGCATTGCCCCTGACCAGCGCGGCTATCGCGGTTCGTCCAAGCCGCAGGATGTGGCGAGCTACACCCCGGACAAGCTGATCGGCGATGTGTTTCAACTCGCCGATGCGCTAAGAGTCGATCATTTCACCATCGTCGGCCACGATTGGGGCGGCGCGCTGGCCTGGGGCGTGGCGCTGCTGGGGCAGGCGAATGGCCGGGTGACTCGCGCGGTGATTGCCAATGCGCCGCATCCGCTGATCTTCCAGAAGCTGCTTTACACCGATCCGCAGCAACGCGCTGCGAGCCAGTATTTCCGAACCTTTCGTGATCCGGCCCTTGATGCTTCGGTGCGCGAGCATGGCTTGACCAAACTGCTGACGAATCTGCTTAATAGCGACAAATCGCCTGCTCTGGAGGCCGCCGAACGCGACGCTTTGCTGACAGACTGGCAGGACCGCGACGCCTGTTTCGGGATGCTTAACTGGTATCGCGCGAGCCAGATCGACGTGCCGCCAATGGATGTTCCGTTCGAAGTACCAGCCAATTACACGCCTCTACCCCTGCCCGGTCTAAAAATCCCGACGCTGGTGATCTGGGCGATGGATGACCTGGCACTGCCTGCGTCAAATCTGGATGGGCTGGACGCGATCATCCCCGACCTGACCGTGGTGCAGGTTCCCGATTGCGGCCATTTCGTCACCTGGGAAGCGCCAGCAGCGGTCAATGCTGCGCTCGACGCCTTTCTTGCCCGGACCGCCGATGCCGCCTGAGAAACGGCCAACCGGAGGGTTCGGCGCAGCGGTTGCCGCTGCCAACCAGCGCGCTCGGCGATCATTGCTGCGCAACCATGGCGGCGGTCATGCCGCCGTCAGTTTTCTCGAACTGTTTTTCGATCTGGTCTATGTCTTTGCGATAACCCAGCTTTCGCTATTTCTGCACCATCACCTTGATCTGCTGGGTTTTGTTCAGGGAATGGTGTTGTTCCTCGCGCTGTGGTGGGCGTGGATGTACACCACCTGGGCTTCCAACTGGGCCAATCCAGACCGGATGCCGGTGCGGCTGATGATGTTGGCGCTGATGGTACTCAGCCTGATGATGGCGGTCGCAGTGCCCAAGGGCTTTACTGGCGGCGCGGCGCTGTTTGCAGGCAGCTATGTCACGCTCCAGCTTGGCCGGACGCTGTGCATGGCAGGGATGTTTGCGGGCGAAAACCGGGCGAATGCCATCAACATGATCCGGATCGCGCTGTGGTTCGCGCTCTCGGCACTATTCTGGGGCCTGGGCGTTTTTCGCGGCGAGGATGAGCGGCTCGGCTGGTGGCTGGTGGCACTTGCAATCGAATACAGCGGGCCAATGGCAATGTACCGCGTCCCTGGCCTTGGCCGGTCAAGCGCGGCCAACTGGGACATCTCGGGCGGTCATATGGCTGAGCGCTGCGCATTGTTCATTATCATAGCGCTGGGCGAAGGGATCGTGGTGACAGGATCAACCTTCCTCGGCCTTGAAATGACCAGCGGTTCGATGCAGGCCTTCCTGACGGCGTTCGCCAGCTCAGCGCTGATGTGGTGGCTGTATTTCGATCTTGGCGCGGTGCGGGGCTCGCGGCATATTCAGGATCACAGTCAGCCGGGCCTCGTCGCCCGCAACGCCTTTACCTATCTGCACATGCCGATCGTGGCCGGAATCGTGATCTATGCGGTCGCCGATGCACTGCTGCTGGAACATTGGTCAGAGCCTGCCGACCAGACCATTGTGCTGACCCAGTGCGGCGGGGCGATTCTCTATCTGACCGGGCTTGGCTATTTCAAGCGCTTCGGCAGCCGTCATACCAATTTCCCGCTTTCGCACGGCATCGGACAGATGCTGTTCACCCTCCTGGGTGGCTGGAGCTGGTTCAACCCGACGACAACGCTCAACTTTGCTAGCTTTGGCGTAGCCATCTTCCTGCTGGTCGCGGTGTGGGAATGGGTATCCTACAACGGCGGCTGGATCGAACGGATGGAGGCCCGCGGCTGGCCGCTGGCGACCCGCCTGCGCCGCCGCACCGATGCCCGCAATGCTGCCCGTGCGGCGAAGATCGAGGCTACATCTTCCAATCAATAATAGCGCCATGCGGATGCGCGCGGGCGAGCATCTGCGGCTGGGATCCATCCGGCCAATAGCGCACCACCAGTTCGTGAAGATGGACAGTCCGATTGGCTTCCAGCGCGATCCACGCCAGCGGCCGCTCCGCCGTTGCTCGCGCACCCGCCTGCTCCATCGCGGCGGTCACCCGCGCCTGCTGATCCTTGGAGACATATTGCCACACGATCGAATGCATCAGCACCCGCGTGGTTCCCGACACCTGAGGCTTGGCCAGTTCCGCCTCGACAAAATCAGCCGCGTTCATCTGCACCAGATCGGGCGGTGACCTTTCCGCCTCGGCAATCGCAGCGGCCATCCGCTCGAACCGCACCGTGTGTTCGGGCCATATATACGCCTTAAGCCGAAGGGCCTGCGCCGGATCGGCCAGATCAACCGGGGAGACATCGCAGCCCTTGGTGGAGACGATTTCGATGGCGAGATCGGGCGGGGAATTGCCCTGCCACTCAGGCGAAAACCGCATCGCTCCGGGCTCCGGACCAACGGTCACTCCCCCCAGATCATAGCGATAGCGCGCCAGCATTAAGTTGATCCCAGCGCTGGAGCCGATCTCAAGGCATTCAAAGCGCGGCGGCAGGCCGCGCGCTACCAGCCACAGCATTGCGCCGATAAAATTGGATGACCGCCCCGCCTCGTTGGTTTGCGGCGGCCCATCCAGCCAGGGCAGCAGCGCCGCCTCATGCTGGTGGAGCGCCGCGCCGATGACTGCGGTATCGTCCACGCCCTCTGCCCCGGTATAGATCGGAGCCAATGCCGGTTCGATCCCGCCCAGATGCAACGCGTGAAGACCGCCCGCGATCCGCAGCGGCAAAGCATCGGCGAGCGGCGCTCCTGGCCAACGTCGCACCGCATCCAGCACCGTCCCATCCTCACCCCTGCGCAGCAGTTCGAGCAACGCTTCGCAGACCCGCGCGGTGATTGGGGCATCGGCGGCCTGGCAATAGGCTGCCTGGTTTGCAAAGGCGGTGAGGATCGCATCCCTTCCGCTCGCATCGATATCGATGTATTGATACTTGTCGCCCATCGCCTGATCCTTGCCCTTTCAGCCCATGCCGCCTAAACGCGCCGCGCTATGACCAACGTGCTCACATTCGCCGTACCCAAAGGCCGCCTCCTGGATGAGGCGCTGCCGTTGATGGCGCGCGCGGGAGTGGTGCCCGAAGCTGCGTTCCACGACAAGAGCAACCGCGCACTGTCATTTGCCTGCGAAAACCCAGAAATCCGGCTGATCCGCGTCCGCGCCTTCGATGTGGCGACATTTGTAGCACATGGCGCAGCACAGGCTGGGATTGTCGGCTCCGATGTAGTGGAAGAATTCGCCTATTCCGACCTCTATGCACCGGTTGATCTCGACATCGGCCATTGCCGCCTGTCTGTGGCCGAGCCTGACGGACAAGAGACATCCACCAGCGCCAGCCATCTTAGGGTCGCCAGCAAATACCCCAATCTAACGCGTCGCCATTTCGAAAAAATGGGCATTCAGGCTGAAGTGGTCAAGCTCAACGGCGCGATGGAGTTGGCCCCCGGGCTTGGCCTGGCCAGCCGGATCGTCGATCTGGTCTCAAGCGGACAGACTCTCAAGGACAATGGTCTGGTTGAAACCAGCGTTATCCTGCCGGTTTCCGCCCGGCTGATAGTAAACCGGGCGGCGCTCAAGACTGATGAGCGGGTGGGCGCGTTGGTAGAGGCATTTCGGGCACTGGTTGCCGAATTGAAAGCTGTATGATGCTGCGGCTCAATTCCAGCGATGTCGGGTTTGACCAGGCTTTCCGGCGCCTGGTCAGTGACCGGCGCGAGAGCGACGGCGATGTTGCGCGCGATGTGAAGATCATCCTCGACGACGTCCGCCGCCGGGGCGACGAAGCTTTGGTTGAGCTTACGGCGAAATTCGACGGTCACACGCTGACCTCCGACACCGACTGGCGAATTTCGGCGGAAGAGTGCCGCGCCGCATTTGAGGATCTCCAGCCCGATCTGCGCGCCGCTCTGGAATTTGCCGCGCAACGGATCCGCTCCTATCATGAAGCACAGCGCCCGGTTAATCGTGACGAGACCGATGCCCTGGGGGTGCGGATGGGCGCAATCTGGCGCGCGGTTGACGCAGCAGGGCTTTACGTACCCGGCGGGCGCGCCGCCTATCCCTCGTCGCTGCTGATGAACGCTATCCCGGCAAAGGTCGCAGGCGTTGAGCGGCTGGTCGTCGTTACGCCCTGCCCCAAGGGACAATCCAATCCGCTGGTTTTGGCCGCGGCGCATCTTGCTGGAGTAGACGAGCTGTGGAGGATCGGTGGAGCGCAGGCAGTGGCGGCACTGGCCTATGGAACAGAACGGATCAAGCCTGTCGATGTCATTACCGGCCCCGGCAATGCCTGGGTGGCCGAGGCCAAGCGTCAGCTGTTCGGTGTTGTGGGCATCGACATGGTGGCTGGTCCCAGCGAAATTCTGGTGATCGCCGATGGCTTGAACGATCCCGATTGGACTGCCGCCGATTTGCTCGCCCAGGCCGAACATGACCCGGCCGCGCAATCGATCCTGATTACCGATGATCCGCTGTTCGCCGATACTGTGGCGGACCGGATCGGGGTGGAACTGGCTATGCTCCCCAGCGCGCGGGTGGCGAGCGAAAGCTGGAATACCCATGGCGTGATCATCGAAGTGGCGCATCTGTATGAAGCTCCTGCGCTGGCCAATGCGCTGGCGGCAGAGCATGTCCAGCTGGCAGTTGAAAATCCCGAGCCCCTGCTCCAGTCGATCCGCCATGCTGGATCGGTGTTCCTTGGCCGGATGACCCCCGAAGCGGTTGGTGATTATGTTGCTGGGCCGAACCACGTTTTGCCCACTGGTCGCAGGGCGCGCTTTGCTTCTGGGCTGTCGGTGCTCGATTTCATGAAGCGGACCAGCTTCATCCAGCTGGATGAAGCGGCGCTGCAAGCGGTCGGCCCGGCTGCGATTGCGCTGGCCGAAGCCGAAGGCCTGCCCGCGCATGCGCGCTCGATCGAAGTGAGGCTGGGGATATGAGTAAGTCGCAGTCACGCGCCGCAGCCCGCCTTGCTGCGGTGCAGGCGCTCTACCAACATGAGATGGAGGCAGCACCGCTGGTCCGGCTGCTCGATGAATTTCATCAGCACCGCCTCGGTGCCGCAATCGACGACGATCAATATGCCGCTGCCGAAGTCAGCTTTTTCGACGATGTCGTTAAAGGCGTCACCTCCCGCCGCGAAGAAATTGACACTTTGCTGGCCGAGCGACTGGCCGAAGGCTGGACGCTGGCCCGGCTCGACAAGACCATGCTCCAGATCTTGCGCGCCGGGACGTATGAGTTGCTGGCCCGCCCCGATGTGCCCACCGGCAGCGCGATCAGCGAATACCTTGATGTGGCTCACGCATTCTTTGCAGCGCGCGAAGCGAAATTCGTCAATGGCGTGCTCGATGCCGTGGCGAAGGCCGTTCGCTAGGCCCGCGCGCTGTCCGGCGAACTCGCCCTGATTGAAGCGCTACGCGGGATTGCCACGCATCCCGGGGCACGCAATCTGGATGATGATGCCGCGGTGATCGAGTTTGGCGGTGAGGCGCTGGTTTTGACCCATGATACGCTGGTTGAGGGGGTCCATGTGCTGCCTGGCCAGGACCCGGCGGATATTGCTTGGAAGCTGGTCGCCACCAATATGTCAGACCTTGCCGCCAAGGGCGCAGAGCCTGTCGGCGTGCTGCTAGGCTATATGATGGGCCGCGATGATGCGCGGTTCCTGACCGGGCTGGGTCAGGCGCTGGAGCACTATGGCGCTCCGCTGCTGGGCGGCGACACCGTTTCGGGTGCCGGGCCACAAGTGCTTGGCCTGACCGCCTTTGGCCGGGCAACGCACCGCCCTGTGCCATCGCGTTCGGGCGCAAAGGCTGGGGACCTGGTCTATATCACTGGCCCGGTCGGTGCGGCGATGCTGGGGCTGGAAGCCTATCGCGCCGGGTCAGGTGATAGCCTGGCCTATCGCCGTCCCCGCGCGCTGATGGCAGAAGGACAGGCGCTTGCACCGCTGGTTAGCGCGATGATGGATGTCTCAGACGGGCTGCTGCTTGACTCGGTTCGCTTGGCAAATGCTTCAGGCGTAACCCTGGCAATTGATCGAGGAGCCGTGCCGATTGCTACGCCGGAAGCGCGCCGCGACGACGCCTTGCGCTGGGGCGATGATTATCAGCTGCTATTTACCGCACCGCCAGGAACAATCTTGCCCATTCCCGCTGCAATGATCGGCTCTGTCCTGAACCAAAGCAACGCGCCGCTGCTGCTTGATGGTGCGCCTCCGCAGGGCAAATTAGGCTACGAGCATCGTTAGAGCGGACTACAATCGACCCCGCGCGCTTCGAGAATCGGCTTCATCTCAGCATAGGCGTATTTGGTCAGATGATTGGGAATGTCAGGATAAAGGTGATGCACTACGTGGTACTGCATCCCCATCGACATCCAGTGGCCCAACCGGCTTTTGAATACGCGGGTATTGTCGTAGCGGCTGGTGCCATCGCGCGGGTGATGCGGTGCCCAGCTCAGGTAAAAGCGAATATAGCTGAGGCCGATATGGCGCGGCAGCCACCACAGCAGTGCCGCCTCGATCGCATAGCCAGTCCACGCCATGGTGAAAAACACCGCCATCGCGAAAAGCTGGAGCAGCATCGTTTCCTTGAGCGCCTTGGCCGCTTCAGGCGTGCCGATCCGCTCAAGGATACGTTTGTAATGATGGATTGAACCATCGGCACCAGGCTGGCGGTTGAGCCAGGTCTTGATCCAGGCCTGAAATGCGTTGGGCGCAGCATCGGTGTAATCCGGATCCTTGTCGGGATCATTGGTGTAGTAATGGTGATGCAGATGCATCATCCGCGCCATGCTGAACGGGAAGATCAGGATGATCGTCGCCACCTGGCCGGTCGCTTCGTTCCAGAAGCGCGCACTGGTTCCGGGGCGGCCGATGTTCGAATGCATTGCTTCATGGCTGGTTATATAGCCCGCAGCCGCAAAGAAGCAGCTGAGTACGAAGGCCAGGCTGATCGGCATGATATCCAGCATGGTCAGCGGGAAAAATGCCAACCACGCGGCGAAACCGCCCAACGTAAGCACGGTGTAGGGCCACATTTTTTCAGAATTGGCGGTATACTTTGCCGCTATCGCGCGCTCTTGCTGAAGCAGAGTGCGCCTTGTGTGGGCATCAAGTTCGCTCCCCTTCGGCAGCGGGAAGGCGCTATCCGTGCCTCCGCCTGGAGCCAGCCCGATGACTTGCGGATCAAGGATCGCACTATCGCTCATATCCACCTTCCTCGCAGCGTCGCGTATAAACCCCAGGGCGCGCCGATCAGCAGCCCCAAGCCAATCCGGCTCATGCCAAACGGCGCTTCCCAGCCCCAAAAGGCCATCGATTGGGCCACCAGAGGAGCGATTAACCCGATGCCGAACAGGAACGGCATCCAGTAAAACAGCTGTTTGAGTACATTTGCCATGGCGTTAATCTCTCACAAACCATTGTAACGCGCAAGAATGCTTGTTTCAGGCAATTAACGAGCCGCTGTTCCGAAGCGGAACGTATGGTACGGCGGAGCTCGGGGGAAAAGCCCTTGCGCTACCGATGGTAAAGCGTTGCATTAGGCAGATTCCTGCTTATAGCCGCGCGGGACTGCCCCGCCCTCGCGGGGTTTGACTTATGGAAAACTCAACAGGGAGAGCGCTTCCGTGGATATCGTCACGATCGCGATGGTCTTAGGGCTAGTTGCCGTAGCTTACGGATTTATCACCAGCCGTCAGGTGCTTAGCGCCTCGGCCGGTAACGAAAAGATGCAAGAGATTGCAGCCGCGATCCAGGAAGGCGCGCAGGCGTATCTTAGCCGCCAATATCGCGCTATCGCGCTGGTTGGCGCTGTGGTCGCTGTCCTCGTTTACATTTTCCTCGATATGCCGCGCGGCGGGGCTCCTGTCTCGACGGGTGGCTTCCTGCTGGGCTCGATCCTGTCAGGCGCAACCGGCTTTATCGGCATGAACATCTCGGTTCGGGCCAACGTCCGCACCGCTGCTGCCGCGCAAACCGGCCTGCAGCAGGGCCTGACGCTGGCGTTCCGCGCCGGTGCGATCACCGGCATGCTGGTGGCTGGCCTCGCGCTGCTCGCGATTGCTGGTTACTTCTGGTATCTTACCGGACCCGCCGGGCACACGGTTGGTGGCACAGACCGCACCGTGGTCGATGGTCTTATCGCCCTTGCCTTTGGCGCTTCGCTGATCTCGATCTTCGCGCGTCTGGGCGGCGGTATCTTCACCAAAGCGGCTGACGTTGGCGCCGATCTGGTCGGCAAGGTTGAGGCAGGAATCCCCGAGGATGATCCCCGCAACCCCGCTGTTATCGCCGATAACGTCGGTGACAATGTTGGCGATTGCGCCGGTATGGCGGCTGATCTGTTCGAAACCTATGTCGTCACCATCGGTGCGACCATGGTGCTGACCGCGTTGCTGCTCAAGAACATTGGCGGCGATCTGCTGATGCAGATGATGGCGCTACCGCTGCTGATTGGCGGCGTCTGCATCGTTACTTCGATCATCGGCACCTACTTCGTCCGTCTTGGAGGCGGCAAGAATATCATGGGCGCGATGTACAAGGGCTTCCTCGTCACTGCGGTCCTTTCGGTTCCCGCAATCTGGTGGGCGATCAGCTATGCGCTGGGAGGCAACATGGAAAGCCCGATCGGCGATCAGGCATTCAACGGCCGGACGCTGTTCTATTGCTCGCTGCTCGGCCTGGTCATCACTGGTCTGATCATCTGGATCACCGAATATTACACCGGCACCAACTATCGCCCGGTCCGCTCGATCGCCAAGGCTTCGGAAACTGGCCACGGCACCAATGTGATCCAGGGACTGGCAATCAGCCTTGAATCGACTGCCCTGCCAACGCTGGTTATCTGCGCCGGTATCATCATCGCTCACCAGCTCGCTGGCCTGATCGGGATTGCCTATGCGGCGACCGCGATGCTGGCGCTGGCGGGCATGGTCGTTGCGCTTGATGCTTACGGTCCTGTCACAGACAACGCCGGCGGCATTGCCGAAATGGCTGGGCTCGATGATTCGGTCCGTGAAAAGACCGACGCGCTCGATGCGGTGGGCAACACCACCAAAGCTGTCACAAAGGGCTATGCCATCGGTTCGGCGGGCCTCGCCGCGCTGGTGCTGTTCGCTGCCTATACGACTGACCTCAAGGAGTTCTTCCCAGAGCTTCAGGTCAGCTTCAGCCTTGAAAACCCCTATGTCATCGTCGGGCTGCTGCTTGGCGCGCTGCTGCCCTATCTGTTCGGGGCGATGGGCATGACCGCTGTGGGCCGCGCTGCTGGCGAAGTAGTGAAGGACGTTCGTGATCAGTTCAAGAACAACCCCGGCATCATGACCTATGAGACCAAGCCCGATTATGCCCGCACGGTCGATCTGGTCACCAAGGCTGCGATCAAGGAAATGATCATTCCATCGCTGCTGCCAGTGCTGGCACCTATCGTGGTCTACTTCGTGATCACTGCGGTTGCCGGCCAAGCACAGGGCTTTGCGGCGCTGGGCGCGCTGCTGCTGGGCGTGATCGTCGGCGGCTTGTTCGTCGCGATCTCGATGACCTCGGGCGGCGGTGCATGGGACAATGCCAAGAAGTTCATCGAAGATGGCAACCACGGCGGCAAGGGCTCAGACGCTCACAAGGCTGCGGTTACCGGTGACACGGTCGGCGATCCCTACAAGGATACTGCTGGCCCTGCGGTCAACCCGATGATCAAGATCACCAACATCGTGGCGCTTCTGCTGCTGGCAGCGCTGGCGGCGCAAGCCGGGGTGTAATTCCTCGCGTCTTTGCTGGTTGAATGAAAACCCCGTCCGGAGCAATTCGGGCGGGGTTTTGCTTTGCAATCTGACGTTAGCAATTCCTTGGTTTTCCGCTGTTAAACCATTGCAACGGCCACCGTGGCCGCGGGCAACAGGGGTTAACCGCTTGGCGAGCAATGCTCCGCTAGCTGCATCCACATTCGTGCGGGCAACCGCCGGCCCCCTCCCCGCACCCACAGCCCGCGTAAATGCAGTCAGCTGGCAGGCGATGGAAGCGCCAGGCGCACGGCGTGAATGGGATGCGCTTGCGAAATGCGCGGCGGAGCCCAATCCCTTTCTGGAAGGCTGGTACCTGCTGCCCTCATTCCGCGCACTTGATCCACAGGGTGCTATCCGGCTGCTGCGCTTTGAATGTGGTGGCAAGCTAGCCGGGCTGCTGCCCGTAGCGATGGAAAAGCGTTATTATCGTTGGCCGATCCCGCAGCTGCGCAGCTGGATTCATGCCAATTGTTTCCTTGGGGTTCCGCTGGTCGCAAAAGGCATGGAGCGAGCCTATTGGCGCGCGCTGCTCGATTGGGCCGATGCCAATGCCGGGAAGGCCCTTTTCCTCCACCTCTCGCACTTTCCGTTGGACGGCCCGCTTCACGATGCACTCAGCGAGGTGTTGGCCGAGCAGGGCCGGCATTCCGCGCTGGTCCACCTTGAAGAGCGCGCCCTGCTCCAATCCGGACTTTCTGCTGAGGCCTATCTGCAATCTGCGATGTCGACAAAGAAGCGCAAGGAATTGCGCCGCCAGCACAACCGGCTTGCAGAACTCGGCACTCTGAAGTTCGAACGGCAGAACGACGGCGCAGAACTGTCCGATTGGACCGAAAGCTTCATGGCGCTAGAACATTCCGGGTGGAAAGGCGCGGGTGGCTCGGCGCTCTCTTCTCATCTGACGACGCGTGACCTGTTCACCAATGCGCTGGCCGGAGCCGCAGCGGCTGGCAAGCTGGAGCGACTGACCCTGTCCCTGGATGGTGAGCCACTGGCGATGCTGGTCAATTTCATCACGCCGCCGGGCGCATTCTCCTACAAAACCGCCTTTGACGAGCGTTACGCCCACTTCTCACCCGGAGTGCTGCTCCAGCGCGAAAACCTTGGCATCCTAGAGCAGGCAAAGATTGACTGGTGTGACAGCTGTGCCGCCGCCGATCACCCGATGATCGACCACATCTGGCGTGAACGCAGAGCTATTGGGCGGCTGTCGATTGCCATTGGTGGGCCGCTTCGCCGCAGCATGTTCAAGGCACTCGCCCATGCCGAGGTTGCCCGCAATCCGGCTGGACTTCAGCGATGACCGTCTTTACCCCGGCAGCTCGCCAGCTCTTTGCCGCCAGCTACCCCGAAGTGCCGCATATACTGCCGCACCAGCTTGGCCGCCACCCTCTGATTGAGCTGGACGCATTGGCGGTATTGGCAGAAGTTTTGCCCACCTTGTCAATTGAATACAACAAGGCCGATCAACCGATTGGCGTGGATGGCAAGCCGGACCCGACCGGCATCCCGATCGGTGAGACAATCCGCAACATCGAACGGACCGGCAGTTGGGCGGTGCTAAAAAACATCGAACAAGCCCCGGCCTACGCCGCGCTGCTAGCTGATCTGCTCGCAGAAATCCGTCCCCAGATCGAAGCCAAAACCGGCCGGATGCTCAAGACACAGGGTTACATCTTCATCAGCTCGCCCGGCGCAGTCACGCCTTACCATTTCGATCCCGAGCACAATATCCTGCTTCAGATCCGCGGATCCAAAGTGATGACCCAGTTTCCGGCAGGCGATCCAGCCTTTGCGCCGGACGAGGTGCATGAGACCTACCACACTGGCGGTGGGCGCGAGCTGGGCTGGCGGGACGATCTGGCCGCTGGTGGAACCGAATTCGCACTGGCGCCCGGTGAGGCCCTGTTCGTGCCAGTGATGGCCCCACATTTCGTCCGCAATGGTCCTGACCCGTCCGTCTCGCTCTCGATCACCTGGCGCTCCGAATGGAGCTTCGCCGAGGCAGATGCCAGAGCCTTTAACGGCATGTTGCGCAAGATTGGCCTCACCCCGCGCAGTCCTGGCCGCTGGCCGCACCGCAATCGCACCAAGGCGCTGGGTTGGCGGGTGATCCGTAAACTCTCCGGCAAGGTTTAACCGCCCGGTTGACGAAGCCTGCGCCGCACAGCAAAGGCACGGGATGGACGAAAAAGAACCCACTCCGCA
>JANOKC010000012.1:0-11078 GCA_031419035.1 Novosphingobium sp. | reverse complement strand
CGCGGGCAGTGCCGATCTCAAGGCGCGCTGGCTTCCCGGATTGATTTCCGGGGATAGCGTGTTTGCGGTGGCGGTCGATGAAGGGGCCAAGCACCGCCCCGAACGGATCAAGACCCGCGCCGAGCGCGCTGGTAATGGCTTTCGCCTGACCGGAGCGAAGGACTTTGTGATCCACGGCGGCAGCGCCGATATGTTGGTGGTTTCGGCCCGCACATCGGGCGCGGATGACGATGACGCAGGGATCACGCTGTTTGCGGTGCCAAAGGATGCTGCTGGTCTGTCGCAAGAAGCCGTGCGGCTGGTCGATAGCTCGATCGCGACCCATTTGAAGCTCGATGGAGTGGAGTTGGACGGCGACGCAGTGATCGGCGAGGTAGATGGCGGGCGCGACGTGCTGAACCGGATGCTCGCCGCAGGGCGCGTCGGTGCGGCGGCGGAAAGCGTTGGGGTGGCGCGCGGATCATTCGAGATGACCGTGATCTACCTCAAGCAGCGCAAGCAGTTCGGCCAGTTGATCGGTGAGTTTCAGGCGCTCCAGCACCGGGTCAGCCACCTTTATTCCGAGATCGAGATCGCCCGCGCCGCTGTGATCAAGGCGCAGCAACTGCTGGATGGAGGCAGCGACAAGGCCGAGCTGATGGTCTCTGTCGCCAAGGCCAAAGCTGGCAAGGCGGCGGCGCTGGCAGTCAAGGAAGGCGTCCAGATGCACGGCGGGATCGGGATGACCGACGAATATGACATCGGCCTCTACATGAAGCGCGACCGCGCTCTGGCCGAGTTCATGGGCGATATGTATTACCATGCCGAACGGGTGGCCAAGCTGAGCGGATACTAAGAAATCCCCCTCCCGCAAGCGAGAGGGGAGAAGGAGAAAAATCATGGATTTCGCCAAACTATTCAGCCTCGAAGGCCGCATCGCGCTGATTACCGGCGGTTCGCGCGGGATAGGCAAGATGTTCCTCGAAGGCTTTCTTGCTGCGGGTTGCGAGCGGGTTTACATCACCGCGCGCAAAGCCGCAGTGCTGGAAGCGACGGTTGCCGAATTTGGGGACCGGGTTGTCGGCATTCCCGGGGACATCAGCCAAGCGGACGGTATCCAGCAACTCGCTGACGAGATTGCCCGTCGCGAGACCCGCCTCGACATCCTCGTCAACAATGCGGGCGTCGCATGGGGCGCGGAGTTTGAAGATTTCCCTGAGGTGGGCTGGGACAAGGTGATGGACCTTAACGTCAAAACGCCGTTTTTCCTGACGCAGAAGCTCCACGGCTTGCTCATGGCGGCGGCAAAGCCCGGCCAGCCAGCCAAGGTGATCAACATCGCTTCGGTCGATGGGATGCGCCCCAATCCTTGGGACACCTATTCCTACCAGGCTTCTAAAGCGAGCCTGATCCATCTGACCAAGCGGATGGCTGCGCGGCTGATCACGGACAATATCGTCGTCAGCGGGATTGCGCCTGGCGCTTTCCCGAGCGAGATGAACAAGGCGGCGGCGAAAAATCCGGAAGGGTCGGCCAAGGGCATTCCGGCAAATCGGGTCGGTGTGGCCGAAGACATGGCGGCCGCCGCGATCTATCTCGCCAGCCGGGCAGGGGATTATGTGGTCGGCACCACGATCCCGATCGACGGCGGAATCGTCAACGCCTGGATCCCGAGCGAGGTGATTGATCCTTCAGGGCACTGAGGGGCGGCGAGGCAGTCGCAGACATTCGTTATTGCCGCGCTTCGCTCGCAATGACGATTCAAGGTTATGCGATTGTAATTTACCCGCGCCGCATCAATTCGCGGACGAATCCGATTAGCCCGGTCTGGCGAGCGCGTTTCATCCGTTCGGCGGCTAGGATCTGTTCGATCTTGGCGAAGCAAATGTCGATATCATCATTGACGATGACGAAATCATAGCCGTCCCAATGGCTGATTTCTGCCTGGGCGCGCTGCATCCGGGCGGCAATCACCTCGGCGCTGTCGGTGCCGCGCCCGGTCAGGCGGCGTTCCAGTTCCACCAGGCTGGGGGGCAGCAGGAACACCCGGACCACATCGGTTTCGGCCTTCTGGTAAAGCTGCTGGGTGCCTTGCCAGTCGATATCGAACAGATAATCCTGCCCCTCTTTCAGGCCCGCGCGGATATGGGCCTTGGGGGTGCCGTAACAATGGCCGAAAACCTCGGCCCATTCGAGGAAATGCCCCGCTTCGACCATCGCGTCGAACCCGGCCCGGTCAGTAAAGAGGTAATCTTGCCCATCCACCTCGCCCGAACGGATCGGCCTTGTGGTGACCGAAACCGAATTCCGAATGTCCGGGTCATTGGCCAGCAGCATTCTAGCAAGCGTGGTCTTTCCAGCTCCCGACGGTGAGGACAAGATGAACATCAGTCCGCGGCGCTGGAGTGTGTCGGTGGAAGTCATACGCACAGATGGCGCAATGTGGGCCTGAAAATCAAGCCTCGGGCGCGGCTTTGCCCGCAGTTTCGGCCTTTGCCGCCTGTTTCGCGCGCTTGCGATCATAGAGTGTCTTGGCCAGCAACCCGCCGCCGACCACAATCGCGCCCGGAACCGACCGGGTTGCAATCCGCACTGCTGCTGCGCCAACCAGTCCGCCCAGCAGCGTCGAGCGCTTTTTGGGCTGGGCCGTGTCAGTTGGCAGCATCTTTCCAAGTGTCAGGTCAATCAGCCTGCTCCCTCCGCGCCGCGCCAGATCAGCAATGATCTTGTCGGTTGCCATCAGCGTTACTTTTTGCGGCCGAAATCGACACTGACAACGTTTGAGCCGTCATCGGCCTTCACAACTGCGCGCGTTGTGGGCGAATCATTCTCTGCATCTTCATGCGGCTCTGGCTCAAGATCAGGCATCGCGGTCTGGAACTGGAGCCCGAAATCGACCGACGGATCGACGAAGGCTGTGATCGCAGAAAAGGGCACTTGCAGCTTGGATGGGATCTGGTTGAACGACAGTCCGACCGAAAAACCATCGGCGTCCACCTTGAGTTCCCAGAATTTGTTCTGGATGACGATCGTCATCTCGTCGGGGAAGCGATCCTTCAGGTGTAATGGGATCGAAACCCCGGGTGCAGTAGTTTTGAAGGTGATGTAGAAGTGATGCTCGCCGGGCAGCATCCCGCCGCTTGCCTGCACTTCGCCCAGAACGCGGCCAACCACGGCGCGAAGGGCCTCCTGCACGATTTCATCGTAGTGGATCAGGCTATCGGGCACACTATCGTTCATGGCCTCCAAGTGGCGTCAGTGTGGCAGTGGGTCAAGGGTAAAGCGCTTGCACCAACCACTTTCCGGGCTATAGGCCCAGCCCATGCGTACAGCTCGTATAGCCCGCAAGACCCATGAAACCGATATTGACGTCGAGGTGAACCTCGATGGCACTGGGGCTTATTCGGTTTCAACCGGGATTGGCTTTCTCGATCACATGATCGAGCAGTTTTCGCGTCATTCGCTGATCGACATTGCGTGTCATATCAAAGGCGATCTCCACGTCGATCAACATCACACCACCGAGGACAGCGCCATCGCGATTGGGCAGGCCATCGCCGCGGCACTTGGCGACAAGGCCGGGATTGGGCGATATGGCATGGCCTATTCGCCGATGGATGAGGCTTTGTGCCGCGTTGCGCTGGATATTTCCGGGCGGCCTGGGTTGGTCTGGAAGGCGGCGTTCAGCCAGCCAAGGCTGGGCGAGATGGACACTGAGCTGTTCGAGCACTGGTTCCATTCGATGGCACAGGCGGTGGGCATTACGCTGCATATCGAACTGCTTTATGGCAGCAACAACCACCACATCTGCGAGGGAATCTTCAAGGGCTTTGCCCGCTCGATGCGGCAAGCGGTGGAGCTTGATCCGCGTAAGGGCGGGGCGGTGCCTTCAACCAAGGGTCAGCTCGGTGGCTGAAACTGTCGCGCTGATCGATTACGGCGCAGGCAATCTCCAATCGGTCGCAAATGCGCTCAAGGCCGCCGGGGCGCGAGGCGTGGTGGTGACTGCCGATCCGCAAGTGGTCCGCGCGGCAGATCGAATTGTTCTGCCGGGAGTTGGGTCTTTCCGGGCTTGCGCTGAGGGTCTGCGGGCCATTCCTCACCTGATTGAAGCCATGACCGAACGTGTTTTGGTGGGGACCGCGCCGTTTTTGGGTATTTGCGTGGGGATGCAATTGCTCGCCACTAGGGGCGTGGAGCATGGGTTTACCCCTGGGCTCGCCTGGATCGGCGGAGAAGTCCGGCTGATCGAGGTGACCGATCCGTCGATAAAGGTTCCGCATATGGGCTGGAACGACGTTGGGCCCGCCATTCGTTCTTGGGCCGAGCATCGCGATGGCGCAGCGCTGATAGAGCCGGGAGAGGCCTATTTCCTCCACTCTTACCATTTCGTCCCCGATGACGGCCACCATATCGCGGCACTCACCGATCATGGCGGCGGCATTATAGCGGCGGTGGCGCGGGACAACATCCTTGGCGTGCAGTTCCATCCGGAAAAAAGCCAGGCCTATGGGCTGGAGCTACTGGCCCGGTTTCTGGAGTGGAAACCTTGATTATCTTCCCCGCGATAGATCTCAAGGGCGGCCAAGTGGTTCGCCTTGCCGAGGGCGATATGGCCCGCGCAACGGTCTATGGCGATGACCCAGCGGCACAGGCGGTGCTGTTTGCCGAGGCCGGTGCGCAGTTCCTACATGTGGTCGATCTTGACGGATCGTTTGCGGGACGTGCTGAAAACCACAGCGCGGTCGAGGCGATTCTCGAAGCCTTCCCTGGCCATGTTCAGCTGGGCGGCGGGATTCGCAATGCAGAGGCGGTCGAAGGCTGGTTCGATCTCGGCGTCAGCCGGATCGTGATGGGCACCGCTGCGCTCAAAGACCCGCAGTTCGTCAAAGATATGGCCAAGGAATGGCCCGGCGGGATCGTCGTCGCGGTCGACGCCCGCGATGGCATGGTCGCGACCGAAGGCTGGGCCGAAGTCTCCGACGTTTCGATCATCGACATGGCCCGCAGGTTTGAAGACGCAGGCGTCGCCAGCCTGCTGTTCACCGACATTGGCCGCGACGGGATGCTGACCGGGTGCAATATCGAGGCAACGGTCGATCTTGCCCGGCGGACCGATCTGCCAGTCATTGCTAGTGGCGGGGTCAAGGGTCTCGATGATATCCACGTCCTGTCTCTGCATTCCAATGAAGGGATCGAGGGCGTGATTACGGGCCGTGCGCTCTATGACGGGCGGCTGGACCTTGCGGCGGCGATTGCCATGGGAAACAGAGGGTGACCGTCCGGATCCGTGTGATCCCCTGCCTCGATGTCCGCGATGGCCGGGTGGTCAAGGGCGTCAATTTCGTTGACCTCAAGGATGCGGGCGATCCGGTCGAGCAGGCCCGTGCCTATGATGCGGCGGGGGCGGATGAGCTGTGTTTCCTCGATATTTCCGCAACCCACGAAGGACGCGGCACGCTGCTCGATGTGGTCCGGCGGACGGCGGAGGTCTGCTTCATGCCTTTGACCGTCGGCGGCGGCGTTCGTTCGGTGGAGGATGCCCGTGCGCTTCTGCTGGCGGGCGCAGACAAGGTCGCGGTTAATTCTGCCGCCGTCATGCGCCCCGCATTGGTCGCGGACATCGCCGCGAAGTTTGGCAGCCAATGCGTGGTTGCCTCGGTAGATGCCCGCAAGGCGGGAGACGGGTGGCAGATCTTCACCCACGGCGGCCGCAACGCCACCGGGATAGACGCGGTTGAACATGCGATCCGGCTGGCCGATCTAGGCGCTGGTGAGTTGCTGGTCACCTCGATGGACGGCGATGGGACGCAAGGCGGTTATGATCTGTTGCTAACCCGGACGATTGCCGATGCAGTTTCGGTGCCGGTGGTTGCGAGCGGCGGGGTCGGCACGCTCGATCATCTGGTTGAGGGGGTGACGAAGGGCCATGCCAGCGCGGTCCTTGCAGCCTCGATCTTTCATTTCGGGACCTATACGATTGCACAGGCTCACGCCGCCCTGCGCGCTGCAGGATTGCCTGCGCGAGGCTGATTTTTGGCAACATTTCTTACAGTCGCGTCATTTCCAGTCTGCCAGTTAACCACACAATCCCGCCCCTCACACCGATCTGCTGGGGCTGGCACATTGCTTGCGTAAACCAAACATATGCAGGGGGCTTCACACATTCGCGGTCTAGCCGCGCGCACAGCGATTGCTTGCGCCCTGCTGCTCGTTGCCAGTCCAGCCTTGGCCCAGGGCGGGATCAGCATTCCCGAACCCTCGGACTTGACGCTGTTCGGGCTGGGTGTGGTTGGCTTGATCCTGGGCCGCCGGGCCGCGCGCCGCAAACCGCGCGACTGATCTTGACCGCGCGCTGCCATGGCCGCAATGCTGTGGCTATGGATAGTTCTGACACCCTCGCCCGCCTTGCTGCAACCATCGCCGCGCGCCGATCTGGCGATCCTGAAACGAGCTACGTCGCTAAACTCAATGCGCAAGGCCTGCCTAAAATCGCACAGAAATTGGGTGAGGAAGCTGTGGAAACACTCATCGCTGCGCTGACTGGTGATGAGGCCGAACTGACCGGCGAAGCAGCAGATTTGCTGTTCCACCTCCTCGTTCTGCTCGATGCCAAGGGCGTGCCGCTGGAAGCTGTTCTGGCCGAGCTCGATCGGCGTGAGGGACTTTCTGGGATCGCGGAGAAAGTATCGAGGTCTCTGTAATGCCGATCGACCCTACCCAGCCCTATGACGACAAGAATATCTTCGCCAGGATCCTGCGCGGAGAGATCCCCAACCGTACTGTCTATGAAGACGAGTGGGCTCTGGCCTTTCATGACATCAACCCCCAGGCGCCTGCACATATTCTGGTCATCCCCAAGGGTGCATATGTCAGCTGGGATGATTTCAGTGCGAAGGCGAATGAACAGGAAATCGCTGGCTTCGTTCGGGCTGTCGGTCATGTCGCGCGCGAATCCGGATTGGTGGAGCCAGGCTATCGGCTGCTGGCCAACACTGGCATCCATAGCCATCAGGAAGTCCCACATTTGCACGTCCATTTGTTCGGCGGGTGTCCACTTGGCCCAATGTTAGCAAGTTAGGGCTGATACTAAGCTTGCTCTGCGAGTCGCCCCCCGGCTAAAGACCGCTACGCATGACGTCATACCCCCTCCCACCTTCCGGACTGATCGAGGGCCGCATCCACCGTTTTGCGGTGCGCGCCTACTTTGAGGATACCGACCTTTCTGGCGTGGTTTATCACGCCAACTACCTGCGCTGGTTTGAGCGGGCACGATCGGATTTTGTCCGCCTGCTGGGGATCGACCAGCGCAGCGTGAACGAGGCTGGCGAGGGTGCATTCGCAGTAACCGGGCTGACAATCCGCTATTTGTCGCCAGCGCGGCTGGACGATGCGGTGTTGATAGAAACACTGACCGAAGAAGTGCGTGCCGCCAGTTGCCGGATGCACCAGTGCGCCCTGAAGGACGGTGTGTTGCTGACCGAAGCGCGCCTCCGGATTGGCTTCGTTGCTCCCGATGGCCGCCCGCGCCGGATGCCCGGTGCCTGGCGCAATGCCATTGCGCAAGTTGGACCAATTTCTGAAGGATTCGAATGACAACCCTGTCTCTCCTTGCCGCAGCTCCTGCTCACCTCAATCCGGTCAAGCTGTTCCTCGATGCCGATATCGTGGTGCAACTGGTGATGGGCGGGCTGGTGCTCGCCAGCATCTGGGTCTGGACGATTATTCTGTCCTTCAGCTTGCGGATGGCGGGAATAACCAAGCGCTGCGACGCCTATGAACGCGACTTCTGGAAGGCGAACGAGATTGATGCTTTCCAGGCCGAGCGAGCGAAAGGCGATGTCCCATCCGCGCGGGTTGCCGGGGCCGGGCTGGCCGAGTGGCGCCGGACCAACGCCAGTAAAACTGTGGACCGTGATGGCGCAAGACAGCGATTGGCGATGGCAATGGATTCCACCGTGGCGCAAGAAGCGGACCGATTGGCCGAGCGATTGAATTTCCTCGCTACAGTTGGCTCGGTCGCGCCGTTTGTGGGATTGTTCGGAACCGTGTGGGGGATAATGAACAGCTTTTTCCAGATCGGCCAACAGCAGAATAGCTCGCTCGCGGTGGTGGCGCCGGGCATATCCGAAGCTTTATTTGCTACCGCGATCGGGCTGTTTGCAGCGATCCCTGCGGTTATTGCCTACAATCGGTTTTCGCACCGGGTGAATTTGCTTGAAGGTAGGCTGCAACGATTTGCTGACCGCTTCCATGCCAGCCTGAGCCGCGAGCTGGAGGCGGACTGATGGGGATAGGCTCCTCAAATGCTAGGCGCCGCAGGCGGCGCGGGCGTGCGCCGATGGCAGAGATCAATGTCACGCCGTTGGTCGATGTCATGTTGGTGCTGCTGATAATCTTCATGGTTACCGCCCCGCTGATGACGGCTGGAGTTCCAGTTGAACTGCCGGAAAGCAGGGCCAAGGCGCTGGCGCAGGAACCGGAGCAGGTAACCTTGACCATGGACCGCGAGGGCAGGGTCTTCATCGACAAGGCCGAGGTTTCTCGCGGTAAACTCGCCCAGCAGCTTGTTGCTTTGCCGCAAGGCGCTGACGGGAAACCACCGCAGGTGACGCTGCGGGCGGATAAGGCGCTCGATTACGGCCGGGTTATGAGCGTGATGGGTGAGCTTAATCGTGCAGGGTTTAACTCGATTGCGCTAGTCACCAGCGGTTCAGTTGAGTCGCCCTAGGCATTAACCATGGCAACCGCACCGCTCCGCAATGAGGAAGCCTTCGGCCTTGGGCTGGCAGTGGTCGCGCATGTGGCCCTGTTCGCCTGGCTGGCGCTGGCGCCGCAGATGCCCGCGCCACTGCCGCTGCCTGAAAAGATGACAGTGACGCTGAGTGAGGAGGCGGCGCTGCAATCTACCGCGCCAGAACCCGCCGCCCGGCCAGACGCTGCGCCCGAACTCGCGCCACAGCCGGCGGAGCGCGCGGTGGCAGAACCCATGCCGCAGCCGAAGCTTCAGCCAATTCCCCGGCCCTTGTTAAAGGCGCCGCCAAAGCCACAGATCAAGCAATTGCCAAAGCCGATTGCCAAAGCCGCTCCTACGCCCCGTCCGACTACTCCCCCCAAAGCAAGTTCTCCTCCGCGCACCGCTGCATCATCTGCTGCCCGGCCTCCGGGAGCCAGCCGGATCGGGAGTGATTTCCTCAAAGCTGCGCCCGGAGCGAGGGCGAGTGGCGCTGCGCAAAATCCGCCTGCTGCCGCCATCGGCCCAGCGGTGCGCTCGGCGCTGGCTGGGGCAATCTCGCGTCAGCTCAAGCCCAAATGGACCGCGCCGCAGGGAATGGACGCTGAAAAACTGGTGACGATCCTCAGCTGGAACCTCAACCAGGATGGCAGCGTGACGGGAACCCCACGTGTTGTGCGGCAGGATGGAATTACCGACGCCAATCGCGCACAAGCGGCGCGCCATGCCGAACAAGCTATCCGCGCGGTGCAGCTTGCTGCTCCGTTCAATCTGCCCGCAGAATATCATGATGCGTGGAAGCGCGTCGCTGATTTTCGCTTCGACAGGAAATTGTCGCAATGATGTTTCGTAAATTTGCAGTATTTGCACTTGTCTTGTCTGCGCCAGCGTTGGGACAACAGGCCACCCCGCCAGCTATCCCGCCTGCTGAGGAAGGCGGATTGTCTGGCTCGGTTTCCGATGAAAACGACTGGCAGGATCTGGGCATAGCAATCCCGAGCTTTGCCACCAATGCTGATGTGCCAACCCAGACCAGCGCTGGTTCCACCGCCGCGCTGGGACGCAGCGTGGCTCAGATTATCACGGCGGATCTCAAGAACAACGGATTGTTCAAGCCGGTTGGCCCCGATGCGCTGCCGCAGCCCGGTTATGGACAGATTCAAGCTCCGGACTTTGCCAGCTGGAAAACCCGTAGCGCTGAAATGCTGGTGCAGGGCTATGTGCGCGCTGCGGAGGGCGGCCAGCTGACGGTCGGCTGCTATCTTTATGATGTTGCCCTCAGCCAGCAGCTCGCCAAGGCGGGCTGGACCGTTGCGCCTGCTGACTGGCGGCGTGCCGCCCATAAATGCGCCGATATGGTCTATTCGCGGCTTTCGGGCGAAAGCCCGTTTTTCGACAGCAAGGTCGCTTATATTGCTGAAACCGGACCAAAAGACCGCAGGATGAAGCGTCTGGCGATCATGGATTCGGACGGGGCCAATCACCGCTATCTGACCACCGGACAAGCCACCGCGCTGACCCCGCGCTATTCGCCAGATTATGGCTCGATCATGTATCTGAGCTATCTGAACGGCAATCCGCGGATTTATGTTTATGATCTGGCCACCGCCAGCCAGCGGCTGATCACCCAGAGCCGGAACCCGACCTTTGCCCCACGCTGGTCGCCCGATGGCAAGTGGGTGCTTTATTCGATGGCAACCGGCGGCAATACCGACATCTACCGGATCTCGGCCGCAGGCGGCGGAACGCCGGTCAAGCTGACCGACAGCCCCGGCATCGACATCGGCGGCAGCTTCTCGCCCGATGGCACCAAGATCGTTTTCGAAAGCGACCGCTCGGGCAGTCAGCAGGTTTATGTGATGAATGCCGATGGCAGCAATCAACGCCGGATCAGTTTCTTTGGTGGCCGCGCGGCAACGCCGGAATGGAGTCCGCGCGGGGATCAGATCGCTTTCACCCATATCACCGGCAATTTCCGGATCGCAGTGATTGATCCCAATGGCGGTAATCTGCGCACGCTGACCGATAGCTGGCAGGACGAGGCCCCGACCTGGTCGCCCAATGGCCGGATCGTGCAATTTTTCCGCACCGCGCGCGGCTCGGGCCGGACCGGGATTTGGCAGGTTGATCTAACCGGGCGCAACGAACGCAAGCTGGCAACACCGGTTGATGGCTCTGATCCCGCTTGGGGACCGGTTCGTCCCTGACCGGCGTTGACTCGCGCGGGTGCTGTCAGTCTAATCGCAACTCGTCTCCGTTTGGCGCACGAATAGCCAAAGTGACCAACCTCACGCGGCGAGCGACTGCCACTCGGCCAGGGCGGCCGAGCGGCGCAGTTTGTAAGTCTGACGATCGACGAGATTGC
>JANOKC010000011.1:0-6332 GCA_031419035.1 Novosphingobium sp. | reverse complement strand
TGGGGGCCGCGCAGCACTTCAACTTGCTGGACGTCAAAAGTATCGAGCAATTGCGTCTGGACGCTGGGCACGACAAAATCATCAACAGTCACCAGAACCGAGGGTTCGTAGTAAACGATGATGTTGTTCTGGCCCACGCCGCGCATGGCAAATGATGCGGCGTTGAAACCGGTAATCCGCGCTGCCGAAAAATTGGGAACAAATGTCGACAGATCGCCAATATCGTTGGCGCTGGATTGTTGGATGATCGATTGGTCAATTGCCGAGATTGCGATTGGCGTCGTCTGTAAATCAGAATCGCGCTTGGTCGCCGTAACGATAATCTCGCTTAGACCCGACTGGGTGTCATTCTGCGCCTCCTGAGCAAATGCGGGAGCCGCCAATACCAGGGCCAGACACGATGCTACCGAGCCAACGGTCAATGTGCGGATATCCATATCAAGCCTTCCCCTTTGCTACAGGCCGGGAATTGTGTTCCCCAGTCCTTGAACATGAGCAAAGTGGCACAAGCTGAATTAACAAGCAATCATGTTTGTTTTTTTCTTCTCATTGTGTGATGTGTGACGAAAGCCGGTTACAACGATTGCGTGCAGCAAAATTCATGGCATGATCTGGCTGTTGCACCGGACTGTAGAGAGGACAGGCGACTGTGAATTTCATCGCGGAACATTGGAAGATTCACACGGGCACACCGCATCCGTTCAACGATCATGCGCCCGCAATCGACAATGGCACCAAGCGGCCTGCACCAGACCGCTTCTATGATCCGCGCTACAAGGATGCGGAGTGGGAACTCCTGTGGACCAAGACCTGGCTGCTGGCCGGGACGGCATCTGACCTGCGCGATGCCGGTGATTTCATCCGGTTCGACATCGGCGTCGAAAGCTTCATTGTTGCGCGCACCGATGATGGCGGCCTCAAGGCCCATTACAATGTCTGCCCCCATCGCGGCAGCCAGCTTGTGCTCGGCGATTTTGGTTCGGTCGATGAATTCGTCTGTCCGTTTCACAACTGGCGCTTTGGGCTGGACGGCGCGTGCACCAAGGTCACCGATGAACAAACTTTCGACCCGCAGGTGCTGTGCCATTCGCACAATCTGACCCCGGTTCGCTGCGAGGAAGCGGCAGGTCTTGTGTTCGTATCAATGAACGATGCCGTGCCGCCGCTGCGCGAATGGCTTGGTCCGGTCGCGGATCAGCTGGAATTTTACGATATCGGATCAATGAATGTCATTCAGCACAAGAAGTCCGATTGGGCGGCGAACTGGAAGGGCGGGGTAGATGCCTTTTACGAGATCTACCATCTCCACGCGGTTCATCCGCAAACCCAGTGCGTGATGGACGATCGCACCCAGATTGACCTTTATCCAAATGGCATGAGCCGCCAGTTCGTGCCGTTTGCCCAGCCATCACCGCGCTTCCCCGATCAGGAAAGCATCAACCCCGGTATCCAGATGATGCTCGCGGATGCGGGGATTGATCCAGCAACTTTTCAAGGCACCGCGCAGGAAAGCCGTGCTGCGATTCAAACCGCAAAGCGCGAGCGGGCGAAACGCTATGGCCTCGATTATGACAAGTTCAGCGACACCCAGCTGAGCGATTCAACAATCTATGGCGTGTTTCCCAACGTGCAGATCGGCTGTCATCCTGAGGCGGTCTTCCTCCACCGGTTCCTGCCGCACGCCGATGATCCGGGTCAGTTTACCTATGACACCTGTATCCTGTTCAAACATCTGGATGCACCGGGATATGGACCGCCGGCCTGGATGGGCCTTGCGGCGGACACAGACACGACCGGGCTGACCCGCCCAGACATTGTGCGGATCCCGCTAGGCCAGCCGCCCGAGCTTGGCGAGGTGCTTGATCAGGATTCTGAGCTGCTGCCTATCGTCCAGAAGGGTGCCCGTTCGCGCGGCTTCAAGGGGCCGCTGTGGAGCGAGCAAGAGGCCAGGGTGCGACATTTCCACACTGAGCTAGACCGTTATATCGAGGGTCAAAAGGGAGAGACCGGAACATGAGTTGGACCTTCCTTTCAACCTTCAAGGTAAAGCCGGACCATGACGCCGATTTCGCTGCGCTGATCCCACAAATGGAGGCGATTGCCGCTGCCGAGCCTGGCACGCTAGCCTATAAATTTTATCGTCGCAGCGAACCGCACTCATTTGCGGTATTCGAGAGCTTTGTCGACGAAGCCGCCGATCAGGTTCACCAGGCCAATCCCAAAAGCACGCCGATCATTGCCAGGATGATCGAACATATCGACGGCACCTATACGCGCGACTATCTCCTGCCCCTATGACCGGCACTGACATCGACACACTGGGGGCACTGCTCCGCGACAGGGCAGGCCGGTGGCCGGATCAGGAAGCGCTCGTCTTTCCTGACCGGCGCGAGACGCTCGCGGAAATGAACCTGGCAGCGCGGCAGTGGGCTAAAGCATTGATTGCTCGCGGTGTGGAACCGGGGGATCACGTCGGCATTCTCCTGACAACCCGTCCTGAGTTTATGGATCTGCTGTTCGGAATAGCGATGGCCGGTGCTGTCTGCGTGCCGGTCAATGCGCGCTATCAACCCGGAGAGCTGGCGTTTCTGGTCAAGGATGCCGATCTTGCTTGCTTGATAACGACCGGGCGTGTGGCCGATTCACTCGATTTCGGGGAACGGCTGATGGCTGCGCTGCCTTCGCTTGCGCACGGGTCAGGCGGTGAAAGGCTTGCGCTGACTGAGGCGCCAAAGCTCAAGTCGATCATTTGCATCGATGATCCTTGCCCTGAAAGCCTGGCGCCCGCTGCCAAGGCGCTTGCTGAAGGTGGCGGGATTGCGGAATTTGAAGTCGATGCCCGGATTGACGCGGTCGACCCGCAAAGTACCAGCTTGATCCTCTATACGTCAGGCACAACCGCTAATCCAAAGGGTTGCATGATCCGTCACAGAGGGATTGTAGGCAACAGCCGCAACCTTGGCAATCGGTATGAAATCGGAATGGGAGATCGCTTCTGGTCGCCGCTGCCGATCTTTCACATTGCCGGAATCTTACCGATGGTTTCGATCGTCGATGCGGGCGGGGCTTATCTAACCATCCCCAATTTCGATGCCGGTGTGGCACTCGAAATGCTGGCGCGCGAAAAAGCGACGCATGCCTATCCTTGCTTTGTCACAATCATGCAGGATCTGATCGCCCATCCGCGATTTCAGGCGACCGATCTGTCGAGCGTGCGGCTGATGAATGCCAATTTCGCGGTCCAGCCCGATGCCATTCGCGACGCAATGTCTGCCGCCATGCCGCATACGATCATGGTCGGCACTTATGGGCTGACCGAGGGATCGGGCACGATCTGTACCAGCCGCATAACCGACAGCTGGCAGGCGCGCGGCTGGCGGCTGGGTGTCCCGCTCGACGACTGGGAGGTGCGGATTGTCGAGGTAGAGACCGGCAGGGAGTGCGCGGCTGGCGAACAGGGCGAGATCGTTGCACGCGGCCCCAACATGCTTGCGGGCTATTACAACGCGCCCGAAAAAACGGCAGAAGTGATCGACCGCGATGGCTGGTTTCACACCGGCGACATCGGCTCGTTCGATGCCGAGGGTCAGATCATGTTTCACGGCCGGACCAAGGACATGATGAAAGTGGGCGGCGAGAATGTTGCGGCTGCCGAGATCGAAGCCGTTTTGCAAACGCACCCGGCGGTCAAGCTCGCCCAGGTCACCGGTATTCCGCATCCCCGCTATGTCGAGGTACCGGCTGCCTTTGTCGAATTGCATGGCGGCAGCAGCGCAAGCGAGGCCGAGTTGATCGCTCACTGCACCGGCCAGCTTGCCTCGTTCAAACTGCCGCGCCATGTCCTGTTCGTCTCGGACTGGCCGATGTCCACGTCCAAAATCCAGAAATTCCGCCTCCGCGACATGCTGGTAGCGGAGCTCGAAAAGGTATCCATATGAGCATTGGCAAGAGCTTCATCGCCCGCCTGCTGGTCAAACCCGACAAGCGCGCCGCGTTTATCGCGTTGCAGACCGAGCTAAAGGGCCTCGTTTTCGCGCATGAACCGGACGCTTTGGTCTATGAATTGTTCCAGTCTGATAGCGATGAAAACCTTTTCCACTGCATCGCGACCTTCAGGGATGCCGCCGCGTTCGACCGTCACATGCAGATTGATTTTCATGAGCGGCTGGTCCCGCCGATTCTAGAATGCCTCGCCGAAGAGATGGTGCTGAGCTACCACCGCTCGCATAGCTGAAGCTAGGAATCCCCCGCTTTCCGGCCCTTATTACCATAGATCATGCCATCTATCACGTTGTGAAAATGACGGATTCGCAGTTCCTGACTGTTCAGCCACAGTCCCTTGAAAGCGCTTGAGCGCATGCCTTTCTGCACCGTGGGAAGGTTGAAGGCATCCTGATCAAGCACCTGGCCGATTGACTTGTCGCCGTGCTTGAAATGCTGATGACGAACGCGCTCGGGCCATTCTTGGCCTTCAGGGACAAGTTCAAACATCCATAAATCGTAGAACATCTTGTCCGGATCGGTCGGATGCGGGCGTTGGCGGAACATCATGACATCTTCGGCATGAATATTCATCGAGACGTTGGGAAAAACCGAATAGTGATAATCGTCGGTCAGCTGATCATCGTTGAGTTCTGAAAAGTCCTTGCCCTGTTTTCTGGCATTTTTCCGAATGAATTTTTGCAGATCGAGGCGAATGTCAGAAACCCGCCCCTCATATTCAGCTGGATCCATTCCCGCATGGCGCATCATATAATCGATCGCCGGCGGGATGGTTGAGGGCAGCGCAACGCGCGGGCTGATGGTCGCAAAGGGGACCAGATAGCGCGAATGCAGGTCGTAGCAATCGATCTGCACATTCACATCGTCGAGATACCATTGCAGCTGCGGGTGGATCCCCTGGACATGATAATTCTCGTGGAAGGCATCGACCGAGGTCTTCCAGTTGCAATCCCATTCGATCGTGACATCGCGCTTCCACGCCATCCGTTCGAAATGATAGGGGTTCAAATGCTGGGGGATGACCCCCAGATAGTCCTCAAGCGGACCCGCATCGGGGTTCAATGAGAACCAGACGAAGTGACCCCACTCGGCACAAGGGAGTGATGGCAAACGCCCTTCCGGCGGGGCGCCTTGCGGGAAGGAGCCAAGATCGGGAATATGGGTGATCTTGCCTTCACGGTCATAGGTCCAGTGGTGATACATGCAGCGGAAGTTCTCGGCGTTGCCGAGTCCTTCGGGGCGCAGCCGGTTGCCGCGGTGCAGGCAGACATTGGGGAAGGCCCGCACCGACCCGTCCGCCTGCCGCACGATAATAACGGATTCGCGGCCTATATCGGTGCAGATAAAATCGCCCGCCTCTTTTATGTCATCGGAGCGACCGCCTAGCAGCCAGACCTTGCTCCAGATCTTCTGCCACTCGCGCTCCATGAAGTCGGGTGAATAATAGCGCTCGACAGGAATCAGCTCATTGCCGAGATCCGGGTCCTCCGCTTTCTCGGCAGGTGTACCCTCCGGCCAATCCTGCGGGTTGACCCGGATAATATCAACCTGGCGTTTGACGTCCATCGCTGTGCCTTCAGAAATGCGTGCGATTGGTGAAGCCGCCATCGACGACGAGGTGCGATCCGTTGCACCAGCTGGCCGCAGGACTGGCGAGGAACGCAATCGCCCGGGCAATTTCTTCGGGCGTGCCCAAGCGGCCACTTGGCTGCTGGCGAAGCGTCGAGGCATAGAACTTTTCCATCGTGCCTTTTAGCATGTCCCAGTTGCCGCCCTCAAATTCGATCGGACCGGGAGACACGACATTGATCCTTATGCCGTCCTTGCCGTGCGCCAGCGCCAGCTGCTTGCCCCAGGTAATCAATGACGCCTTCATGGCATTGTAAGCCTGCGGCCCGCCCATTGCCTCGACTGCCGAGGTGGTGCTGATGAGCACGATTGAACCGGTCTTTCGCTCGGTCATGATCGGCAGCACCGCCTCCACCGCGCGGACTGGCCCCAGCACATCGACTTCAAAGGCATTGTGCCAGTACTTCTCACTGCCGATCCCGCCGCTGGCCGAAGTGATCGGGATCAGGATGTCGCAGCCTTCCAGCTGCTCTATCGCGCTGGTGAGCCAGGCCTTGTAGGCATCTTCCTTTTTCACATTGATCGCAGAACCAAACACCTTGGTTCCATATTTCCGCAAATTGGCGACCGCTTCCTTCACGCCGTCCTCAGAGCGCGCCGTGATGGCCAGATCGCATCCTTCGCGCGCGAGTATTTCGGCAGTTGCCATGCCGATACCTCGTGCCGCACCGATAATGATGGCCTTCTTTCCGCTGAGCCCG
>JANOKC010000010.1:0-1903 GCA_031419035.1 Novosphingobium sp. | reverse complement strand
AGGTGCCCGGTTTGTGGTGGTGTCGGATGCACAACTGATCGAATTCACTGCGCAGTCGCTCGCGGCCGGAGAGGCGGTTGGCTGGATGCAGGGGCGTATGGAGTTCGGCCCCCGGGCGCTCGGCGCGCGGTCCGTGCTCGGCGATCCCCGGTCACCCACAATGCAGAAGACACTCAATCTGCGTGTGAAGTATCGGGAGAGTTTTCGCCCCTTCGCGCCCGCCGTGTTGCGGGAAGACGTTGCCGACTGGTTCGAATTCGACGCGGACTCGCCCTACATGTTAATGGTCGCCGACGTGAAGCAGGCGCGGCGGCGCACGATGACGAGCGAGGAGCAAGCGCTGTTCGGCATTGACAAGCTGAACGTCGCCCGTTCCGAAATACCGGCCGTCACGCATGTAGACTATTCGGCGCGCATCCAGACAGTGCATCGCGACACCAACCCACGCTTCCACGCACTGATTACCAGTTTCAAGAACAAGACCGGCTGTCCGGTGCTGGTCAATACCAGCTTCAACGTGCGGGGCGAGCCGATCGTCAATACACCCGAGGACGCATTCCGCTGCTACATGGGCAGCGAGATCGAATTGCTGGTAGTGGGAAATTGCATGCTGCGCAAAGCCGATCAGGATCCGGCGTTGAGGGCCGACTATCAGAACATGTTTGAACCGGATTGACAGCCGCTCCCGCTACCGGGCGCCGAGTGTGTCCGGAAGTTCTTCCAAAAGGTATTGGAACAACAGCTTGGCCCGATTCCGCTGTGCCAGTGCCGTCGGATGACCGTCTTTGGCGATAATGAGCGGACTCGACAATTCGTAGCGTGTTAGCGGGCTTCCGTCCTCCGCTACCAGCGTAGCGTCAACAACATGGGCACCTGCTGCCCGAAACCGCGCCATGATCTCTTCGTTTGTGAAGCCCGATCGGCGCATGTAGACATCGTTATAACCGAGATAGAGCAAAGTCACATTAGGCTGAATCGAATTGGGATTCCCAAATCAGACGTGATCTGATTCAAGGTGTCGGCTGGATGGAGGCTGGCATGGATGGGACAAGGATATCCAATCAAGGTTCGCGAGAAGGCCGGGGCCTTTGCCCTGAAACACGGTTCTTCGGGCAAGGCGGCAGAAGCCTATGAGGTGAGCCGCGCTTCGGCGGTACGCTGGGCGGCGCAGCTTCGCGAGACTGGCAAGATCACGGCGGGCCAGATCGGCGGGCATCGCAAGCCGATACTCGAAGGCCAGGAAGAATGGCTGCGAGCGAGGATGTTGCAAGGGCCTCATGTGACTTTGAAGCAAGTGCGGGACGAGCTTGTCGAGCGCGGGCTTGTTGTGAGCCATGGCGCGCTGTGGAACTTTGTGAAGCGGCTTGGCCTCAGCTTCAAAAAAAACCGTTCACGCCGAGGAAGCGACCCGGCCTGATGTCGCCAGAAAGCGGAAATGGTGGTTCAGGCTGCAAGCCTGGCTGAGCGCAGCGCGGCTGGTTTTTATCGATGAGACCTGGGTCAAGACCAACATGGCGCCCTTGCGCGGCTGGTCGCAAAAGGGCCGGAGACTTCGCGCACGCACGCCTCATGGCCACTGGCTGACGCTGACCTTTCTGGCGGCATTGCGCGTTGATGGCATCACCGCCCCATGCGTCTTTGATGGCCCGATCAACGGTGAAAGCTTTCTGCTCTACGTCGAGCAGTTCCTCGTCCCGACCTTGCGGCACGGCGACATTGTCATCCTGGACAATCTCGGCAGTCACAAGGCTGATGCCATCAGGCAGGCCATCGCCAAAGCGGGTGCCAGACTGTTGTTCCTGCCGCCTTACAGCCCAGACCTGAACCCCATCGAGCAAACCTTCTCCAAGATCAAAAACGCCTTGCGCAAGGCCATGGGCCGTTCCGTTGGCGAAGTGGAGAA
>JANOKC010000009.1:0-1783 GCA_031419035.1 Novosphingobium sp. | reverse complement strand
CCGATCGGGATCATCGCGCCGACAATCGTCAGCCCGATGATGCCGATCGGGATGTCGCGCTCGGTCAAGGCGAGGCTGTCCTGCCCGCCTTTGGCGCGCGCCCGGCTTGCGGCCAAGGCCGAGGTGACGCCGCTGATGATCGGGCCGATGATCTTCAACAAGGTCCACAGCGCCGCGACGCCGATCGTGCCCGCGCCGATGAAGCGGACCTTGGCCCGGAAGGTGGTCGAGACGAGCGTTTCGAGATCGGCGGCCGACGCGAGCCCGGCAAGTCCGGTCTGCCACGGGACGAGCACGAACCAGCTGATGATCAGCCCGACCAGCATCGCGATCCCGACCGCGAGCCCGACCAGGTGGCCGACCCCGATCAGCGCCATCGACAGGCTGGTGGTGACGGTGGTCGCACCGGCGCCGAGCGGGAAACTCTTCGCGGCTTCGGCGGCGACGATCTTGGTCTGGGCGAGGATGGCATAGGCCGCCGAGACGATTGAGCTGACGACGATCGCGGCCAATCCGCGCTTGTTTTCCTCGGCCCCGCCCACTCCTGCGCCAACCTTGAGCACTTCGGCAGCGGCGACCCCTTCGGGATAGGGCAGATCCGAACCGGTAACGAGCGCACGGCGCAGCGGCACCGAATACATCACCCCCAGTACCCCGCCCAACGCGATCACAGCAACCGACTGCCAATAGGGAAAGCCTGTCCACCAGCCGACCATGATCAACCCCGGCAGCACGAAGACTATCGCTGAAAGCGTGCCAGCCGATGAGGCAATCGTCTGGACAATGTTGTTTTCCTGGATCGTCGCACCCTTGAACGAGCGCAGAACCGCCATCGAAATAACTGCAGCCGGGATCGAGGTTGCAAAGGTCAGCCCCGCGCGCAGGCCCAGGTAGACATTCGCGGCAGTGAACAGCACCGTCAGCACCGCGCCGAGCAGGATGCCGCGCAGGGTCAGTTCGCGGGTGGGAATTGCGGTCATGGGCACGGCTTCCAACTGGTTGGCATTATCGCAGGGTGTGGCACATTAGCGCAGGCTTAGGAACCGCCCGGAAAATCGCTTACTCCGTCTCGTCCATTCCGGGCAAAGGCTCGCCCAGTTCGTCCATGATCGCGGCCAGATCGGCTTCGGCCGGATCGAACGAGCGGATCTCTTTCATCAGCCGGACAAAGCCCGCCACTGCCGCTTCCGGCCCTTCGGGATGCTGCCACACGCCCGCTGACACCGCGAGGAAATCGGCCCCGGCTTCGATCAGCGGAGTGGCGTTTTCAAGCGTGATTCCGCCGATCGCGACGCACGGCAGTTCGGACCAGACGTGCCACCAGCGCAGCAGCGCGGTCTTGGCGGTGTAGACCACTTCCTTGGTGGTGGTCGGGTAAAACGCCCCGAACGCGACATAGTCCGCCCCGGCCTCGCCCGCTTCCAGCGCCAGATGGCGGCTGCCGTGGCAAGTGACGCCAATCTGGACGTCCTTGCCCAGATATTGCCGCGCCTCACGCACGTCGCCGTCCTGCTGGCCCAGATGGACTCCATCTGCGCCCAGCCGCTTGGCCAGACTGACCGAATCATTGACGATGAACGCCACGTCCCGGCTCTGGCAAATCCGCAGGAGCGGCTCGGCCAGCAGTGCTGCGGCATGATCATCCAGCCCCTTTACGCGGAACTGGAAGGCCGCGACGGGTGCAAAAGCCCCGTGGGAATCCAGCACGCGGGCAAGCACTTCGGGAAAGGCACCGTCCACTTCGAGCGGCGATATGAGATAGAGTTGGCATTTTGACATGGGA
>JANOKC010000008.1:0-2627 GCA_031419035.1 Novosphingobium sp. | reverse complement strand
GCGGTTGGCGCGATCGCCATCTTGCACGAAAAGCGCTGCATCACGCCCATATCGGCGGCATCCGGGCAGGCCCCGCGTTCCTCGGCCAGCATCATCGAGGCTTCATCCGCCTTGCCCGCGATATATTTGAACATCTTGAGGTTGAGCGCCTTGGCCATCGCGCTTTCAAAGCCGATGCCCTTTTTCTGGAGGTAGGAATGGAACCCCATCACCCCCATGCCCACTGACCGCTCGCGCATCGCGGAATACTTCGCCCGCGCCATTTCTGGCGGCGCACGATCGATATAGTCCTGCAGGACATTATCGAGGAAGCGCAGCACATCCTCGACGAAATTCTTGTCGCCCTGCCATTCTTCCCAGGTCTCAAGATTGAGCGAGGAGAGGCAGCACACCGCGGTGCGATCATTGCCCAGATGGTCGATGCCGGTCGGCAGGGTAATCTCCGAGCAGAGGTTGGAGGTGGAAACCTTGAGCCCCAGATCACGGTGATGCTTGGGCATCATCCGGTTCACCGTATCGGAGAAGACGATATAGGGCTCGCCCGTGGCCAGCCGCGTCTCAACCAGCTTCTGGAACAGCGAGCGGGCATCAACCGTGGCGCGGACCGAGCCGTCCTTGGGGCTGCGCAGGTGGAATTCGTCGCCCGCGCGGACCGCTTCCATGAAATCGTCAGTCAGCAGCACGCCATGGTGCAGATTGAGCGCCTTGCGGTTAAAATCGCCCGATGGTTTGCGGATTTCGAGGAACTCCTCAATCTCCGGATGCGACACATCGAGATAACAGGCGGCCGAGCCGCGCCGCAGCGAGCCTTGCGAGATGGCCAGCGTCAGGCTGTCCATCACCCGCACAAACGGGATGATCCCGGAAGTCTTGCCGTTGAGCCCAACCGGCTCGCCAATCCCGCGGACATTGCCCCAGTAAGTCCCGATCCCGCCGCCGCGCGAAGCGAGCCAGACGTTCTCATTCCAGGTGTTGACGATCCCTTCAAGACTGTCTGACACCGAATTGAGATAGCAGCTGATCGGCAAACCGCGCCCGGTACCGCCGTTTGACAGCACCGGCGTTGCCGGCATGAACCACAGCTTGGAAATATAGTCATAGATCCGCTGAGCGTGATCCTGATCGTCCGAATAGGCATCAGCGACGCGGGCGAACAGATCCTGATATTTTTCACCGGGCAGCAGATAGCGATCATCCAGCGTGTCCTTACCGAACAGGGTCAGCAGTTCATCGCGGGCATGGTCGGTCACAATGGTGAAGCGCCGCTCGGCAATTGCCTTGCTGTCCGCGTATTTGGGGCTGTCTTCATACTTCGGCGCGGCTACGGCCTTGGCGAGCGCTTCCACGCCCGCTTGCATGATCAGCTCAGCCGAGCCTGCATCGCTTTTTTCGGTCATCGCCATTGCCGGGGCTGTGCCCGCCTCCATCTTTTCAGCAACGGGAGCCTCAGCAACCGCAACCGCGCCATCAACTTCAGCCATCGATGGCTCTTCCCCGTTCCTGAAATCCACTTGTGCCCCTAACCCCAAAAACTGTTGCCCTGGCGAAATTCGCGCCCCCGCGATGTTCCGCATTCGTTCGAATCGGCAGGCAAGCAGCCAGCCTAGCAAATTACGCGGCCAGAAGGGAAAAAACTTATCCCCGACTTGTCCCCGGACCGCCTTGCAGGGAAGATTTTCCAAGCCCGAATCCATCTCTCTGGCGTAAGCGGCGCCAAACGGCTTGAATCTAGGACTAGAGGTCCACCTTAATGCTGAACCACTATCTATAGTGCCTCATCCTGAATCGCGCGCAAGAGGGTAAATTCATCGGTAACCATGTTGGGGGACTCCGGGACGCATCAAGTGGCCTGCTGCAACGCAGCGACGCGCGGGAAAGTCTGGACTGTTGCAGAGCGCAAGAGACAAAGTGAATCTGTGAAAAAATTTTTGTCGGGGGACAGCGCTGCCGGGCTGTTGACTAACGATAGAATCAGGTCCGGCAACGATGTTGCGCGAGGCTCTTTCGCCGCAGCCAAACCACCGCTAGGCTGCTGCCAGTTTCAGGAGCCAGACAAGTCATGTTCAATATTATCGGAGCGATCATCAGCGGGCTGCTTGTAGGCGCACTGGCGCGGTTCTTCTATCCCGGCGACGTGGACATGGGTTGGGGCATGACGATCCTGCTCGGCGTCGGAGGGTCACTGCTGGCGGGTCTGATCGCCAATCGCGGCGCAGGCGGCGGTTTCAACCGCGGCGGCTGCCTCGCCTCGGTGCTGGGCGGGATGGCGCTGATCTTTGTGGGGCGGTATTTCGGCTGGGGGTGAAATTCGAAACTAAACCGCAACCTCGGCAATCTTTCCAACGATCTCGTCCACCAGCTCCAGCGGCAGATCGTGGCCCATGCCGGGGATCAGATGCAGCTTTGCACCCCGGATGCTGGCGGCGGTATCCTTGCCGGCTTCTACTGGCACCAGCGGATCGGCCAACCCATGGATCACCAGCGTTGGCGCGGTGATCTTGCCGAGCATTTCGCGGCGATCACCATCGGCGACGATTGCCGCCATCTGGCGTAGCGCGCCGACCGGGTGGAAGCTGCGGTGGAAATCGATCTTTGACCTCTCGCGCATTCGCGCCTCGGGGGCAGGA
>JANOKC010000007.1:0-7743 GCA_031419035.1 Novosphingobium sp. | reverse complement strand
GTCCCAGCCCATCGGGTGGAGCACTTCAAAGCCCTGCATCCGCTTGGTCCGGGCCAGCACATCGCCCATCGTATAATTGCGGACATGGCCGATATGGATCCGCCCCGAAGGATAGGGGAACATCTCCAGCACGAAGCTGCGGGGCTTGGCAGTATTATCATCAGCGCGGAAGCACTGGCGGTCGTCCCACACGCTCTGCCAGCGCGGGTCGGCAGCGGCGGGATCAAAACGCGAAGATTCGGAACGGTCGCTAGTCATGCCCGTTCCTCTAACCGCTCGTCATCCCGGCGCAAGCGGGGATCGCTGGCCCAATCACTCTGCCGTCGAATCTGGAGGCCAGCGGTCTCCGGTCAAGCCGGGGCCGACGCAATCATTTGGGTGCCTTAATTGATCGCGCTGCGGCGCAGATCGCGGGCCTTGGTCAGGATAATATCCTCTAGCCGCTGAACAGTAGCCGCCTGAACCGGGGCATCGACCCAGCCGCCGCCCTGCGCAACCTGGCGGCTGGCAGCAACCCGCAGCGCGTCGGCGCGCAGATCCTGATCGAGGATGGTGACTGTTACCTTGACCCGCTCAGCCGTATTGCCGGGATTGGCATACCAATCGGTCACAATCACGCCCCCCGAGCTGTCGGTCTGGAGCAGCGGCATGAAGGACAATGCCTCAAGGCTGGCGCGCCACAGATAGCTGTTGACGCCGATGGTGGTCACCTTTGAGGCGGCAAGATCAGCCTTGGGGCGATCCTTGCCTCCGCAACTGACCAGAGCAAGCGCGGCGAAGCCAACAAAGCCGGCGCGTGCCAGAAGCTTCAAAGTGGTGCGGCCGGTGGAAGAGCTACCAGTCATCGTGTTTTCCAAATCCTGTTCAATCTCGCAGTGCCAGGTCAAAGCCCATGAACTGTCTCGGGCCTCTATACCCGCCGCGACGAAGGCGGCAAGTGCGCTTTGAGGTGCCTTTTGCCGGTTCGGCCAGTGAACCCGCCATGAACATCGCGCAGTCACCTGCCGGTTAAGCCTCGATTAAGGGCTGGGCGGCAAGAAACCGCTTGGCTTTTCGCTGGTTTGGCGCATGAATTGCGAATTGAGTCGGGCAATGGCCTGCATCTCTAGAGTGTTATTTGGCAGAGTGGGCGTCAGAAAATGTCAGAGAATGACAGTATGACCAGGATGCGGGGCGGCGGCGCCACGTCGTTGCTGCTGGCTGGCGCGGTAACAGCATTGGCCCTGCCCAGCGCCGTGCTTGCTGTTACAAGCGGGCTGGAACCGCAGCAAATGTCGGAAAGTCCGCAGACTGCGGGAAGCAGTTTTGTGCCAACCACAGTAGATCCCCGGCTGGCCCGGAGCATCAGTGTTCGCGCCCTCTCCAAAGGACGGCTGTTCCGCTTTACCCCGGCAGCAACGGCTTCACCGCTTGATCGGTCGGTAACGGTGGCGGTCCGGGTCGATGCTGGCAATGCCCGGGCCTATGGAACGCGGCCGCAGCTTGCTGTGAACGACGACGAAACTGGCGCATCGCTTCTTCGCCTGGCACCAAACGGCTACAGTCTGGGGGTTTCGCGGGGATATAAGCCATTCGCCCAAAATCTTGGTATCTCGGCCGAAAAACTGGAAATGCCTGATCTGGCCAGCTATAAGCCCGGTACTTCGGCGAAGGGCGATCCTTCACGCTTCAGCCCGCGGATCGCGCTGGATGAAAAGGAAAAGACCGGTCGCGCACCGCGCACTTTCGAAGGTCAGGCTGACCAGACTGTGGATGTTGGCGGCAGTTACCGACTGACTCGCAACCTCAATGTCACCGCTGGAGTGCGCTACTCATCAGATCGTGACCGGCTGGTTCCGCTGACCGATGGTCGCCAGGATAATCAGGCAGTTTATGTCGGCACCCAGTTCCGCTTCTAGAGCCTGAATTCACCCCCGTTTACGTATGCGCGGCGCTTGTCGCGGCACGGTGCCCCGCCTAAGGATACCGTAGCGTAAAACATCAGGGTGAGGCGATTATGAAACGGGTTGCAATTGTAACTGGCGGTACACGCGGAATTGGCGAGGCGATCTGCCTGCGGCTCAAGAGACAGGGCCATACCGTGATCGCCAATTATGGCGGCAATGATGAAAAGGCCAAGGCCTTCACCGCCGCCACAGGAATCGCGGCCTATCGCTGGGATGTCGGCGATCATGAAGCGGCGAAGGCCGGATGCGCGGCGGTGGCTGCCGAATATGGCCCGGTCGATATTGTCATCAACAACGCCGGGGTAACCCGCGATGGTGTGCTCCACCGGATGAGCTATGACGATTGGAACGAGGTGATGCGGATCAATCTGGGCGGCTGTTTCAACATGGCCAAGGCGACTTTCCCCGGCATGCGCGAGCGCGGCTGGGGCCGGATCGTCAATATTGGCTCGATCAACGGGCAGGCCGGTCAATATGGCCAGGTCAACTATGCCGCCGCCAAATCGGGGATCCACGGCTTTACCAAGGCGCTGGCGCAGGAAGGCGCCAAGTTCGGCGTCACCGTCAACGCCATCGCGCCGGGCTATATCGACACCGACATGGTCGCTGCCGTGCCCGCGCCGGTGCTGGAAAAGATCGTTGCCAAGATCCCGGTCGGCCGGCTGGGCCAGGCCGAGGAAATCGCTCGCGGGGTGGCCTTCCTGACCTCGGAAAATGGCGCGTTTGTGACAGGCTCGACGATGAGCATCAACGGCGGGCAGCATATGTATTGAGGGGCAGCCAAGCGAGATTTGTTTCACACGAAGACACGAAGGTGCTGCGCCTTGCCGCAGGCCTTATTCTTTATCCCAGCGGCACCGCAAACGGAACCTTTTGATTTTTGAAGGGCTCCGCCCCATACAAGACCGCTTCGTGTCTTCGTGTGAAACAGACTTGCTTCTTCCTCATCGGCGCTGCTGCTAATCCATGACCACCCCCTATCACCCACCGCGCAAACGCTCGGTCGAGATTGCCGGCCACAAGACCTCGATCAGCCTCGAGCCGCTGTTCTGGGAATTGCTCAAACAGGCTGCTACTGCGCAGGGCCTGCCGATCAACGCGCTGGTCGCCCGGATCGATGTGGAGCGGATCGCTGCGCCAACCCCGCCTGGCCTCGCCAGCGCAATCCGGGTCTGGCTGGTCGGCTGGCTAGTTTCAGAACTGCGTCAGGCCGAGGCCGAGCAGGGCTGACGCCGCCAGCACGGTCGGAACGCCGCGTTTGAAGCGAAACAGCAGCAACGCCGCCACTGCCCCGATCAGCGCCGCCCGCCAATCAAGGCTGGCAGGGTCAGGCAGGCCGAAAATCGCCGCCTCGGGCCGGGCGAACAGCACATGGACCGCAAACCACAGCGCCAGATTGGCGATCACGCCGACCACTGCCGCCGTAATCGCAGCCAGCGCGGCCTGCAGCGCGGGAACCCGCTCAAGCCGTTCCATCCACGGCGCGCAGGCGAAGATCCACAGGAAGCACGGCGCGAAAGTGACCCAGGTGGTCAGCCCCGCGCCAAGCAGTCCGGCGGTCATCGGTGACAGCACTCCCGGATCGCGCCAGGCCGCCAGAAAGCCGACGAACTGCGTGACCATGATCAATGGTCCCGGCGTGGTCTCGGCCAGCCCCAGCCCGTCAGCCATCTCACCCGCGTTCAGCCAGCCGAAATGCTCGACCGATTGCTGGGCCATATAGGCCAGTACCGCATAGGCCCCGCCGAAAGTGACCACCGCCAGTTTGGAAAAGAACGCGCCGATGTCCCACAGCACCGAATCCTGGCCCAGTGTCAGCGCGATCACCACCATCGGCAGCGCCCAGATTGCCAGCCATGTCAGAACAGTGACAAGCGTCGCCCCGGCCAGCTGGCGACGGCTTGGCTGACTCAGCGGCGCGGGCGGAATGGCATGGGCACCGAGCCACTCGGGATGCCAATTGCCTACCAATGCTCCCGCAATCGCCGCCAGCAGGATAACCAATGGGAATGGCGCATCCAGCAGCGCCAGCGCGAGGAACGCGGCGACTGCCAGCGCCAGCTTGAACCGCGTCCCCAGCGCGCGCTGGCCGATCCGAAGCAGCGCCTGCACCACGATCCCTAGCACCGCTGCCTTGATCCCCAGGAACAACGCCGCGAACCAACTAAGGCCTGCCGCCATGACATAAATCAGCGACAGCCCCAGCATCACCAGCGCGCCCGGGATCACGAACAACAACCCCGCCGCAAGTCCGCCCTTCACCCCGTGCAGCCGCCAGCCAATCCACGTCGCCAGCTGCTGCGCCTCCGGCCCGGGCAGCAGATGGCACAGGTTCAGTGCCCGCAGAAACGCGCCTTGATCGACCCATTTGCGCTCGTCGACAATCTCGTGGTTCATCAGCGCAATCTGCCCGGCAGGCCCGCCAAAGCTGAGGAAACCGATCCGGGTGAAGGTGCGGATGAGGGCGGGGAAGGTGGGAGGTGTAGATTGTTTTTGCGACATATGTGTTCCCGCGAGGGGTACCCTCGTTAAATCAAGCAACGTTGGGCGGGAACGCCTGAACGGGAAGCTGCCTTGCCCCGTGCTTGAAGGAAGCTAACCCATGGCTGCCAGCCGTGCAACGGGCCGATTGACTGCGTTACGCCAATGGCGTAGTGATGCCGTCAATGAGTGAGCTGACTACCGTCGTAGAAACCGGTGCCTATCTGGCGAAGGCATCGCGCATCATGCCGGATGCTGAACGTGCGCACATCGTCAACATTGTGGCCGCGCGGCCTGATGCAGGCGTGATCCTCGCTGGTTCAAAAGGGCTGCGCAAGTTGCGGATCGCCTTGGCTGGGCGCGGCAAGAGCAGTGGCGGGCGGATCATCTACTGGTATTATTCGCAAGGATTTCCAGCGGTGCTGCTGTGGGTGTTCGCCAAGAATGAGGCCGACAATCTGACAGCGAGCCAGCTCAAACGGCTGGTTGACGAAGCCGACTGGCTGATCAAAGACTTTGGAGGCAAAAGATGAAAGACGAAGATTTTGACGGCCTGATGGCCAGTGTTGCCGAAGCGCGCGCCTATGCGCGGGGTAAAGCTGTTCCCGGCCTGCGCGTACATCATTTCCCGGCAATCGACATTGCTACCATCCGCAAGAAAACTGGCGCAACCCAGGACCTCTTCGCCCGCCAGTTCGGCGTCTCCATCGCCACCCTGCGCAACTGGGAACAAGGCCGCCGCCAGCCCGAAGGACCAGCACGGGTGCTGTTGTCAATGTTGGCGCGGGACCCGGGGATTGTGGCGCGGACGTTGGGTCAGGCGGTTTGAGGCAGACGTGATCGAGGGTTGGCGGAAAAGCAGTCCTGGCTGGCAAAGCCGGATCAACGCGGCGTTGCGTCAAGCGTTGGCAGGGCAGTCCTGTCCTTCCCCCTCCTCTTCAGGGGAGGGGCAGCGAGACTTGGCGAGTCCTGAGCTTGTCGAAGGGCCGCCTAGTCGCAGCGGGGTGGGGTTTCACCCCAAGCGCGGCACAAGTCGGACAGCCCCCACCCCAACCCCTCCCCTGAAGAAGAGGGGCTAACCGAACGCCAGCGAGGTAAATCCCAGTCCCGCTCAGGCTGAGCGGGGGTGGGAGCAGGGCAATTACTGCAATGCCGCTTTCGCTGCTTTTCGCGCAAGAGTAGAAGATGCCTTCTTAACCAATGCCTTGGCGGACTTGGGCTGCTCACCGTCCAGCGCGTCTCTCTTGATGACGTCATTAGTCAGCAGAATGCGGAGTTCATCGTCGCCAGTCTTGAGGCCGTCGAAGAGCCGCCTCATTTCCTTGCGAAGTGAGCTGACAACAGCGTCACTCAGCAAAAGCTCCGCACGGACGAATCTGTTCACAATCTGGGCTTGCTTGTGGAATGCCTGCAACGCATCAGTTGCAATGCTCTCGCGGCAAAGCATCGCCAGGTTGGCAAGGTCGTCCGCCGAACGAGACGAGACTGACCCCATATCAAAGCTGTAGACTTCGTCCCAATCAATCGGTTGGGCAAACTTGATTCGATAAATTTTCCAAATGATCCCGTTGGTAAGCAATATCCATTCAATGCCCTGATGTGCACCGTAGTTTACAGCCTGGCGGAGATGATTTTCGTTGAGTGAAGTGCCAGCCGACTTTACCTCTGCGAGATAGTGAATCTTGCCATCAACGCGGATCGCCAGGTCGCAAAAAGTGCCCCTGATTTGCTGCTCGCTTGTAAGCTCCGTATACTTATCGTAGCCGAATATGTCAGTGAGCATGTCTTTGATGACTGTCACCGTGTCGGCTTCGGATATATCGCGCTCGGCTAGCTTGCGAACAATTGGCTGATACTTTTTCAAACCAGCCCCCAGTCGGTCTTGAGTTTTTTTCGCAATCTTCACCGCATTGCCCCTGTTGCTGATGCTGAACTTTGGTTTCTATAGGCCAGGAGCTAAAGAAGAAAGAGGATCAAAAATCCTACTCAGTCCCCCCCAACCCGCTCCACCTGCGCCCCCACCAGCGCCAGCTTTTCCTCCAACCGCTCATAGCCCCGGTCCAAATGATACAGCCTATGCACCTGCGTCTCGCCCTCGGCCGCCAGCCCCGCGATCACCAGGCTCATCGAGGCGCGCAGATCGGTGGCCATGACTTCGGCGCCCGTTAGTTTCGCCACGCCGTGGACCACAGCTGTCCGCCCCTTGGTCTCGATATGCGCGCCCATGCGGTTGAGCTCCGGCACATGCATATAGCGGTTCTCGAAGATCGTTTCGGTCAGCACGCTGGCCCCGTCGGCGCGGCACAGCATGGCCATCAATTGCGCCTGCATATCGGTAGCGAAACCGGGGTAGGGCGCAGTCGATAGGGTGATGGGCCTCAGCGGGCCATCGGCGGCGACATGCAAGCCCCCCGGCACCGGCTCTATACTGACGCCGGCATCGCGCAGCGCCTGCACCGTCGCGTCCATCTCGTCGATCTTCGCGCCTTTCAGCGTCACTTCGCCGCCAGTGATCGCAGCGGCGCAGGCATAGCTGCCCGCCTCGATCCGGTCTGACATCACGCGGTAGGTGGCACCGTGGAGGCGCGGCACGCCGTGGATGGTGATGTCAGAGCTGCCGATCCCTTCGATCTCCGCGCCCATGGCGACCAGCAGATTGCACAGATCGACAATCTCTGGCTCGCGCGCAGCATTGTGCAGCGTGCTTTTGCCCTTGCACAACACGGCGGCCATCAGCGCATTCTCGGTCGCGCCCACGGACACCACCGGAAAGCTGTAGCGCCCGCCCGGCATCCCGCCATCGGGCGCGATCGCGCGGACATAGCCCGCCGCCATTTCGATCTGCGCACCCAGCGCCTCCAGCACCTTGAGATGCAGATCAATCGGACGGTTACCGATCGCGCAGCCACCCGGAAGCGAAACGGTCGCCTCGCCCATCCGCGCCAGCATCGGGCCGAGCACCAGGATCGAGGCGCGCATCTTGCGAACCAGCTCATAGGGCGCGACGCTGCTGGTGATCCGCGTTGCCGCCAGCGTCATCACCCGGCCGAAATCCTCAGGGCGCGATCCGGCAATCGTGGTTGAAACCCCGAACTGGTTCATCAGATGCTGAAAGCCGTCAATATCGGCCAGCCGCGGCAGATTGCGCAGCGTCAGCGGCTCGTCAGTCAGCAGCGTGCAGGGCAGCAACGTCAGCGCGGCATTCTTCGCGCCAGAGATCGGAATAGTGCCGGAAAGGCGTTTGCCGCCTGCAATGATAATTTTGTCCATAGCGGCGGTTTAGCGCGAAATATCCGGGCGGCAAGGTGCATGGTTG
>JANOKC010000006.1:0-7411 GCA_031419035.1 Novosphingobium sp. | reverse complement strand
GGTTGAACGGATGAATTCGCCCGAGAGCAGCTCACACAATGGGGCATTTGCACGCAGCATTGTGGCGCATTGGCGGTTGATTATTCGCAGTTTTTCGGCCGGAGCGCGACGTTCGAACAGCTCCATCGGCTCACCGACGATTTCTTCCAGCGGAGGCCAGATGCCGCGCTGGCGGACCCACTCCACGGCCACACCTGCTATCCCGCCAAAATAATCATAGAGCGGCTTCTTGCCGACCCCGGCCTCCTTGATCAACGCGTTCACGCCCAGCCCGGATACACCGTCGCGCACCAGCAATCGGCCAAAGGCATCAATGATCGCAGCCTCGGTATCGCGCCGGCGGTCGCTGTTGCTGCGGCTGGGGCGTGGTCGTGGCAATGTGTCCGTTAGGCGAATATTCACGTCATTTTCCAATGTCACAGCGCGATCATGCCTTGCCTTTTGCCGCATTGCAAAGCAAGAGTGACCGAGTGGTCCCTTTTTGACAAGCAGGGATTTGGGGAATTGAGGGGTGCCGGGCAACGATCTGGCACATTTCTAGGGGAGTAAACATGACAAAACGCAATGTATTAATGGCCTCTTGCGGGCTCGTCACCATCGCAATCGGACTTACGGCAGCCCCTGCGCTGGCGCAATCGGGCGATGATTCGGGGGTTGCGACTTTGGAAGCAAGGGCCGAAATTCTGGTCACTGCGCGTAAGCGAGAGGAATCAATTCAGGATATCCCTTTGGCAGTTGTTGCATTTTCTGCCGTCCAGATTGAGCGTGAATCCTTGCGCCGGGTGGAAGATCTGACCAAGCTTACCGCCGGATTGACCTTTGACATCGGCGGCTTCCCCAATGACACCCGCCCCGCGCTGCGCGGGATGCAGGCAGAGCGCGGACGGCCTTCGGTGGCGGTTTTGCTGGATGGACAAGATCTTTCTGGTGAGAACCTCTCAATCGCGGGCGGTTCGGCCGCACTGCGCATGGGTTTGATTGATCTTGAGCGGATCGAAGTCGTCAAAGGCCCGCAGGCAACGCTTTATGGGCGCAATGCCTTCGCCGGGGCAATCAATTACATCTCGAAAAAGCCAGAGTTTGAATTTGGCGGGCAAGTTTCCGGAGAGATGGGAACGGGCAATTTATTCGGCATAACCGGATCAATTACCGGGCCAATCGCTCCAGGCATTCTCGCATTCCGAGTGAACGGGAATATCAGAGATTTCGGCGGTTATTACCGCAACCCGGTCAATCGCGGGCAGCTGGGGGCCGAACACAATGAGGGTGTCGCAGGCTCCTTGCTGTTTACGCCGATATCGGGCCTCAAAATCATCGGCAGAATCCAGTATAGCAAAGATTCAGCAACTGATAATCCAACCGCCTATATCGGCGCAAATACCCGGCTACAGACACCTGGCGGCACCTATACCGCAGGGCCGCCCGGAACCCCGCCAACTGCCTGCCCGGCAACGCTGATTCCGCCAATCTTTGCCGCTTGCACCAGAGGAACCTATGTCGGCGTTATCAGCGCCACACAGGCCAATGTGCAAATGGGTCTCAACCCGATCACCGGCAAACCACCGTTTGGGATGAAGATGGATTCAACGATTGGTTCTGTTCATGTCGAATGGAAAACCGATAGTTTTGGCACGTTTCACTATAACTTCGGTTATTTGAAAGATCATTCAACCATCGAGCAGGACGGCGATTTCTCCAGTTTCGCAGCGCCCGCTGGCAATAACATTCTTTCACTGTCGGTTCTGCAATCACTGGATTATCGCAACAAGCATACCGATCATGTCGCTTACTGGACGTATGAATCGGACCGGATCAATCTGTTGATCGGTGGTCAGAAATTCAATGAAACGTCATCGCTTATCAACACCAGCCAGTTCTGGCTGCGCAACCCGACATCGAACCTGGCTGGGCCGCCGTTCTTCCTGGCAACAGCCCCGCTTTCGGTTCCGACACATCCTGACGTAGCCAGGCGCGAGACTGACTATAGCGCCTTCTTTGCAGGGGCGAGCGTTGAGATCGTGAACGGCCTCAAGCTGTCTGCCGATGTCCGCTACAACAAGGATGAAATCACCTACAACACACTGGGATTGCGGCGGCAGGACGTGTCACTATCCAAACTGGTGCCAACCTGCCTCCCCGGCTTTGCCCAGGGCGCGACCTTTAGCCCATCCGCCCCGGCAACTTCGCCCCCCCCCGGCGTAGTGGTCGCTTGCCCGCAAACCGGCAGCATCAATGATAGCCGCTGGACGCCGCGCTTTACCGCGGAATATCATGTCATGCCGGATGTGATGATCTATGGGTCTTATGCCGAAGGGTTCAAGCCCGGCGGTTTCAACACCAATGAGCAGGTTTCCCTGACCAATCAGCTATACCGGGCTGAATCAGTGCAAACCTATGAAGTCGGTATCAAATCCAGCTGGCTTGATCGCCGTTTGGTGATCAACATGGATGTCTATCGCAACAACTACAAAGATCAGCAGATCGGGGTTCAGCTGACCTCAGCCAACAACGTGACCACCGCAGGTATCGTCAATGCCGCCGCAGTGAAAGTAACAGGCTTCGAAGCTGACATCAGCTGGAGGATAGCCAACCCGCTCACACTAGGCCTCAACTATGCCTATACCGATGCGAAATACGAAAACTACATTCAAGGACCGCCCCCGCGCGCTTTGCCTGCGGTAGTTGCCGCTTGCGGGGTTGCCGCTGGTCAGACTTCGTCGGATACCAATCGGGCTGAAGCTGGAAATATCTGCGCTGATTTTTCCGGTAAGTATGTCGGCAAGAGCCCGCGTCATTCGCTGAATGTTTCAGCGCTGTATGAAAGAAGCATGGGCGACGGCAAAAACCTGTTTGCCGAGATCAATGGTAGCTACCGTTCGGAACGCTTCACTGATGAATCCAATCTGGCTAGGCTGCCGGCATATTGGCTCTGGAGCCTTAAAGTTGGCGCAGAAATTGACAATTTCTCGGTCACGATGGGTGTGACTAATCTGCTCAATTCAAAGGTGATCCAAAGCGCGCAGCGGAACATTGACTTTGGTTTGCCCGAGGGATTTGCGCCGGGGAGGGCCTTCATCGCCTATCTTCCAAACCCGCGCGCGTTGAATTTGCGGGTTGGGTTCAAGTTCTAGCGGCCAGTCCGGATGGTAACGATAAAAGGAAAGGCGGCGCTCCCAACTGCCGCCCTTCCTTACCTGCAAGTCCCGGCGTAACGTCGCAGTTCGTGCCGGGACTTGCAGGTTCTACCTTTTGAAAACTGTTCCGATTGCATCAGCCAGCGCACTGGCTTGTCGCGGGATCGTGCTGCCGCCAGGCGCGCCGCTATAGATCGCCGTGGTCTTGCCCAGCTGATATTGCCTGACATAGGGTTTGGCCCAGTCTGTTCCCGGCGGCGGGCCCATATAGGTGCGGTAACCGGGGAATCCATCGAACATCAGCGCCGAATGGGCGAATAGATTGTCGGTGTTTTCGGCCAGGAATTCCAGCGGCACGGCAACTACCACAGCCATTCCCTGTGCCTCCGCGCGCCGATAGAGCTCGTGCACCGAAACAATCACATCGTCCGGATCCTCAAGCGGATCAGCAAAGGCCTCCGAGGCAGCATGTGCCTCGACCTTGGTATAGCCCTTGCCACGTAAAATGGCCTCCATTTGTGGGTTCAGCCGCTGTGAAATTGCCTTGACGCGGCTGGACCAGCTGTCGCTTTGGGCCAGGCTGGGCGGCAGGCCGTGCAGGGTGAATATCCCCATCGCTGCCTGCCCCGGCGCAGTTGCAGCCGGCAGATTGCGGGCAAAATTGTCCAGCATCAGCCGGTCAAAGGCTGGTTGGCTGGCCAGATATGGCGGAATCACGATCTTGATCCGCTTGTCGCCATGGGTCTTGCGCCACTGTTCGACAGTTTTGTGGACCGCGACAAACGAACCGTCCAATTCTTCGAAATCCGAGTAAATCGGCTGAGTGCTGGTTAAGACCAGCGTGTCGGCTCCAGCATCAAGCACGCGGATTACGGCTTGCTCTTTGGCATGGGGATCGAAAGCATCGGCGACTTCGCCAGCCACGATCGGGTGCCGCGCCTTTACCTCGCTTAAGGCCAACTGCGCCATTTCCAGTGTCTGGCTGTAATGCGGCAAATAGCCGTCCGGCAGCACCGGATAATAGATGAACCGCATCTTCGCCACCGTCTTTGCCGCCGCAGTGCGCATTCCCTGTTTGCGGCCAGGATAGATGTAGTAGCCAAAATCATGCGGAATAGTCGTCGATGGCTTGGTCCAGCGCAGCTGGCCGCCCTGGAATTTGACGATCCACGGCACGCCATCAACGTCTGCTTCGCGGCCTTCGATGTCCATCAATCGCTTGGGGACATAGCGTTGCTGCTGATAAGGATGGTCTGGATCAACCAGCACCACGCCTGAATCTGCACCTGCGAAGACATTGATCGGCCAAGGGATTACCTGCGTGAGAATCTTTTCGACAAAGTTGGAATAGAACCGCTGGTCAAAGCGTTCGGGCTGCAACAGCGCGACTACCACTACGCCGACCTTGCCTTCCAGCGCGGTGTCGCCCGCTTCAATCAGCTCTTGCCCCGAGAAGTCAGGCCCGCGATTGGCATACCACAGCGGCGCAGCGACAACGCCGCTGAAGGCGAGGGTGCGCCAGGCCGCTCCCCACAGGAATTTTCCGATCATAGTTCCCTCTGCGCCTCCGATGTGCGGTGGTGCGTGAATGTGCGGGCGAAGGCAAGTGAGCGAGCCGCCCGCTTTTTCTATCCACTTGGCGAACAGGCGGCGGCTGGGGCAAGGTGGCAGCATCAATCGGGGGCAAGAGGCCGCAATGAACGACGAAGTTGCGATCATCGGTGCAGGATTGGGCGGGCTGACCTGCGCGCTCGCCTTGGCCCGGGCTGGCAGAACCGTCGCGGTCTATGAACAAGCCCCGCAACTGGCAGAGGTTGGGGCGGGAATAACGCTGAGTCCCAATGCCAGCCGGATATTCATTCATCTGGGGCTGGAGCCGGGGATGCGCCAGCTTGGCGTGGTCCCGCCGCGCCAGCTGACCCAGAACTTGCAGACCGGTGAAGTGCTGGTCGAGCGCGAGCGGGGGACCATGGTGGAGGCGCAATATGGAGCGCCCTATATTCACCTTCACCGGGCCGATCTGCACAGGCTGCTGGCCGATGCGCTGGAAGCAGCCCAACCCGGCGCGATCAGGCTCGATCACAGACTGGAACAAATCTCCAGTGATCCCGATCGTGCCGTGATGCGCTTTGCGGGCGGTATGGAGGTCAGTGCCGCTGTGGCGGTTGGGGCAGACGGGGTGAAATCGATCACCCGCGACCAGCTGTTCGACACCGCTCCGCCGCAGTTCACCGGCCAGGTTGCGTGGCGCGGGGTGTTGCCTAAAAGCGATTTGCCGGAGGCTGTCCAGACACTGCTGCCCGGCATCTGGATTGGCGAAAAGCGGCTGTTTATGCGCTATCCGATCCGCGATTGGGCGCTGGTCAATTACGTCGCCTTCGTCAATCTGGCGGGCTGGGAAGAAGAAGGCTGGGCCATTCCTTCAAGCAAGGAAGAATTGCTGGGCCACTATGCTGATGCAGAGCCCATGCTCAAGGCGCTGATAACCGCAACGCCGCCGGGGCAGCTGTTCAAATGGGCGCTGCATGCGCGCGAACCGCTGGACAGCTGGATTGCCGGCTCTGTCACGCTGCTTGGCGATGCAGCGCATGGGATGTTGCCATTCATGGGGCAGGGCGCCGCCACCGCGCTGGAAGATGGGATGGTGCTGGCGCGCTGTCTGATCGATTTTGACAAGCACGAAGCGCTGCGCCGCTATGAAGCCGCGCGGCGCGAGCGGACCACCATGGTGCAAACCCAGTCGCGCCTGCTGGGTCTGCAATTCCAGGGCAAGGATCCTGAAAGCTTTGGCAAAGGGCCGATCCTCAATGAGGATACGCTGGGTCTATTTGCTTATGATGCGATAAACTGCCCGATCTGAGCGGGCGAGGGGGGAAGACATGTCTAATATAGTGGTAACTGGCAGCACGCGGGGCATTGGGCTGGGACTGGTGAAGGCGTTTCGTGCGCTGGGACACAACGTAGTGGTCAGCTCACGCGGGCAAGCCGCAGTTGACAAGGCTGTTGCTGAGGTTGGCAGCTCGGCGGGGAGCGGCAAGGTGGTTGGCCATGCCTGCGATGTGGCAGATCAGGCTGCGGTGCAGCGGCTTTGGGATGCCGCCTTTGCCGCGCTGGGCAGCGTTGATATCTGGATCAACAATGCCGGACTGGCAGGCCCGCGTAAGAACGTGGCCGACCTCTCGCGCGAAGAGATTGCACCGGTCATCGATACCAATATCTGGGGCATGATCTGGGGAACGCAGGTGCCCCTGGCGGGGATGAAAGCACAGGGCCATGGCAAGATCTTCAACTTCGAAGGGTTCGGATCGGATGGGATGTCTGCGGCCGGACTTACCGTTTATGGCCTGACAAAGCGCGCGCTGACCTATTTCACCAAAAGCGTGAACAAGGAGATCAAGGGCTCGCCAGTGCTGCTTGGTACGATCAGCCCGGGGATTGTGGTCACAGACCTGCTGGAAGAGGCCAGAGACGCCGATCCGGTGCAGTGGGAACGGACCAAGAAGTTCTACAACATTCTGGCCGACAAGGTTGAAACAGTCGCCCCCTATATCGCTGCCGAAGTTCTCAAGGCAAACAAGCCGGGAACTGCAATCAAGTGGCTGACTACACCAAAAGCCATCTGGCGCTTTGCTACCGCCGGGATAACCAAACGGCGACTGCTGCCTTAGTGCATTCTTCCATTCCTGCGTGGATAATGCACCTTCAAATGCCGGGACCAAACATCTAATGTTCACCAGTCGGATGCTTTCGCCTTGACTTTGCAGTTGTCCGGACAAATTATCGACCGGTGCCCCAGCCTCTGGGGCTTTGCAGGGAAGTTTCGCAGTCATGTTCGCGGCCAACAGCATATTGTTCGTTCCTGGGTCGCGTCCTGATCGCTTCGCCAAGGCGCGCGCTGCGGGTTCAGGCGTCACGGTGATCGATCTGGAAGATGCGGTTGCGGCGGATGACAAAGACATGGCGCGCACGGCTGCGCTAGCACAGATCGCAGCGGACAAGGTGGGCTGGGCGATCCGCTGCAATGGTCTGGCGACGGCGGCCGGGATCGCGGACATCCATGCTTTTGGCCTTGCGGCGGATTTGCCAGATCTGCTGTTCGTGCCGATGGTCGAATCTGCCGTTGAGCTTGAGATTATCGCCCGCGTATTGGGTGATCGCTGCCCCGGTCTGGTCCCGCTGGTGGAAACCCCCAAGGGGCTCCGCCATGCTGTGGCAATCGCCTCGGCACCTCAGGTGGAAGCAGTGATGTTTGGCGGCGGCGATTTTTCGGGCGAAAT
>JANOKC010000005.1:0-3568 GCA_031419035.1 Novosphingobium sp. | reverse complement strand
CAACACCCGCGTGACCTATTCGAAGGGTCCGTTCGATGTTTCGCTCTACTGGCGTCACCTCTCGGGCGTGGCGATCGAGCCGGTTTCCCCGTCTCCGCGGCCCGCACTTACGGTTCCGCAGACTGGTGGACCAGCCCTGACCACAATCTTTGACGCCTATGAAAAGATCCCCGCCTATGACTACTTCGACCTCGCCCTCCGCGCCGCAGTGGGTGAACATCTGGAGCTTACACTGACGGCGAACAATTTGTTCAACAAGCTGCCGCCAATCGTTGGATCGGGTGCAGGCGGCACATCGTTCAACAATGGCAATACCTTCCCAACCACCTATGACGTGCTAGGCCGGATGTTCACCATCGGAGCGCGCATGAAGTTCTGATTATAACCCATTAACGCAATCGAAGGAGCCGGGCCAAAAGCCCGGCTCCTTTTTTGTCAGCTTGCCGCGCGCACGCGGATCGTTAGGGATGGCGGCGTGCGCCGCTTGTTGATCGTTTTGCTGCTGTGCGGCCTGGCTCCCGGCTTGTGGGTCCGAACACAGCGCGCCTCGCCAAATCACGATCAGCGGATCACCGTGGCCGCATTGCCATTGGCCAAGGGTTGTTGCCGGATTGGCCCGCTTCGGCTCGATGCCGTGTGGCACCTGACCAGCGCCAACAGCGATTTTGGCGGCTATTCGGGCCTGGTCAGGATCGCTCCGGGCCGGCTGTTGGCCGTCAGTGATCGCGGCCATTTCCTCGATTTCCCTGATCCTACCCTCGTGGCCAGCGCAGTCCAAAGCGATGCAAACATCGGTCCGATCATCGGTGGGGGGCGAAAGTTCAAAAATCAGCGCGATGTCGAGGCGGTCACATTCGATCCGCAATCCGGGCGCCTGTGGCTGGCGCTTGAGGGGGACAACCTTATCGCCCGTTCTGGCCGGGACTTCGGCAATCAGACGCTGATCGCGCCTGTGGCGATGCGCCATTGGCCCTCCAACAAGGGCCCCGAGGCGATGGCCCGGCTGCGTGATGGGCGGTTCATCGTGCTGGCCGAAGCCTTTCCGGATTGGCTAAACCATAGCCATCATGCCGGACTGCTGTTCGCGGGCGATCCGATTGAAGGTGCAGCGCCGCTGCGGTTCACATTTGACGGGCCAAAAACCTATCGCCCCACAGATATGGCCCAGTTGCCCGATGGGCGCGTTCTGGTTGTGATGCGGCGTTTGCTGTGGCCACTTCCGGTCCGCACTGCAGCCAAGATCGTTCTGGCTGATCCGGTGCAGATCGAGGCCAATGGCCTTTGGCAAGCGACAGAGATCGCTAGCCTTGGCTCGCCCCGGCCAGTCGATAACTTTGAAGCGATGGCTATCGATCAGGCCAGAGACGGGACAATAACCGTCTGGCTGTTGTCTGACGATAATGCTGCGGTCAGCCAGCGCACATTGCTGTGGCGCATGACGCTCGATCCAGCGCTGCTTCCGCCGCTATCAGACAAGCAAAAGGCGCGCGATCTTCTCGCACGCCCTGCTGAAGAATGAACCGCAGCCCCGACGGGCCGCGGCAATCAGGCGGCCTGCTTTTTCGCCAGCTCGCGCTTGATCTTCTGCGCATTGGTTGAAAGTTTGGTGTCAGACGTCTTGATCAACCAGTTGTCGAGCCCGCCGACATGCTCAACCGAGCGCAGTCCATGGGTTGAAACCCGGAACTTGAAGCTGCGATCCAGCGCCTCGGACATCAGGGTAACGTTCTGCAAATTGGGCAGAAACACCCGCTTGGTCTTGTTGTTGGCGTGGCTGACGTTGTTACCAACCTGGCGACCCTTACCGGTCAGTTCGCAAATGCGGGCCATGACATTACTCGCTTGAATTTTGGTGCGTTTCCGCAGGAAGGGGCGCGCTTAGCGATTCACTGTGGAAAGGTCAAGTTGCAGCACGGCGTTCCGCGCGTTACCGCCTGCAAATGACCCAATGGCCGCTTCCCGAACCGATGGCAATCGCACTGGCGCAGGCGGAAATGGCCGCTGCCGCAGGCGAGGTGCCGATCGGCGCCGTGATTATCAAAGATGGGGCGGTGATCGCGGCTGCCCACAACGCGCCGCGCAGGCTGTCTGATCCCACCGCTCACGCCGAAGTTCTGGTGATTCGCGCGGCGGCGCAGGCGCTGGGAAATGAACGCCTGGAAGGCTGCGAGCTATGGGTGACGCTAGAGCCCTGTGCGATGTGCGCAGGCGCCATCGCCCACGCCCGGCTCGCCCGGCTCTATTATGCTGCCAGCGATCCCAAGGGCGGCGCGGTGGAGCATGGCGCGCGGGTGTTCGAGCACAAGCAATGCCTCAACCGCCCGGATGTCTATTCGGGCATGGGCGAGAGTGAATCAGCCGAACTGTTGCGCAGTTTCTTCAAAGCAAAGCGTTAGGTTCCGCGCCAGATTTTGAGCGGGGCGTTGTTCGCCGCGCCAAAGCCACCACGCGGGCAGGCCTGGGGCATGAAGTCGCGGCCGTAGCAAAGCTTCAATTCGCGCAGCCACCCGCGCGACCCGGTAAAAACCCCGACCGCTTCGGGCTTCCAGCCTCGATTCGCAGAAACAAAAGCGCGCCGCATATCGCCCGCTGTAAGGTTTGGCTGGAGTGAAAGCACATCCATCTCGGGAAAGCGCAGCGACTGCCACAAGATCCCGGCGACCCGGAAGTATCCCTCGGGCGTCTTGGCCATGCAGCTGCCATGCTTGGCCCACTCATGCTCAAGCAACCATGCCGATGGCGAAATGCACAGGTTCTGGCGCAACACTTGCGGCGACGGGCGCAGGGTGAGTGAGCACCACTGCGGGGCGGGGCCGCTGCGTGCTTCGGGCCACAGCCCGTGCAGCACAAAGCCGAATTGCCCATTGGCACGGCCACATTGCAAATCATTCCCGCCGCCCTTGCCGCGCTTGCCACGGCAGAACTCCGGGCTCCAGCTCAGCGCCAGCGTGTAACGGGCAATGGCTGCGCGAATGACCGGGCCATCAGGACGGACCGGGCGTACTGGCTCTAGCCGCGCAGGCGGTGCGCATTGATAGGCCTGAGCGAATGCCGGAGTTGGAAGTAGCGCCAGCAGGATCGCGGCAAGCTTCACAGCGGGGTGAAATCCAGCCCGATGTCGGCGGCAGGCGCGCTTTGGGTGAGGCGGCCGACCGAGACGAAATCGACACCGGTGGACGCGATCGCGCCGATTGTGTCGAGCCGCACCCCGCCCGAGGCCTCACAAGGCACCCGGCCCGCAACCAGCACCACCGCTTCGCACAGCTCTTCGACGTTCATATTGTCGAGCAATAAGTGGTTCGCCCCCGCGCTGAGCGCGGGTTCGATCTGCTCGATCCGGTCAACTTCGCAGATGATTCGCGCGACACCGGCCTCCCGCGCACGGCGAACGGCTTCGCCAACTCCGCCCGCAACTAGGACATGGTTATCCTTGATCATCGCCGCGTCCCACAGCCCCATCCGGTGGTTCTGCGCGCCGCCCATTCGGACCGCGTATTTCTCTAGGTGGCGCAGGCCGGGGATGGTCTTGCGGGTATCGAGCAGCACTGCCTTGGCGTGGTCCATGGCA
>JANOKC010000004.1:0-38167 GCA_031419035.1 Novosphingobium sp. | reverse complement strand
TGTGGCGCAAGGAAATGGAGAACGGCTATGGCCGTGATGTCTTTCAAGAAATCAGGCCGCCGCGTGGCGCTGATAGCAGCGTTGGCGGCGTTGACTTTGCCCGGCATGGCGCTGGCCGATCCGGATGAGCGCGGCATCCGCAGTCATGGTGGTGGCGAGGCCCGGAGCGGCGGCGAGGCCCGGAGCGAGGGTGCCAGCAGAGGCGACTGGAACCAGCAGCGCCAAGAGCAGCAGGCAGTGCAGCAAGAGCGGGCAGTTCGGCAAGAACGGGCAGCACGCCAAGAACCAGCGCCTCAGCAACAGCAGGCGGCCCGGCCCGAACCCACTCAGCGCGGCTGGCGTGGTCAGAACAATAGCGGCTGGACGCCCCCTGCTTCACCACAAGGTCAGGCAGCAAGCGCGCCACCTGCACGCTCCAATGCTGGTTGGGCCAATTCCAGCCAGCAAGGCAATGGTGAACGCACGCGCGGCGATCGCAATGATCGGGGCTCGCGCTGGTCTGGCGGAAACGCAACGACAGTCGCCACCCCTGCCCCAAGCTGGCGCGGACAGGCACGAGGCGGCGAAGATCGGCGGGTTGAAACGCGCGGCGATAGCCGGCTGACCACTACGATCATTGATGGGCGGGATGGCAATCGCAACTACCGTGACGGGAACCGCGACGGCCGTTCCAACGGCGGCTGGCGCGGGCCAGTGCGGGGAACGCAGGTTCGGCGGACCGAATCACGCATTGACGATCAGCGCGATCATGGCAGCAGTTATCGCGACAGGAACCGCGATAGCCGTTCCAACGACAGCTGGCGCAATGATCGCGGCCATGATCGTGATCGCTCAGGCTATGGAGACAATCATCGCCGCTGGGATAACAACTGGCGGCACAACAATCGCTATAACTGGCACAGCTATCGTAACCATAACCGCGATATCTTCCGTTGGGGCAGCTATTATTCGCCCTATCGGAACTACAGCTATCGGCGCCTGAGCATCGGCTTTTTCATGGACTCGCTGTTCTATGGCAATCGCTACTGGATCAACGATCCGTGGCAGTACCGCCTGCCGGATGCCTATGGTTCCTATCGCTGGGTGCGCTACTACGATGATGCGCTGCTGGTCGATATCTACAGCGGCGAAGTGGTTGACGTGATCAACAACTTCTTCTGGTAGGAAGGTCAAAGTTCGTCGGTGAGTGGACCGGTCGATGAAGCCCCCGCAGAAATGCGGGGGCTTTTTCATGCATATCCTAACCCCGCCCGGGCAGCATCCGCCAGATCGAGCCATTGCGGTCAATGAACTGGTGCTTGAGCGCGCCGACAAGATGCAGGGCAAGCAGCGCCAGCATGGCAAATGCCATCACCTCATGCACTTCATAGAACAGTCCGCCGGTTACCTTGTCCTGCGCCAGTGGCAGGCCGGGATAAGAAAACAGGCCAAAGAAGCTGACTGGTTTACCGCCCGAATATGCCGAATGCATGATCCAGCCGCTGGCCGGGATCGCAATCATCAGGAAATAGAGCAAGGCATGGGTAACTTTGGCCAGCGTCACTTCCCAAACCTTAAGCCCAGCCGAAAGCGGCGGCACAGGCTTGGTAATGCGCCAGACCAGCCGCCCGATTGAAAGGATCAGGATCGTAATCCCCATGGCCTTATGAGCGCCCATGATCTGCGCCGCTTCAGGCTTGGGTAAATCCTCAGCTACAAAAGCGCCGGCAAAATTCAGGACAATGAGGATAGCGATGGCCCAATGAAAGACCATGGCGCCGCGTGAATAGCGGCTGGCAGCGGTCGTGCTTGGGGGGGTGATGATGCTCATAGCCTTGAAAGTGCCGCAAATCGGCGCAGCAGGCAAGATGCTTTCCACTTGCCCTCCGCAGCAATCCCGATAGGCAGTCGGCAACAAACCTCTCATTGCCAAGCTTTGGGCCAAGCCTCGGAATGTCACCCACCACCAGCTATCCCAACCCGGACCGATCAGCGCTAATGCGTGTGGGCTCGCTCGTGCGCAAACGGCTCGCCGCCGATCCAGCTGTACAGAAAGTTCCGATCGAGCAAGCGGAAATTTTCGCCGTGTCCCAGTTCCTCAGCCCGGCCGAGTGCGAACAGCTGATCGCAATGATTGATGTTGTCGCCAAGCCATCCCGCGTGTTCGATCACGGCTATGGCGCCAACTTCCGCACCAGCTATTCGGGTGACGTTGTCCGCAGCGATCCCTTTGTGCAGATGATCGAGCGGCGGATCGACGATCTGCTGGGCATGCCGCATGACAATGGTGAGACGATCCAGGGTCAGCGCTATCTGCCGGGGCAGGAATTCAAGCCGCATATGGATTGGTTCTTTTCCAAGGCATCCTATTGGAAGGACGAAGCCCGGCGCGGCGGCCAGCGCTGCATTACTGCGATGGTCTATCTCAATGATGTGGAGGAAGGCGGGACGACCGACTTCACCCGGATCGGCGTGTCGATTCCGCCGCAGCAAGGGGCAATGATCGTCTGGAACAACGCCCGGCCCGATGGCACGCTCAATGACGATACGATGCATTGCGGAATGCCGGTGCTGCGCGGGGTAAAATATGTCATCACCAAATGGTATCGAACACGCAAATGGGGGTAGAAATGAAGGCTTGGCGTAAATTGCCGCTGCTGCTTGTCGCAGTGGCCAGCGCCGGTTGCGCAGAAAGTGCGGCGCCGCTTCAATCCGCGCCTGGCCAGTCTGCGCCTGGCCCGCAGGTATCAAACACCGAAGACGCCCGGCTGATGGCCTTGTTCCGGGAGGATGCCCGGCGCGGCGATGCGCTCGATCCGCTTGGCATGCTCAGCCGCAATGGCGTGGCTGATGCGGCGGCGTTGGCGCGCTATTATACCGACGCCCAGACCCGCGCGGCGCTTGCCTCAGTGCGCAAGAGTCTTGGCGCATTGCAGCGGGTCGATCGGCGCAAGCTGAGCGTTGAACGTCAGATCTCCTATGACATCTTCGTCCGTGACAAGCGCGATGAGGCAATGTGGCTTCAGCCCGATATTCAGGCACTGACCGCTGTGCGCCCGTTCAACCATTTTGGCGGGTTGCACATCGAATTTCCTTCGTTGATGGCCAAGGATGGGCCCGCACAATATAACGACGAGGACGACTATCGCCGCAATCTGATACTTGTTCGGGCGTTTCCCTGCGTCATCGACAATGCAATCGTCCGCTTTCGCCAGGGCATGGCCAGCGGTGTCCTTGATACCAAGTTAACCACCACCAATATGATCGGCCAGATTGATGCTCTGCTCGCTCAAAAGACTGAGGAATCGCCGTTCTTTTCGCCAGTTCTCGCCTTTCCTGCCTCTGTCCCGGATGGCGCTCGGGAGCCGTTGCGGGCTGCCTATGCCGCCGCCATCAGCCAGGAACTTTACCTCGCCTATCAGCGCCTGCGCAATTTCCTCAATGACGAGTACCTCCCCGCTGCCCGCAATACAGTCGGGCTTTCGGCGATGAAGGGCGGCGCTGGCCTTTACCGCCGGCTGGTTGCCCAACACACTACACTGCCACTTGATCCGTCGCAGATCCATGCGCTCGGGCTTAGCGAGGTGGCCCGGATCCAGCGCGAAATGGACGGGGTGCGACGCGAGATGGGCTTCGCTGGTGAACTGCGCTCATTTTTCGAACACATCCGCGCCGATCCCCGCTTTCACCCCAAGACTGGCGCCGAATTGGCCAATGGGTTTGCCGCTGTCGGCCGCGCAGTTGATGCCCAGGTTCCACGCTACTTTTCTCGTACCCCCAAAACTCCGCTGTTGATCCAGCCCTATCCAACCTACCGTGAAAAGTTTGAAGCCGGAGGCAGTTATACAGATGGTGCGCCCGATGGTTCGCGGGCAGGAACCTTTTTTTACAACACCTATGACTTGCCTAGCCGTTTCCTGACCGGGATCGCGACGCTCTATCTGCATGAGGGCGCGCCGGGGCATCACTTCCAGATCAGCCTGGCGCAAGAGGACACATCCCTGCCCGACTTCCAGCGGTTTGGCGGCAACACTGCCTATGTCGAGGGCTGGGCGCTCTATGCCGAGACGCTGGGTTATTCGATGGGTTTCTACAAAGACCCGATGCAACACTGGGGCACGTTGGATGACGAGATGCTGCGCGCCATGCGGCTGGTCGTCGACACTGGCCTCCACACCAAGGGCTGGAGCCGCGAGCAGGCAATTGATTACATGCTCGCCAATTCAGGCATGGGCCGCAGCGATGCGACCGCCGAGGTGGAGCGCTATATTGCCATTCCGGGGCAGGCCTTGAGCTACAAGATCGGCGCGCTTGCGATCCAGCGGCTGCGGGCCAAGGCGGAAGCAGCGCTTGGGGCAAAGTTCGATATCCGCGCCTTCCATGAGCAGGTTCTAGGGAGTGGCGCCCTGCCCTTGCCAATCCTCGAGGCGAAGATTGATCGGTGGATTACTGCACTGCGTTGATCCCAAAACCCAGTTCCGCCGCCGCGACATTGCGCAACCCGGCGGCGATGCGCGGGTCGAGGCCAAGCTCCTGCGCGGCGCGTTCTCGCGCGCCCAAGCTGCGCGGATCGACCCCGGTGACCGCGCCAAACACCATCAGCGCCTTTAGGTAAGACCCCTCTGCGCTGGCGTGATACTGGTCGTAGGTCCACAAATTGGCCTTGCCGAATGCCACCCCATCATAGGGATTGGGATCGGCTAGGCCTGTCCGCATCGCCCGGTTCCAAGCCGCGCCAACTTCCACCGTCCGGCCAATCTGTGGTGCAGCCATCAGCGCCTGCCGATTGGCTGCCGAAAGATCTTCGGCCATCGCGGCAATGCCCTTGCGATACCAGCGGCTCTTGGATTTGTATGTCAGATCGGCCCGTGACCAGGTTGAAACCAGGCGGACCGAGACCTTGGGATTGGCCACTGCAAAGATCGCTCGCAGCGACTTGGCCGCCGCGATATGGCGGGTCGGATCACCCGGATTCTGCGCATCGAGAGTGCTGTAGCCCTGCAAGATGACAACGTCCCACTGGCGATCAATCTGCGGCAGCTTGTTCTCCAGATGAAATGCCAGATCTTTGCCGGGCGAAGTCTCAAGGCTCACCGTTCAGTCCAGCCCCGCCTCATTGGCAAATGTCTTGAACAGCGCAGGAACCCCGCCGATCCCCTCGTCATTCAGATCGATGACCCGCTCCGGATGATAGCGCATTACCGGCGAGCCATACCCGAAAGTGAAGCTGTTTCCGACGAACAAGATTGTCTCCGCGCTCGCCGGAGTGGTCAGCAGTGCCGCCAGCGCAACCAGAGCCAAGCGGCGCATCATGGTGCCAGCGCCTCCGCAATCAACTTCCGCGTATTGGCGATCCCGTAAAGCGCGATAAAACTGCCCATCCGCGGGCCTTGGCTTGATCCCAGCAGCATCTCATACAAAGCCTTGAACCAGTCACGCAGGCCTTCAAAGCCATAGTGCGGGTCCTTGCCGATTGCATAAACGATGTTCTGAATTTCCTCGGCGGTGGCATCGTCAGAAGTGGCGGCCAGCTCTGCGTCCAGCGCGGCCAACGCGGCGGCCTCGCCAGCTTCGGGCTTGCGGCGGCGCAAGGTGGGCGCGACCAGATCGCGGTTATAGGCCAGCGCCTTGCCAACCAAAGCATCGAGCGCGGGATGCACAGCAGGATCAGCATTATCCAGATAATTGCCAAGGTAGGACCAAACCTGATCGCGGCTCGCCCCCGCCCCCAGCACGCCGACCAGATTGAGCAGCAATCCGTAAGTCACCGGCAGGCTCTCACCCGCGCCGCCGTGGTAGCCATTGGTGCGCAGCAAATGCCATACCGGATTGCCGAGCTGCTGTTCGACTGGCTGCTCGGCCAGCTTTTCGCGGAACTGCCAGTATTCATCCACTGCGCGCGGAATGATCCCGGTGTGGAGCGATTTGGCACTTTTCGGCTCGCGGAAGATGTAGAAACCCAGGCTGTCGTCGCTGCCATATTCCAGCCATTGGTCGATGGTCAGTCCATTGCCCTTGGACTTGGAGATTTTCTCGCCCTTTTCATCGAGGAACAACTCGTAGATCAGCCCCTCGGGCTTCCGTCCGCCCAGGATCTGCGCGATCTTGCCCGATTGGACGCCGCTGTCGGTCAGATCCTTGCCGTACATCTCGTAATCGACGCCCAGCGCAACCCAGCGCATCGCCCAATCGACCTTCCATTGCAGCTTGGCCTGTCCGCCAAGGATCGACTGTTCGACCGTCCGGCCCTCGTCTTCGAACCGGATCAGCCCTGCCTCGGCATCGACCACCGTAACCGGCACCTGCAGCACCGCGCCGCTGGTGGGGGAGATCGGCAGCACCGGCGAATAGGTCGCGGCGCGCTCAGCCCGCAGCGTAGGCAACATCACGCCCATGATCGCATCGAAATTGCGCAGGACAGTCTTCAGTGCATCGTCAAACCCGCCCGAATTATAGACCTCGCTAGACGAAACGAATTCATAATCGAACCCGAACCGATCAAGGAACACCCGCAGCATCGCATTGTTGTGCGCGGCAAAGCTATCGAACTTGCCAAACGGATCGGGAATCCGGCTGAGCGGCTTGCCAAAGTTCGCGTGGAGAAGTTCGGCGTTCGGGACATTGTCCGGTACCTTGCGCAGCCCATCCATATCATCCGAAAACGCCACCAGCCGGGTTGGGGCGCCGCCGGTCAGTGTCTCATAAGCCCGGCGGATCAACGTGGTCCGCAGCACTTCCTGAAACGTCCCGATATGCGGCAGGCCCGATGGGCCATAGCCGGTCTCGAACAGCATCGGCTGACCATCTGGTTTGCCATCCGGATAGCGCCGCAGCAGCTTGCGGGCTTCCTCGAACGGCCAGGCCTTCGATGTCTGTGCGGCGGTCTGATATTCGGCGTCAGTCATGGTGCTGGCCTTACGCTCGGCTGGCACGATTTCGCAAGTGCGTGTTGGAAATGTACGCCGAAGGCTTGGTGTGGTTTGTCAGAGGGTAAATCGTGACTCGAGAAAAGCTCTCTTATGATCTGCATGGTGCTGATAGCCTTGGCCCGCACCAGCTACGTGACACAAGTTCAACAAGATTTCATCCGAACATCCAGTTTCCCGGGATATGATCAGCAAGGACTCGAAGCCCCGCAAAAATCGCCGCCATCCCAGTTGCAAGAGCCGCACGAGAATTGAGTATTTGTGCGCGATTTAACGCGACAATTATCCGATTGTAGTCAGCAGCATCTAGATCCTCATTCCTGCTGACGCGCCGAATTTTGCGCTTACTTGCCGCTAGCCATAGCCAACCCGAAGCCAAGGCAAAGGCGATTATTGCAAAGTCCAGAGCCTGAATAAGTATGTAACTAAGCATCATTTTACAGATATCCAGTATTGAAAAATACGTGACAGAAAGGTTGGCGAAACGCCAACCAAATATCCTCCAGTCTCCCTCATTCCCGCAAAATCAGCCCCGCCCCCGGCTTATGCGCGCGGATTTCAGCCTCGCTCAGCCCATTGATCTCATGCGGGAAGACCAGCCATTCATCGGTTTCGTGGATATAAAAATCCGGATGCAACGCCGTCTGGTTGCGGCTGGGTTTGTAGTACACCGTGGCGATCTTCACGTCGCGCGGCATGTTGTGACGGCAGCGTTCCTTTAGTTCGCGCAGGAACGCCTCGATTGAACGCCCGCTGTCGAACACATCGTCGATCACCAGCAGCCGGTCTTCGGGGTTCAGCGTATCGACCAGATAGCCCAATGCAAATACGCGAACAATCTTCTCCTGGGTGTCGATCCCACTGTAGCTGGAGGTGCGGATCGCGATGTGATCGCTTTCGATCCCGTTATATTCGAGCAGTTCCTGCACCGCGATGCCGATGGGTGCGCCGCCGCGCCAGATGCCGACGATATGGGTCGGACGGAACGGGGAATCGATGATCTGATTGGCCAGCCGGTAGCTATCCTGAAGCAGATCATTGGCTGCGAGATAACGCTTGGTGATCTTGCTCATCGGGCCTCCTCGCGAATATCGGCTAAGTGGCGGGCTTGCTCTGCTGGCGACAGGAATGATCCAGTAAAACTATTCTCTGCAAGCTGCACAAGCTGGGCCTTTGACAGATCCAACGCGGCGGCCACCACGCGGAAATTGTCATTCACATAACCGCCGAAATAGGCCGGATCATCCGAATTGATCGTCGCGCGCAGGCCAAGCTCGAGCATCCGGGTAATCGGACTGTCTTCAATCCGTTTGATCACGCAGAGCTTCAGATTGGACAGCGGGCAAACGGTCAAAGTCAGGCCCTCGCTCGCAATCCGGCGCACCAGCGCGGGATCCTCCAGCGCGCGGTTGCCGTGGTCGATCCGGTCAATTTTCAGAACATCGAGCGCCTCATAGACATACTCGGGCGGGCCTTCCTCGCCGGCATGGGCAACAAGTTTCAACCCCAGCCCGCGCGCGCGGGCGAACACGCGTGCAAACTTGCCAGGAGGGTGGCCAACCTCGCTCGAATCGAGGCCCACGCCCGCAATCATGTCCAGAAACGGCAGCGCCTTATCAAGCGTTGCTTGCGCATCCGCCTCATCGAGATGACGCAAGAAGCACATGATCAGTCGGTGGGTGATGCCAAAATACCGCTCACCCTCAGCCAGCGCGCGGGCAATTCCGGTGATAACGGTTTCAAAGCTGATCCCCCGCTGGGTGTGCCCCTGCGGATCGAAGAAAATCTCGACGTGGCGAACGTTATCTGCCTCCGCGCGGGCCAGATAGGCCAAAGTCAGGTCATAGAAGTCCTGCTCGGTGTGCAGCACCGCCATGCCCTGATAATAAATGTCGAGGAAATCCTGGAGGTTTGAAAAATCATAAGCGGCACGAACCTCTTCCACCGAGCCAAACGGAATCACCAGCCCATTGCGCACCGCCAGCGCGAACAGCAGCTCCGGCTCCAGCGAGCCCTCGATATGCAAATGCAGCTCCGCCTTGGGCAGACGTTGGATCAGCGCATCGCGCTGGGCAGGGGTGAATATCTCGCCATTGGCCATGTCGCAGGGTTTTGCGCGTCTGCTTCTCAGGCGCAAGCCCCTTCCCCATGCAACGTAGCAATGTTACCTAGCGCCCGATGGTCGCGCCAACCCCCGATGAGGAACGATCCCGCCTGGTTGCGGCGCTCCAGCGCGTCGCGCTCGGGGATCGAAAGGCTTTCCATGAAGTGTACCGGCGCACCTCGGCGAAACTCTTTGGGGTTTGCCTGCGTATCTTTGCAGAACGCGAAGAGGCCGAAGATGTGTTGCAGGAAGTGTACGTCAGTGTTTGGCACAAGGCTGGTCAGTTCGATCCGGCCCGGGCCAGCCCGATCACCTGGCTGGTGACTATGGCCCGCAACCGTGCGATCGATCGGCTGCGGGCGCGCGGCAAACAGATCACTACGCCGATCGACGCGATTGACGAACCCGCCGACGATAGCGCCAGCACGCTCGATCGGCTGATTGAGGCCGAGGGCGAGCACCGGATCGATTATTGCCTGGGCACACTGCCTGCTGGCGACGCCACGCTAATCCGCACCGCCTTTTACGAGGGTGCCACCTATGGAGAACTAGCCGAACGGTCACGCCAGCCGCTGGGCACAATCAAAAGCCGGATCCGCCGCGCCTTCCTCAAGCTCAGGGAGTGTCTTGGATGAGTGAAGACGACGATCTGATTGCTGCGGAATGGGCGCTGGGGCTGCTAGATGGAGGCCAGGCCGATGCCGCAGCGGCCCGGATCGCAGCTGATCCGTCTATGCAGGCCCGCGCCGAATGGTGGCTCGGGCAGCTGGCCGGACTGGCGGGCGAAGGTACGATCGTCCCCCGTGAGGCCCTTTGGGCACGGATTTCTGCCGCACTTCCAGTCAATGACAACAGCGCCAATCTGATCAGACGGTGGCGGGCAACGGCGCTGGCGATGATGGTTGTGACAGTCGGCTTGATGAGTTTCATCGTCCTTCGCCCGGCTCCTGCTCCTGCTCCCATTCAACAAAGCGAACATGTATTGCTGGCATCGCTGGTCGGCGAACTGGAACTCAGCGCGACAATCGCATTCGACCCGGCGCGCGGAACACTGGCGGTCGCCCCGGCGACACTTGAGGTTGGCGCGGGCGCTGCGGAACTTTGGATTGTCTCGGCCAATGGAACCGCAAGCTCGCTCGGCGTGATCGATACCCACACCGCGGCGACCCACAACGTCGCGCCGGCACACCGCAGCCTGATCGCTCCGGGTACCAGCTTTGTGATCACCCGCGAGCCGCAGGGCGGCTCTCCCACCGGCAAGGCGACCGGGCCGATTATCGCCAGCGGAAAAATAATCGCAACCTGATGCATCCGCGGCCGACTGGGCTGCGTAACTCCGCCGCAAGCCGGGAAGATCCCGGCTGCGGATCAATCACGGAGATTCAACAATGCGTCGCATCCTCCCCCTTGCTGCCATTACCACGCTTGCTTTCAGCGCGCTTGCCACCCCGGCCCTTGCCAACCACCACATGGCCAGCGGCACGGCGGCACATGGCGCGAAGAATATCGTCGAAACCGCCGTAGCCACCCCAGCCCTCTCGACGCTGGTCGCCGCAGTCAAGGCTGCCGATCTGGTTGGAACACTGACATCGCCGGGGCCGTTCACTGTTTTCGCGCCGACCAATGCTGCCTTTGCCAAACTACCCGCAGGGACCGTGGAAACGCTGGTTATGCCCGAAAACAAGGGCGCCTTGACCACAGTGCTGACCTATCACGTTGTCGCCGGCCGCTTCACCAGCGGCAATGTCATTGCCGCAATCCGCAAAGGCAAGGGCAAGGCTGTGTTGACCACGGTCCAGGGCCACCCGCTGACAGCAACCATGCGGGGCAATCGCCTGATACTGACCGATGCCAAGGGCGGGCGGTCCGTGGTGACAATGGCCAATCTCATGCAATCGAATGGCGTGGTTCACGTCATCGACTCGGTGCTGATGCCCTGACCCCCTTCCCTAGGGCCAGGCACCGTGCGCCCGCAGCTTTGGACCAAGCTGCGGGCGCCTTGCGTTACGGCAACTGGCGCAAGCGGGTGCCCGGTGCGGGCGGCGCTTCGGGTGGGCCGGCAAAGCATTGCGCCTTGCTCATCCAGTCGGCGGCAGTGGGGCCGATTACACGCAATTTGGTATCGGTCACATTGCGCGTCTGGGTGACGACCTGACAGAATTCTTCGGCTAGGCCTTCGATCCGCTCACCCGCATGATCCTCGCCAAAGCGCCAGATGGCACCGGATGGCGCGATAAGTTCGACAAAGGGCTTCGGCTCCTGCGCGGGCAGACCGCGCACCGCATAGGTCCAGCCGTAGGTATTGACGCCCAGCACCGCAATGCCGCGAATGCTGTCGCGGTTTTCGCGCTCTACCCCCAACGCGTCGAAAGCCGCTTGGCCATGCGCCCATGTTTCCATCAGCCGCGCAGTGATGAAAGACCGTATACTCATGTCAGGGCCAGCCCATTTGACCCGGTCTGATGGCTCACGCGGGGCGACTGCGGCAGCCAATTCTTCGGCAAAGTTCAACCAAGCCGCGACCAGCACCCTACCGCCCAACCCGTCCGCCTCAATCACAGCCATGCCTTCAGCAGCCGCGCGGATTCGCACATCGCCCATGAAGGCCACAAACCCGGCCCCATCACTGACCGAAAGCAGCGCAGCGCGGTTCCAGAAATGGAGGTGGGCGATGATCCGTTCAATCGTCCAGCCCTTGAAACCAGTTGGGCAGAGCAAGGCGGCATCATTCAGCCCCGCGATCAACCCATGAAGGCTGCGGGTTTCATCAAGAAAATCCTGCGCTTCTGTAATCGCCATGCTCGCTCCCTTGTGGCCAGCCTAGCGGCAATTGTCGTGCGATCAATCACCCACTCTATCGCTTTGGCTCTTTCCAGTCGTTCCGATTTCGTTCTAACACTGGATCATGGCCGAACCGCTTCCCCTTCCCGCGCTCCACGCCAGCCATGGCGGTTGCTGGCTGTGTGATGGGCGCGGAGCTACGCGTGGGCTCGGCAAAGGTGACGCGATCACAGCGGCGGCGGATACGACCCTGCTGATGCTCAACGCGCCGCTGGTCGCAAGCCGTTTGGGCTATCCCGATTTGTCCGGGCTCGATTTGCTGGAACTGTTCGCCTTCATTTACCCTGCACGCTTTATGGTCCCTACGCCCAAGGGGTTGGCCAATGCGCTTGATCTGCCCGAGCCAGAGGGCGACGACGCGGTTCCAGCGCTGCTGCAAGAGGCGGCAGAGGCGTTGCTAGCGGCTTGCAATGCCGATGCATGGCCCGAGCGTGAGGGGGCGTGGAGCGCGCTGCAATCGCTGACCAAGCTGCGCTGGCCGTGGGCCGCGTTGCTGGCACCAAGGATTTGCCAGCCCGAGCGCGCCGAACGCTGGCTTTTTGCCCGCCTGCCTGAATGGGACGAGTTGCCTGAGCGACCGCAGCCAGCGCAAATCACGCTGGAGAACGAAGCGGTCGCTGCGCGGCTTGCGTCTCTGACCGGCAGTACCGCCGAAACCCGTCCCGGCCAGCGTGACTATGCATCTGAATCTGCTCGCGTTTTTGCCCCGCGCCGCCAAGAGGGCCTGCCTCATGTGCTGTTGGCACAGGCCGGAACCGGCATCGGCAAGACCCTGGGCTATCTCGCCCCGGCCTCACTTTGGGCGCAAGAATCGGGCGGAACGGTTTGGGTTTCAACCTTCACCAAGGCGCTGCAACGCCAACTCCGCCGCGAGAGTCGCCGGGCTTGGGACTCAACCCGGCCCGATGGCAGCCAGCCGGTAGTGGTCCGCAAGGGTCGCGAGAATTACCTATGCCTGCTTAATCTGGAGGATGCACTGCAAGGCGGCTTCACCGGCCGCGCCGCGATCCTGGCGCAGTTGGTGGCGCGCTGGGCCGGATACAGCCAGGACGGTGATATGATAGGCGGCGATCTGCCGGGCTGGCTGGGCACGCTGTTTCGCCAGCGCGGGGTCGCGGCGCTGACTGATCGGCGCGGCGAATGCGTTTATGCCGGCTGCCCACATTATCGCAAATGCTTTATCGAACGCGCCGCGCGCGACAGTGCTCAAGCCGATCTGGTGATCGCCAATCATGCTCTGGTGATGGTCAACGCCGCCAGAGGACGCGACGTGGCGCAACGCCCGACCCGGATTATCTTTGATGAAGGCCATCATGTTTTCGAGGCAGCGGATTCGACCTTCGCCGCGGCGCTAACCGGCACCGAGACGATCGAACTGCGCCGCTGGGTAATCGGGCCGGAGCGCGGCTCCAAGGGCAGGCGGCGGGGCCTTGCGGCGCGGCTCGCCGATGTCGCGAGCTATGACGAGGCTGGCGGCAAGGCAATTGCCGCCGCGCGCCATGCGGCCGAGGCTCTACCCGGCGACGGTTGGTTGCAGAGGCTGCTGGAAGGCGCGCCCTCTGGCCCGCTCGAAGCATTGTTGAGCGCGGTCCGCGCCACGGTCTATGCCCGCGATGAAAGCGGCGGACAGGAAGCAGGATATGGTCTGGAAACCGAAGCAGCGCAGCTTGATGGCAGCTTTGTTGAATTGGCCGAACAGGCCCAGTCGGCATTCGCCGCGCTACGCAGCCCGTTGATCCGGCTCGGCGGCAGGCTTGAGGCGCTGATTGAGGATGGCCCGGACTGGCTCGATGGCCCGGGCCGCGCCCGGATCGAAGGGGCACGGCATTCGCTGGGTTGGCGGATTGATCTGCTCGCCGCGTGGGAAGCGCTGCTCGATCGGATGGGCGGACCAGCCGATCCCCTCTTCGTCGATTGGCTCAGCGTCGAGCGGTCCGATGCGCGCGAGTTCGATGTCGGCATCCACCGCCGCTGGCTCGATCCGATGAAGCCGTTTGCAGCCACCGTTCTGGAAGGCGCGCACGGGGTGATGCTGACCAGCGCAACGCTGAGCGAGCGGACCCCGGGCGGGCAGGACTGGGCCGCGGCGGTCGCCAGAAGCGGCGCAGGTCATCTCGAAATCGCACCGCGATTGTCCGCTTTTGACAGCCCGTTCGACTATGCCGCTCAGGCCGAAGTGCTGATCGTGACCGATGTCATCAAGGGCGATATTTCTGGCCTGGCCGGGGCCTATGCGCGGCTGATCGAGGCTTCGGGCGGCGGGGCGCTTGGGCTGTTCGCCGCGATCAAGCGGCTGCGCGCGGTCTATGGCCGGATCGCCGATCGGCTGGCCCGGACCGGCCTTCCGCTTTATGCCCAGCATGTCGATCCGATCGACACAGGCACGCTGGTCGATATATTTCGAGACGATCCGCGTGCCTCGCTGCTCGGCACCGATGCGCTGCGCGATGGGGTTGATGTCCCCGGGCGTTCGCTGCGACTGGTCGTGATGGAGCAGGTGCCTTGGCCCAAACCATCTATCCTTCACCGCGCGCGGCGCCTGGCCGCAAATAGCGGGCAAGGCTCAGGTAGTGCTTATGATGACTGGATTATCCGCGCTCGCCTCGCTCAGGCCTTTGGGCGGCTGATCCGCAGCGCAGACGATCACGGCCACTTCGTCGTTCTCTCGGCCGCATTTCCCAGCCGCTTGCTCACCGCATTCCCGCCTGGCACGCCAATACACCGCGTCACGCTTGACGAGGCTTTACAACGCATCGCTGCCAGTGTTTCAAGGGTGCCCACCAAAGTTGAGGACCCCGCTTGAAGATTCTGGGCCTGTTCCGCCATGCCAAGTCAGACTGGCATGACCCGCGCGCGCGCGATTTTGATCGCCCGCTCAACCAGCGCGGCGTAAAGGGCGCCGAGCTGGTGGGCCAGCATATCCATGATCACGGCATCGCCTGGGAGCGGGTCATCGCATCACCTGCAGTGCGCGTTGCCGAAACGATTGAGCTTGCCGCCAAGGCTGTGGGGCACCCGCTGGCGGTCAATTGGGACCGGCGGATATATCTCGCCAGCTCGGCCACACTGCTAGATCTGCTGCGCGAACAGAAGGATGATTCCAGCTCGATCCTGATGGTCGGGCACAATCCCGGCTTGGAGGATGTCATCTTCGATCTCGTCGCCGATGATGGGACCAGTCCACTGCGCGATGTCGTGGAAGTCAAGTTTCCTACCGCGTCTTTCGCGGTGATTGAACTTGATATTGAGCGCTGGGATCAGCTCAGCGATCGCAGCGGAAGGCTCGTCCACCTCATCCGCCCGCGCGATCTCGATCCGGCTCTGGGGCCAGAGGTGGTGTGAACTCTCATCCCCGGCTTTACTGGGACGACGTTACGCCTGATGGATCGCCTTGGTCACCAGATAGCTTTCAAAACCCTCGATCCCGCCTTCGCTGCCGAAGCCTGAATCCTTGACCCCGCCAAACGGCGCATCAGCCATGCTGATTGCGAAAGTATTGATCCCCACCATCCCGGATTCGATCGCATCGCCCAGCAGATTGGCCCGGCGCATGTTTTCAGTAAAGGCAAATGCGGCGAGACCATAGGGCAGGCGATTGGCCTTGGCGATTGCATCGTCCAGCGTTGTAAATGGGGCGGCGACCGCGACTGGCCCAAACGGCTCATTGGCCATGATCGCGGCGCTATCGGGAACATCGGCGAGCAGCGTCGGCTGGAAGAAGAAACCGCTTTCGCCGCGTTCTCCGCCCGCCATCACCCGCGCACCGGCTTTGCGGGCATCATTTACCAGCGCCTCGATTGCACCGGGACGGCGGATATTGGCCAGCGGGCCCATCTTGGTGTCGGCGGCAAAGCCATTGCCGGTGGTGACCTGCCGGGTCCTGGATGCGAAACCTTCGATGAAGCGGTCATATATCGCCTCCTGCACGTAAAACCGGGTTGGCGAGACGCAGACCTGCCCCGCATTGCGGAACTTTTGCGGCACTACCATGTCGAGCGTCTTTTCCAGATCGCAGTCGTCGAACACCAGCACCGGAGCATGACCGCCCAGCTCCATGGTTGCGCGCTTGAGGCCGTCGGCCGCCAGCCGCATCAGATGTTTGCCCACGGGAACCGAACCTGTGAAGCTGACTTTGCGAATTATGGGTGAGGCAAGCAAGTGCCGACTAATATTATCGGGAACGCCATAAACCAGCTGCACCACCCCATCGGGCAGTCCGGCATCGATAAGGCAACGGATCAGCGCGCTGGTACAGCCCGGGGTCTCCTCTGGCGGCTTTGAAATCACCGAACATCCTGCAGCCAGCGCGGGGGCGAGCTTTTTCGCCATCAGATAGACCGGGAAATTCCAAGGGCTAAAGGCCGCGATTGGTCCGACTGGCTGCTTGATAACCATGCTACGCTGGCCAGTGGGGCGCACCAGAACCCGGCCATAGGTCCGTTTGCCCTCTTCAGCGCACCATTCGAACAGCTGCGCACTACTCGCCACCTCGCCGCGCGCTTCGGCAATTGGCTTGCCTTGTTCACGGGTCAGCAGTGAGGCGATGGTCTCAGCCCGCTCGCGCATCAGGCCAGCAGCGCGGCGCAGGATTGCACTGCGGGCATCAGGATCAGTGGCGCGCCACACCGCAAAGGCGCGCTCAGATGTCGCCAAAGCCTCATCAAGATCAGCCGCACTGGCCAACGGAACTTCGGCAATCGTTGCACCGGTCGAAGGATCGACAACCGGCAAAGTGTCACGCCCCTCGCCCAGCCGCCAGCTGCCGCCAACAAACAAAGCGAGTTCAGTGTCGTAAGTATCTGTCATGGTTTTGCCTAACCCGATTTGCCAATTTCACAACGGGGCCATAGGCGGCTACCCGGCTGCTGGGTAGGGGGTAAGTCTCAAGCTGCGGCGAGTGCTGCGGCAAGCCGATCCCTGATAGATGACAATTGCAGGCGAATATTATCCCCAGCTGGAGCAGGTGGTGATGCCAGGGGAGCAGGAGCAGCTACGCTCTTGCCCTCCAGCGCCAGACGCGCGCCGCGCAGCGTGTAGCCTTCGCGATGAACCAGCCGGTCAATCTCGGCCAGCAGACGAATATCCTCTGGCCGGTAGTAACGCCGCCCACCGCTGCGCTTCAGCGGTTTGAGCATCGGGAATTGCTCTTCCCAATAGCGCAATACATGCTGGCGAATACCCAGCACTTTGGCCACTTCGCCGATGGTCCGCAGCGCATCTGCCGCCTTGCCATCGTCAAACCGGCCAAGAAGATCGCCCGAGTTCACCCTTTGACGATCCGATCTTTAAGCATCTGGCTGGCACGGAACGTCAGAACGCGACGCGACGTGATCGGAACTTCGATGCCAGTCTTTGGATTGCGGCCAACCCGCTGTGCCTTGTCGCGCAGCAGAAAGGTCCCAAACCCTGATATTTTCACGTTTTCGCCTTGGGCCATGGCATCGCACAGATGGCCAAGGATGGCCTCAACCATGCCGAGCGATTCAGAACGTGACAGTCCCAGCTTACGATTTACTGCTTCGGCCAGATCCGCACGTGTTAGTGTATTCATGGAGCGCATAGAGCTATCCCCCCCCCGTGTGTAAGTGCGACCTACGACTCAGAGCATAACCGAATAGCTAGCGATTGCAATGAAATGCCCGGGCTTTTTGCCGAATCTGTCAGATCTCAAATTCGCAGCAGGCTGGCGCCCCAGGTAAACCCGCCGCCCATAGCTTCAAGCATGACCAGATCACCCGGCTTGATCCGGCCATCGCGAACTGCCGTATCGAGTGCAAGGGGCACCGACGCCGCGGAGGTATTGGCGTGGCGATCGACCGTCACGATAACCTTTTCAGGTGGAAGTCCCAGCTTCCTGGCTGTGGCGTCAAGGATCCGCTGGTTGGCCTGATGCGGCACGACCCAATCCAGATCCTCCGAAGAAAAACCAGATATTGCAAGAACTTCTGTCAGAACATCTGCCAGATTGACGACGGCATGGCGGAACACCTCGCGGCCCTTCATCCTGACCTTGCCTACGGTGCCAGTGCTTGAAGGACCGCCGTCAACATAAAGCAGTGAGCCATGCGCACCATCGGCGTGGAGCCGGGTGGCAAGGATGCCCGGGCCATCTGGGGATACGATGTCGCGCGCTTCGAGTACCACGGCTCCGGCTCCATCACCGAACAATACGCAGGTGGTGCGATCGTCCCAATCAAGGATTCGACTGAAAGTCTCCGCTCCGATCACGAGCGCCCGTTCAGCCATTCCGGTGCGCAGCAGCGAATCGGCCACACCCAGCGCATAGAGAAATCCCGAACACACCGCCGCGACGTCAAATGCTACCCCGCCATTGCAGCCCAGCGCATTCTGGACGTGTGTTGCAGTCGCAGGGAAAGTCTGGTCAGGAGTCGCGGTGGCAAGAACGATCAAGCCGATGCTGCTTGCTTCAACGCCAGCCGCTTGCAGCGCGGCGCGTGCGGCGGCTGTTGCAAGCGTTCCGGTAGTCTCATCGTCGCCCGCGATATAGCGATTGCGAATTCCGGTCCGCTCAACGATCCATTCATCGCTGGTATCGACCATCTTTGCCATTTCGGCATTGCTGACACTACGCTTTGGCAGCGCAGAACCAGTGCCGATCAAGACTGAGCGCCGGGTCACTTTGCAGTCCTTGGCGTCTGGCGCAAGCTTGCTTCGCCGATGGTGGCGAGGTCAGCCATGATCCGGCTTGTCAGATTTTCCTCGAGCAGACGGGCGGTTACTGCAACGGCATTAGCGACGCCCAGCGCACTAGCGCTGCCGTGGCTTTTCACCACCACACCGTTCAGACCCAGGAAGACCGCGCCATTGTGATTGTTGGGATCGAGATGATGCTTGAGCAGTTCAGTGGCCGGGCGCGAGATCAGAAAGCCGACCTTGGAGCGCAGCGAACTGGCGAAACTGCGGCGCAGAAGATCAGCCACAAAGCGCGCCGTGCCTTCAAGCGCTTTCAGCGCGATGTTGCCGGAAAAACCATCGGAGACCACCACATCGACATCGCCGCGCGAAAGCTTGTCCGCCTCGATGAAGCCGTCAAACGTCAGGGCCAGCTGGGTCGCCGCCTTAAGCTGGCTGGCTGCATCGCGCAGCACATCAGTGCCCTTGCCCTCTTCGGTACCAATGTTAAGCAGGCGAACTCGCGGAGCATCAAGCCCGGTCACGATCCGCGAATAGGCCGCGCCCATTATGGCAAACTGGACCAGATTGCGGGCGTCGCAATCGGTATTGGCACCAAGATCGAGCATAACCAGATCATTCTTGCCCAGCGTTGGCAGCAGCGCAGCAAGTGCCGGCCGGTCAATCCCCGGCATGGTCCGCAGTGCCAGCTTGGCCATCGCCATCAGCGCGCCGGTATTGCCAGCGCTTACCGCAGCGCCTGCATCGCCAGTTTTCACCGCGTTGATCGCCAGGCCCATCGAGGTGGTCTTGGCCCGGCGCAGCGCCTGGGTCGGCTTTTCATCACCGCTGACGACATCGTCGGCGTGGAGGATTTCCGACGCCTCGCGCAGATTGGGGTGTTTTTCCAGCGCGGCCTTGATCCGCGCTTCATCGCCCACCAGCAGGAATTTGAACCGATCATGGCGGCGCCGAGCCAGAGCCGCGCCTTCGATCATCACACGCACGCCCTCATCGCCGCCCATCGCGTCAACAGCGATACGCGGGAGGCTCATGTGCGAATTTTCCGGTTACGAGGGGCTTAGAGCCCGACCGCGATAATCTCGCGCCCGTTATAATGGCCGCAGGCCCCGCACAGATTGTGTGGACGCTTCAGCTCACCACAGTTCGAGCATTCATGGAATGCTGCGGGGCTCAGCGCATCATGGCTGCGGCGCATGCCACGGCGTGAGGGGGAGGTTTTTCTTTTTGGGACAGCCATTTCGGCACCTGTTCCTGCAAATTCGGTTCGTCGTATGAAAGCCGCGCTACGCAGGTGCTGTTTGGCACAAGCGGGCGGCTGCGAAGGCGCGCCTATAGCGAATTTAACGTGCGTTGCAAGCATCGTCAGGCTAGCTCGGCAATCGAATACCACAGGGGAGAGAATTATGTTGCTGACGACTACACTGACTTCCGCCGCTGCTGCGGCAATAATCAATCTATGGCTGAGCATCCGTTGCGGCCAGATTCGCGGCAAGGCGAGCATTAGCATCGGCACCGGGGGCAATGAGATGCTCGAACGCCGAATGCGCGCCCAGTTGAACTTCGCCGAGAATACGCCCTGGGTGCTCGCGCTGATCGCCGCATTGGAACTCGCTGGAAAGGGCGGCCAGTGGCTGCCTTATGTGGCCGGCATCTATATGCTGGGCCGCGTTGCCCACGGTTTGGGAATGGACGGAACCAATCTGGCCAAGGGCCGGATGATCGGCACGCTGATCACGATGGTGACGCAGCTTGGTCTGGCCGTAGTTGCAGCGCTGGTTGCTACCGGGAATATTTAGTCGAGCTGAGGGCCCTCTCCTGAGTGGGAGGGCCCTCAGCACAGAATATAGTCGCTGACATAGGCATTGGTCTGCCGCTCACGCCCGAAGGTGCTGACCGGGCCATGTCCGGGATTGAAACTCACATCATTGCCCAGCGGCCAAAGTTTCTTGGTGATCGAATCAATCAGATCCTGATGATTGCCGCGCGGAAAATCGGTTCGCCCGATTGATCCTTGGAAGATCACATCGCCGACAATGGCAAAGCGCGATGAGGGGTGGAAAAATACAACATGCCCAGGCGTGTGCCCCGGGCAGTGGATCACATCCAGTTCAAGCTCGCCGACTGTCACCTTGTCACCATCGACCAGCCAGCGGTCCGGCTCGAACACTTCGCTTGCAATGCCATATTTGCGCCCGTCCGCGCCCAGCTGGTCGATCCAGAACCGATCGTCCTCATGCGGGCCTTCGATCGGCAGGCCCAGCTCCTTGGCAAGGATTCCCGCGCCGCCGCAATGATCGAGATGGCCGTGGGTGACGAGGATTTTTTCCAGCGTAACCCCCGCCCGTTCGACCGCCAGCTTCAGCTTGTCGAGATCCCCGCCCGGATCGACCAGCGCCCCGCGCATGGTCTTGGTGCACCAGATCAGCGAGCAGTTCTGCTGCAGCGGGGTGACGGGAATGATTGCAATGCGCATCGGGGGTTGGGCTGGTTCGGTCATGCAATACGAAATGGCGAATGATGGCGCTATAATCAACCCGTCGTCCCGGACTTGATCCGGGACCGCTGGCCTCATCGGTGCGAGGTTCGGCTGATGAGGCCAACGGTCCCCGCTCAAGCCGGGGACGACGAATCGATCAAAGTCGCCCGCTCTTCCACACCACCCGGCCGATTACCTGCACCTCATCGCGAGCCAGCTCGATCGGCTCATAGGCGCGATTGTCACTGACCAGAGCCAGCGTGCCGGGCCGCCCGGTATCAAGCCGTTTGACCAGCAACGCGTCGCCAGTCCGAACAACGTGAATCCCGTCGCGCCATTGACGGGGCGTGCGATCGACCAAAATTTCGTCACCATCACGCAACGTCGGTTCCATCGAATCGCCCGCGACAACAATCGCCGATAGCATCGCCGGATCAAGACCCTGTTCGCGCATCCACCGCGCGCCAAAGCGGAATGCGCCAATCGCTGCTTCCTCTCCCGCCAGCGAACCCGGCCCGGCAGAAGCCCCCAGCGCCAGACGCGGAACATCAATCCAATCGCCGCGCGTAGGCTTTTCCCTGGCAGCAGAGGAAAAGTCCTCCGGCGCACCCAGTTCTGATTCGGCCACGCCAAAGAAGCGCGCCAGCGTTCGACGGTCAGTCTCCTCCAGCTTTCGCGGGCTACCTTTACGGATAAACTGCTGCAAATACGTCTGATTTCTGCCAATCAGCTCAGACAGGCCAGACAGGCTGGTGCCGTGCTCATTGACGAGTTCAAGCAAACGAAGCCGAGGATTGGCAGTAATCATTTATCTGTCATAGATGATGTATTTTTCCTATACAAGTAGGATTTAACCCCACAACAAGAGGATTATTCCTACGATGATTCGCACAGGGGAGAATGCAAATGCTGATCAGCAGGATCGAACGCTTTCTGCGTCAGACCGGGATGCCGTGAACCAAGTTCGGACGCTTGGCCGCGCATGATCCGCGCTTCGTCGAAGACTTGCGCAATGGCCGGATCCCCCGCGAAAACACTCAAAAAAGAATAGAACATTTCATGAGCATATACACGGAGGGCGGCAATGCGACTTGATCCAGCAGAGGGCAAAGCGATGGCTGCAGCCACCCGCAAACATGTGCGGCGCGGACCATGGATCAGCTGCTTTCGGCCCTGATGGCCCTCGCGGATGGCAAGGCCGAACTGATCCGCCATGCCGAGCGACCTTGGGCCAGCGTCACCTTTTCGGGTTCGCGTCACACGGTCCTGCTGGCCTTCACCGGCGACGAGGCAGTGAAGGCCAGCGAGGCCTTTATCGCAGCCCTGCCCGATCATGAATTCACCATCCCGCGCCAGCTGGTTGCCGATGCAGCCCTGGTAACGGTGGAACATGAGATGCTGCCCGAGCAGAAGCTTCAGATAGAGATTGAAATGCTGCTGCTGGAGGATAGCTGACAGTTCGTCGCCCCCAGCCTGACCGGGGACCGCTGGCCTCATCGAAACGAGGCTCGTTCGACAAGGCCAGCGATCCCGGATCAAGTCCGGGATGACGATAACTCAATACCCCAGCGTCAGATTCACCAGCGGCTCCAGCGCTTCTCCCGCCCGATAACGCTCCAGATTTCCCAGAAACCGCTCAGCCGATCGCGCGAACATCTTGTCCTGCGCCCGGCCTGACAGGTGCATGGTGATATGAGCATTATCCAGCGACCACAGCGGGTGATCGGCAGGCAATGGTTCAGGAGTTGTGACATCGAGGAAGGCCCCGCCGATCCGCTTTTCGCGCAAGGCTTCAACCAACGCTGTCTGATCAATCACCTCGCCCCGTGCGATATTGATGATCACGGCCTGCCCGCTCATCGCCGCAATCTCGGACGCGCCGATCATGCCCGCAGTTTCGGGCGTGGAGGGAACCGCGATGATGACCCAATCAAATTCCCCCAGCCGCGCACGCCACTGATCCGGGCCCAAGGTTCCGGGACCGATCGAGCGGCGCACTTTCACCACTTCCACCCCGAAGGCCGTCAGCCGCGCGTCAATCAGTTTTCCGATCGCGCCATAGCCCAGCAGCAGCGCCTTAGAGCCTAGCAACTCGCGTTTGCCGGGCGAATCTTCGAGCCATTCATGGCGGTCCTGCGCGCGGACAACCTCGCGGTAGCCCTTGGCGAAGGTCAGCATTCCCATCACCACGTATTCGGCGATCGTGATCGCATTGATCCCGGCGCCGTTGGTAAAGGTCATCCCGCGCGCCGCGATTACATCCAGCGGCATACCATCGACCCCGGCATAGACCGAGTTGAGCCATTTGAGCTTCACCCCGCGCCGCACCGCTTCGGCCATATCGCTTTTCTTATAGAGATCGAACCAGCCAATCTCGGCCTCGGGCACCAGATCGAACAGCTGTTCGGTGGTGGCGAACCAGCGCGGCTCGACCCAATCGGGCAGACGCGACTCGATCAAGGGGCGCACCAGAGCAGACAGGACGGCGATGGTCTTGGTCATTTCATTTCCTCATACCGCGCCAACATCGGCGGGGTGTGGAGACATTCGGTGAAGGAAAACGGCCGGGTGGTGAGAGACGGCACCCAGACGGCCCCCGGATGAGCCGGGTTTAGCAGTACAACATCGGCTTCGGGCAGAACCTTTGAACGCACTGCAGCCAGGAGTGAGCGCCGGCTCTCAAGCCATGTCCCAACAAAGGCGCGGATTGCATCCTCGTCGCCCTCATCGGGCACCCGCTCAGGCACAGCATCAACCTCGGTCCAGCCCAGCACAAAGTCGTCAGGAATGCCCTGCAAGTCGCGCGGCTGATACCGCAAGGCAATCAGCACCGCGAGGGCCGCCTCGCTGGCAAGGCTGACCACCGGAATGCCCGGCGGCGCATAGCGCGCCCCGCCCAGCAGCGCGCCCTGCCCATCAAGCGCCACAAACGGAGCGCGGGTAAGCCGCCAGATTTTCACGCGCCCAGCTTCCAGTCCCAGCCGAGCGGATCGCCGTCCATGACTTCGACGCCCTGCGCGGCAAGTTCGTCGCGGAGTTTGTCGGAGGTGGCGAAGTCTTTGGCGGCGCGGGCTTCTGTGCGCTGGGCGAGGATAGCGTCGATTTCGGCTTCGGTGATGGTAGCGGATTTGGGCCGGATGCGGAGGTCGGTGCGTGAGAGGTTGAGGAGGTTGAGGCCGAGGACGGAGTCCATTGCAGTCAACATTTCCAACACTTCAACCGAGCCCATGCTAGCGTCTATCGTACCTTCCAGAATTGTCAGGGCGACGCTTGTGTTGAGGTCGTCGGAAACTGCCTCAACAAATCTTTCCGTCCGGGAGGCGATAGCATTTTCAACGGACATTGAGGAAGGATTTGACTTCACCCTTACTTTTTCCACCCCCATCACCAGCCGCTTCAACCGCACCAGCGCAGCCCCAAGCCCCTCCCAGCTAAACTCCAACTCGCTCCGATAGTGCGCCTGCAAGCACATCATGCGGTAGGCCAGCGGATGATAACCCTTGTCGATCAGCAATTGCAGCCGCAGGAACTCCCCGCTCGACTTGCTCATCTTCCCCGAGCGTTCGACCAGAAAATTATTGTGCATCCAGATGTTCGCGCCGCTGGCATCGGAGTGGCAGAACGCTTGATTTTGCGCGATTTCATTGGGATGATGGATCTCGCGGTGATCGATCCCGCCGGTGTGAATATCGAACGGAAAGCCAAGTAGCTGGCCTGACATGACAGAGCATTCAAGATGCCACCCCGGCGCTCCTCTGCCCCACGGTGAATCCCATTCCATCTGGCGTTTTTCACCCGGTGGAGTCTTGCGCCAGATCGCAAAATCGGCGGCGTGGCGCTTGCCATCAACCGGATCGATCCGGCCCTCGCCGTCGTCGGTGGATGCGCGGGCCAGACGTCCGTAATTGGCGACGGTCGAGGTGTCGAAATAGAGGCCGCTGTCCAGCTCGTAGCAATGCTGGGCGGCAATCGCCTTGCCCCATTCAATCATCGCCTCAACATAATCGGTCGCGCGCGGATGCTGCGGTTTGCGGATATTGAGCCGTGCGAGGTCGGCTTCAAAATCCTCCTGATAGAATCGAGCAATGTCCCACGCCGATTTGCCCGCAGCCAAAGCCGCCTTCTCCATCTTGTCATCGCCCGCATCGGCGTCGCTGGTCAAATGACCTACATCGGTAATGTTGATGACGTGAGTGAGGTTATATCCCTTGAAGCTCAACGTCAGGCCCAGCACATCGGCAAATACGTAGGCCCGCATATTCCCAATATGCTGGTAATTATAGACCGTCGGCCCGCAGGTATAAACGCGCGCTTCACCCGGATGGACGGGCTGGAAGACTTCCAGCTGGCGGGTCAGGCTGTTGAACAGCTTGAGGGGGACGGCGTCAGTCATGATTTCGGGCTGTAAGCAGGCTGTCGCAGCGGTCAAGCTGCAGGGGTCAAAACCCCTCCCAGCGGATCGCCTCATCCAGCGGCGCACGCGGAACCGTGAAGTTATTGACCGGCGAAGCAGGATCGCGGTGGCCGATGGCGAGGCCGCAGAAGAATATGTGATCGTCGGGAATCTCCATGCATGCGCGGATTTGCGCCGAATAGATCGCCCATGCCTCTTGCCCGCAGCTATCCAGCCCCGCCTCACGCAGCAGCAGCATTACGCTTTGCAACCACATCCCGATGTCCGACCATTGCGGCCGGCCCATGTATTTCGGCGTGTGGATCAGCATCAGCACCGGCGCGTCAAAGGCGCGAAAGTTTTTCGCAAACCACATCAGCCGCGCCATTTTATTGTCGCGCGGGATCTCGAGCGCGGCATACATCGCCTCGCCGATCTCGCGGCGGCGCTGCTCATAGGCGCCTTCCAGTTCGGGCGGATAGATCGCGTATTCAGGCTTATGCGCTGCAGAGCCCTGCGGCAACACCTCGGCAACGGCGGCAAGCAGTTTCGCCAGCGGCGCGCCCGTCAAAACAGTTGCATTCCACGGCTGGGTATTGCCGCCCGAAGGCGCGTTCTGCGCAGTTTCCAGCACGCGGCGCAGCACCTCCCTGTCGACCGGCTTATCAAGGAACGCCCGCACTGAACGGCGGCTGGTGACGGCTTCGGTGACAAACATCTTATTCCTCGAACATCTCGCGCAGGACCATGAGGGTGCGGGCAAGCGTCACTTCATCGAGTTCGCCCACCTTCTTCCGGAGACGATAGCGATCCACTGACCGTGTTTGCTCCAGAAGCAAAAATCCATCTCGCTCCCCAAAATTTACAGGCACCCGAAATGGCGCAGGCTTACTGCCTCTCGTCATCGGCATCACAGTTAATGTATCGAGAAACCGGTTCATCGAATCTGGTGAGATAACAAGACAGGGCCGGGTTTTCTGAATCTCTCGACCAATTGTCGGGTCAAGTTCGGTAATCCAGATTTCGCCGCGACGAGCAGCAGGCCGCTTCACCATTCCCACTTGCTATCGAAATCATTCGGCATGTCGAGCCATGCGCGATCTTCTTCTGTGAGCGATTCTGAACCAATAAGCTTTGCCGCTTCCTCCCATCCTTCGCGCACTTTGTGCCGGACAGGCTTGGCGATCACTTCGCCATTCACCACACGCAAATCCACCTTGGCCCCGCTAGCGAGGTCTAGTTCGTCAAGGATGGCCTTGGGCAGGATCATCCCGGTGGAGTTGCCCATTTTGCGAAGAGAGGTTTGCATGCGCTTCAGTTAGCACAAAGTAAGCACGGGAAACAAGCAGAACTTCATCCGTCCTCGAACAATCCCGCCAACTGTTCGATCATCGTCCCGCCCAGTTGTTCGACATCCATGATCGTCACCGCGCGGCGATAATAGCGGTTTACGTCATGGCCGATGCCGATGGCGACCAGCTGCACCGGGGATTGCTTTTCGATCCACTCGATCACCTTGCGCAAGTGCTGCTCAAGGTAGCCCGCGTTGTTCACGCTGAGGGTTGAATCATCGACCGGCGCGCCGTCGGAAATCACCATCAGGATGCGGCGATCTTCGTGCCGTGCCAGCAGGCGGCTGTGCGCCCACAACAGCGCCTCGCCGTCGATGTTCTCCTTCAGCAGCCCCTCGCGCATCATCAGGCCCAGGTTGCGGCGCGCCCGGCGCCAGGGTTCATCGGCCTTTTTGTAAACGATGTGACGCAGATCGTTGAGGCGGCCGGGCTGTGCCGGTTTGCCGCCCGCCAGCCACGCCTCGCGGCTTTGTCCGCCCTTCCAGGCGCGGGTGGTGAAGCCGAGGATTTCGGTCTTGACCCCGCAACGCTCCAGCGTGCGTGCCAGCACATCGGCGCTGATCGCGGCAATCGAGATGGGCCGCCCGCGCATCGAGCCAGAGTTGTCGATCAACAGCGTTACAATCGTATCCTTGAACTCAACCTCGCGCTCGACCTTGTAGGACAGCGACTGGCCCGGCGCGACGATCACCCTGGCGAGCCGCGCGGCATCGAGGATGCCTTCTTCCTGATCGAAGTCCCAGCTGCGGTTTTGCTGCGCCATCAAGCGGCGCTGCAACCGGTTGGCCAGCTTGGTGACAATGCTTTGCAAGCCCTTCAGCTGGGCATCGAGATAGGCCCGTAGCCGGTTGAGTTCTTCCTCGTCACACAGCTCGGTGGCGGACACGACCTCATCGAACTTGTCGGTGTAGTGCTTGTAATCGAAATGGGATGGGAGATCGGTCCAGGGGCGGTTGGGCCGGACCGGAAGCATACCCTCCTCGCCCTCGTCACCAGCCTCGCCTTCGGACGAATCATCATCCATTTCGCGCTCGGTCTCGCCCTCACCCTCGTCATCGCCTTCCGTCGGTTCAGACGCCATTTCGCTCGGCTGCTGGTCCTCGCCGCTATCACCCTCATCGCTTTCATCATCCTGGGCTTCGTCGCCGTCGTCCTCATCGCCTTCATTGGCTTCCTGATCGAGCGGTTCGGCGCGGGTCAGCTCGAGGTGCTGGAGCATATCGAGCGAGAGTGACTGGAACGAGCGCTGATCATCGATCGATAGCGCCAGCGCTTCAAAATCAGCGGACGCCTTTTCCTCGATCCAGCCGCGCAGCATTTCCACACCTTCGCGGGCAACTTCGGGCACCGCCTGGCCAGTCAGATGTTCCCGCAGCAGCAAAGCCAAGGCAGCCTGAACTGGCACATCATCAGGGTGGGCCGCGCGGGTGATTGGATCGGCGCCGATTTTCACCATCAGTGCCGCATCAAGATTATCGCGCATCCCGGCATAGGATTTGGACCCCAGCGCCTCATAGCGCACCGCCTCGACCGCATCATAGCATGCCCGTGCGGAAGGTTCAGGTGGGGCATGTTTATTGTGCAGCGGTTCGTTGTGATGGCGCAGTTTCAGAGCAAAACTATCGGCAAATCCGCGCGCTTCCATCGCCTGCCCGCGCGGCAAATTGCGCCCGGGCATAGGCACCCGGAAGTTGTTGCCATTGGCGACCGGATTATCGGCGGTCCACGCCACTTCCACCTCTGGCTCATGCGCAACGGCGCGCGCGGTGCCGGCCAGCACATGTTTGAAGCGATCGAGGGGTGTTTCTTCGGACATAAGGCGGTTGGCTAGATGCTCTGCCCGGTCTTGGCCCAATCGGCCAGGAAGCCTTCGATACCCTTGTCGGTCAGCACATGCTTGAACAGCGCCTTGATCACGGCGGGCGGCGCGGTCATCACATCGGCGCCGATCCTGGCCGCTTCGAGCACATGAATGCCGTGGCGGACGCTGGCGACCAGAATTTCGGTCCGGAAATCATAATTGTCATAGATCAGGCGGATGTCGCTGATCAGCGCCATCCCATCGAACCCGTTATCATCGTGCCGTCCCACGAATGGTGAGATGAAGCTGGCCCCGGCCTTGGCCGCGAGCAGCGCCTGATTGGCTGAAAAGCACAGCGTGACATTGACCATCGTGCCATCGCCGGTCAGCGCCTTGCAGGTTTTGAGGCCATCGATCGTCAGCGGCACCTTGATGCAGACGTTGCTGGCGATCTTGCGCAAGATCTCTGCCTCACGCATCATCCCGGCATGATCGAGCGCGACGACCTCGGCGCTGACCGGGCCATCGACCAGCGCGCAAATCTCGCGCGTCACTTCCATGAAATCACGGCCTGATTTGGCGATCAGCGTGGGATTGGTGGTGACGCCATCGAGCAGGCCCGTGGCGGCCAGCTCGGCAATGTCGGCGATTTCGGCAGTATCTGCGAAAAACTTCATGGGGGCTCCTGAACACGATTCCCCATCCGCTATAAGCAAGCCTGATGGGCGCGGCTAGAGTGCCTTCAACACTCCGATCAGAACCGGATCATTGGTTTGTTCTGGATTGGCGCGGATTGCAGCTTCCTCTGCTCCGATCTGATACCAGATCGCGTTATCTGCCCCCAGCGCCACTGATTGCGCGGCACCGCCAATATCCACCCCCGCCAGCGCCGATAGTGCCTGGCTTAACAAAGGATCCCTGGCGACCCGCATCGCATCGCCCAGCGCCGGGATCATCGCATTGATCAATGATGCTCCCATGTTCTCGCGCAGAAACGAGGTCGCTGCCGTCGGTCCACCGCGGATCAGCGCGACTGCATTGGCGACGCCAATGGTCCGGACTGTTTCAGCCACCACCGGGGCGGCGCGGCGCGCGCCCTCCTCAGCGAAAATGTTGAGGCGGCGCTGCAACTGTGACCGGAAAGCATCCGATTTCAATATGCCGTCCAGCACCCCGCCGCGACTGCCAAACAGATCGGGCAGCGCGATCCGCGCCACTTGGCTATCCCAGAATCCACCGGGAGCGGTTAAGCGCGCAAAGGCATTCTGCGATGAAAGCATCAGCAACCGTCGGATTGCCTCGGTAAAACTGAAGCCCCCCATCGAAGCGCATCCAGGCAATGCCAGCACGCTGGTGGCGGCGGCACCGACCAGAAAATGACGGCGGGCAATGGAATTGTTCGGCAGTGCAGTCATTATCCACTCCTTCGAAGGCCAGCCGGGTGTCGCCCCGGCCGCTTGGTTCCCATATAGGCCGCGCAGATGAACCGTGTCCGACTCCTCGTCTTCAACGCCGCCCTAGGCGTATTGGACTACCGCGTTCCGGAAGGAATGGCGATAGCGCCCGGCAGCGTGGTCATCGCGCCGCTCGGGCCGCGTCAGGTGCTGGGGATCGTGTGGGAGCCTGAACGGCTGCCCGGCACGGAAGTTGCCGAGAGCAAACTGCGCCCGCTGCTGGAAGTTCTGCCCGTCCCGCCCTTGTCTGCGCCGCTGCGCCGGCTGATCGAATGGACCGCCGATTATTACTGCGCACCGCTTTCGTCAGTGGCGCGGATGGCGCTGGGCAGCACGGCTGGCTTGCGCAAAGGCGGCACGACCACCGAATATCGCCTCTCGGGCCAAGAGCCAGAGCGGCTCACCCCGCAGCGCGCTGTGGCGATGGATGCCTTGCAGGGCGAGCAAGCAACGATCCGCGAACTGGCGGAACTAGCCAGCGTGTCGGACGGGGTCTTGCGCGGGATGGTCAGCGCGGGATTGCTGGAGCCGGTGACGGTCGATCTCGACCGCCCCTACCCCCGCGCCCGCGCCGATTTTGCCCAGCCCACGCTCAACCCGGATCAGCAGTCCGCCGCAGACGCCTTTGTGGAGGCTGTTGCAGCGCACAAATTCGCGCCGTTCCTGCTCGATGGGGTCACCGGATCGGGCAAGACCGAGTGCTATTTCGAGGCCATTGCGACTGCCATCCGCGCTGACCAGCAAGTGCTGGTCATGCTGCCCGAAATTGCCTTGACCGAAAACTTCCTGCGCCGGTTCGAGACACGTTTCGGCGTGCCGCCGGTGCTGTGGCACAGCTCGCTCAAATCCACCGAGCGGCGGCGGGCCTGGCGGGCAATCGTCTCTGGCGAAGCGCAAGTGGTGGTCGGTGCCCGCTCCGCTCTGTTCATGCCGTACCAGCGGCTGGGGCTGATCGTGGTGGACGAGGCGCATGAGGTTTCGTTCAAGCAGGATGACGGTGTGCGCTATAACGCCCGCGACGTGGCGGTGATCCGCGCCCGGTTTGAGGGGATCCCGGTGATCCTGTCCAGCGCCACACCCGCGCTTGAATCGATGCAGCTGGCTGATGCCGGGGTGTATCGCAAGATCGAGCTTCCGGGGCGCTTCGGGGGGGCCAGCCTACCCGAGATTGAAATCATCGACCTGCGCGCCGAGCAGCCTGAGCGCGGGCGCTGGCTGGCCCCCCGGCTGGTCCGCGAAATGAGGCTGCGGTTGGAGCGCGGCGAACAATCTCTGCTGTTCCTCAACCGCCGCGGCTATGCCCCGCTCACTCTGTGCCGTCACTGCGGCTATCGTTTCCAGTGCCCCAATTGCAGCGCGTGGCTGGTCGAGCACCGGCTTTCACGGCGGCTGGCCTGCCACCATTGCGGCCATCAGGTGCCGGTGCCCGAAGCCTGCCCAGAATGCGCCACGCCCGATTGCATGGTCGCCTGCGGCCCGGGGGTGGAGCGGATCGCCGATGAAGTGGCCGAGCTGCTGCCCGAAGCACGGATCGCGCTGGTCACCTCCGACACGCTCAATTCGCCGGGCAAGATCGCGGAATTTGTCGCGGCGGCGGAAAACGGCCTGATCGATGTTATCATCGGCACCCAGCTGGTGACCAAGGGTTATCACTTCCCGCAGCTCACGCTGGTCGGCGTGGTCGATGCCGATCTTGGACTTGAGGGCGGCGATCTGCGCGCAGCGGAGCGCACCTATCAGCAGATTGCCCAGGTTGCCGGCCGCGCCGGACGCGCTTCCAAGCCGGGCGAGGTGCTGATCCAGACCCGCCATCCCACTGCTGCCGTCATCACTGCGCTCGCCGCGGGTGACCGCGACGCCTTTTACGCAGCCGAAACCGAAGCTCGCCGCGATGCCGGAGCCCCGCCGTTCGGGCGCTGGGCGGCGATCATCGTCAGCAGCGAGGACGAGGCCGAAGCCCGCGATGCTGCCCGCGCCATCGGCGGCTCGCGCCCGGATGTGCCAGATGTGGCGATCTATGGCCCGGCCCCTGCCCCCATGGCCTTGCTGCGCGGCCGTTACCGCTACCGCCTGCTGCTCAACGCGCGGCGATCAGCTGAATTGCAGGCGATCATCCGCGATTGGCTGGGGAACTTGCGCTTTCCCCCCGGCGTGCGGGTGGGCGTGGACATTGATCCCTATAGTTTCGTCTAAGGGCAATCGCGTGCCGCCCAACTGCACTTGCGGCCAGCGCTGGGCTGTATCATACCGCAACCAACCGAAATTTCTCAGGATCGCATAATGTCTATTTCTGGTGCTGTATCTCGATTGTCGCGCCGCTTGCCCTTGGCGGTGGCCCTCGTCGCAATGTCCAGCCCGGCCTACGCCGAATGGTGGGAAGCAAAGACCGCGCATTTCACGGTGGTTTCCGATAGCTCCGAGGCGGATACCAGCAAATTTGCGCAAAAGCTTGAGCGGTTTATTGGTGCGCTGCGGCTGATGCAAAACATGAAGCCACTCGCAAGCGACATTGGCGATGCCAACCGTGTCACGGTCTATCGCTTTGGTGACAACAGCGATATCGCCAGAACTACCGGAGCGCCGGGATCGGGAATCGCAGGTTTCTATATCCCGCGCGCTGGCGGGTCAGTCGCCTTCGTCCCAATCCATGAAGAACGCCGGACTGGCAGCATACGGCGCGTCGGCATTGACGAGAAAGGCAAGTTGCCCGCGTATAATGTCTTGCTGCACGAATACACCCACCACTTTATGTTGCAGACTTTCCCGGCCGCCTATCCCGGCTGGTACGTGGAAGGCTATGCGGAACTCTATTCCACTCTGGATCTGCGCGATGATGGCAGCTTCCATATCGGCAACCCGCCAAACTGGCGCGCCTCTGCTCTATTCAACCTGAACCTTATGCAAGCTGAGAAGCTGTTCGATACAGAGCGAAGAGTGACAGGTTTCGATCAATATCAGTATTATAGCGTTGGTTGGCTAGTGGCCCATTATCTGAGCTTTTCAAAAAAGCGCGAGGGACAGCTTGCCGCTTACCTGATGGCTATAGGCAAAGGTGAAAGCGGCCTCCCAGCTGCAAGGCGGATTTTCGGTGATCTATCGGAACTTGACGGCGAATTGCGCCGCTACAAGAATGGCCCATTCCCGGGCTTTGATGTGCGCCCACAAAATTATGCGCCGCCTGCTGTAGCGATACGCAAGCTGACCGCTGCCGAAGCCGATGTGATGAAGGTGCGGGTTCTGCTGCATCGCGGCGTGACCCGAAAACAAGCCGAAGGTTTGGCGCGCAATGCCATCCCCCTGGCAGCGCGCTATCCGAACGATCTGGGTGCCCAGCTTGTTTTGACCGAAGCCAATCTTGATGCAGATAAGCTCGATCTGGCAGATTCCGCAGCCGATCGGGCGCTCGCCATCGATCCCAAATCAGTTGAAGCAATGATCTTCAAAGGCCGGATTGCCAATGAACGCGGTCGGACCCAGCCAATGGCATCGGCAGCCGGACGGCCCTTTTTGGTCAAAGCGGCTGGGTTTGATCCAACCGACCCGCGGCCAATGATTGAATATTACCGGTCCTATCGAGGAACCGGAAAACCAATCCCAGAAAATGCCATTATCACCCTTGAGGACGCGTTTAGCCTTGCGGCCCATGATGATTCATATCGGATGCTGCTAGCACTCCATCTGTTGGAAGAGGGAAAACTGGATGCTGTGAAAAACGTCCTTACCCCGCTTGCAGTCAGCGCCCATGGCTCGAAACCTGAAAAGAACATCCCGCAGATTGTGATAGACTTGATTGCGGCGGGGAAACGGGATGAAGCGCTCGCCAGACTGACCAAGGCCGTCAATTTGAAAAATGACGAAGACGGGGACGGCGAGGAGGACGACTAGCGTCAGCCCTAATCATAAGGCGGCGGATCGCCGGCAAAAACCGACTTGGCTGCTGCCGCCAGCCAGCCCATCGCTGCCGCCCATGGGCGGTGGCCGTGGCTGATCCGGGCAACGCCAAGCCCGGCCAGTTCCTCGCTGCCCGAAAATCCGCCTGATGCAGCCGGAGTCCAGATGATATTGACCGGGATCGGCGATCCTTCACAGATCGCGGCAATGCAGCTGCGGTTAGTGGTAAACGGCACGAACAGCCCGCTCGCCCCGGCATCGGCATAGGCGGAAGCGCGCTCTAGCGCCAACGCGACCAGCGCCGGGCCATGATCTTCGGCGGGGCGTCCGCGAAATACATCGCAGCGGGCGTTGACGAACAGGCCGCTTTCCGCAGCGGCGGCGATCCGGGCGGATTGTTCGGCGATGGGCAACAGTTCCGCCAAGCCGGGCATCCGGTCCTCAATATTGATCCCCGCCGCACCAGCCGCCCGGGCCGCTGCTACTGATTTTCCCACCTGCATCGGATCAACGCCATAGCCTGCTTCCATATCAATGGTGACTGGCAGGTCGGTCACGCTCAATATCCGCGCCAGATTGAGCAGGACTGCATCCAGCGGAAAGCCCTCGCCATCTTTCATCCCTTGCGCTTCGGCCACGCCAAAGCTGCCGGTGGCGATCGCCTTTGCCCCCGCGCCCGCAACCGCCTTGGCACTGCCTGCATCCCAGATGTTGAAAAGCACCAGCGGATTTCCGGGAATATGAAGCTCGTGAAAAGCGGTAATCTTGTCCATCAGTTTGCTTCCTTTTCCAGCAGCGCCCGTTTGATTTCGAAACCGTAAGCATAGCCGCCCAGTGAGCCATCCGAACGGACCACGCGGTGGCACGGGATCAGCACCGCGACATTGTTCGCCCCATTGGCCGATCCCGCTGCGCGCACGGCATTGGGTTTGCCCACAGCGGCGGCAATTTCGGCATAGCTGCGGGTCTCTCCCTTGGGAATCCGCCTAAGTTCTCGCCAGACCGCTTCCTGAAAAGCAGTGCCTTTGACGTCGAGCGGGATGTGTCCGAAATCGCCCGGCGCTTCAACCGCCGCGATCACATCACCCAGCAGCGCGGCAAAATCATCCTCGCCCGCGATCAGATCGGCATGGGGGAAGCGCTGCTCCAGAGCCTCTCGCCCTTCATTGAAGGATAGACGGCACACCCCCTTGGCAGTCGCAGCAACCAGCATCGCGCCAAGGCTGGTCTGCACCACCGCCCAGCGGATCGACACACCCTTGCCGCCGCTTTTCCATGCCGATGGCGTCATTCCCAGCCGTCCCTCATTGTTTTCATAAAACCGTGATGGACCTGAATAGCCTGCATCGTAAATAGCATCGGTCACCAGCCCGCCACTACTCAGCGCCTCTGCCGCCCGCTCAGCCCGCAAAGCCCGGGCATAGGCGGCGGGCGAAAGCCCGGTGTGACGGGTAAACACCCGCTGGAAATGCGCCACCGAATAGCCTGTATCCTCCGCCAGCCCGGCCAGTGCCAGCGGCTGATCCGCCGCCTTGATCGCTGCAATTGCCGCCAGCACGGCGCGTTCATCACGAGACACATCGTCAGGCGAGCAGCGTTTGCAAGCTCGCAAGCCAATCTCCCGTGCCGCCACCCCATCAGCAAGGAAGCGCACATTCTCGCGCTTGGGATGCCGCGCCGCGCAGGATGGACGGCAGTAAATTCCGGTGGTCAGCACACCGGTCACGAACCGTCCGTCAAAGCTGCGGTCGCGGGCCAGGACGGCGCGCCAGCATTCATCGGCTTCAAGGCGGGGATCTAACATGATGGTTACAGTCATGGCACGGCTCCTTTGATAGGCAAGCCCTGACAGTGTGCCGAGTGCAATGCGTCCCGCGCATTGCGCTCAAAGCAAATTCACGCGGCGAGCGGGTCTCCGGTCAGTGTGATCCGGTGCATGACCCGCCGGTGCCCGTGATAATCATTGTTTGCGAGGTGCCAGGTTGCGCGGTTATCCCAGATTGCCACGGAACCTTCCTGCCAGCGCACCCGGCACTGGAATTCTTCACGGCTGGCGACGCTGTAGAGGTAGTTGAGCAGCGGCAGACTCTCTTCGCGGGTCCAGCCTTCGAAACTGACCGTGAAGGCGCCATTAACATAGAGCAGCTTGCGCCCGGTAACCGGGTGGCGAATGATGACCGGGTGAACCGCGCGAGTGGATAGCTCCTGCCCGGTCATCTCGCCCGCCAGATCGGTTTTCGAATAGATCCCGCCTGGCTGGTAACCATGATCGGCCGAATGAACCGCGCGCAAGGTTCCCAGCATATCTTTCAATCCGTCAGACAGAACGTCATAGGCCGCGCCCATGCTGGAAAACAGCGTATCCCCGCCGCTCGGCGGCAATTCCCGGGCAACAAGAATGGTGCCCATCGCCGGAATCTGATCAAAGCTGTGATCAGTGTGCCAGCCGCCGCCGATATTGCTTCTTTGGGTTTCGGCCTTGCGGACTTCGGCGATTTCGGGCCAGCCGCTGTTGGTCGGGAAGAAGGGATTGACGTCAATCCCGCCCCAGCGCTTGGCAAAGATAATGTGCTGTTCGGGCGAAAGCTCCTGATCGCGCAGCACCGCAACGCCGTTCTCGAATACCGCGGCTTTGAGCGCAGCCAATTCCCCATCATCGAAAGAAGCCATCTGTGCATCCGTGATCTCAACTCCGATATGCTCTGCAAGCGGTATGATCTTCATGAAGGTTCCTCCCTTGCGCAAAGGCTATGACAGCTGCCCAGAGATCACAAGGACAGCCTCACATCACCCCCACACGCCTTGAACAGCATCAAGGTCCGGGTCCGCGCCAGATCGGCGAACTCAGGGTGATAATCCTTGCGCCGGTCAGAGTTAAAGCCGTGCCCAGCCTCATAGACAAAGATCTGCGCGGTGGGATGATCCTTTGCGATCAGCTTTTCGACTTCGGCGAAATCAACCAGCGAATCATAGCGCCCGAAATGGGCGATGGTGGCGCATGCGGGCGCTTCATCAGCAAACCGCGTCGCAATATGGCCGCCATAGTAACAAGAGGCCGCCGCAAGGTCCGGGCTGATCTGCGCCAACCGCCAGGCAACCGAGCCGCCAAAGCAATAACCGGCGATGAACACCGGCCCGCCCTTAGCCTTCAGCCAATCGATGCAGACCTGCGTGTCCGTCAGCCCCTGCTCCCAATCATGCTCTTCGCGGGCGACCTTGACCGCGCGGTCCCAGTCAGCCCCGGTATAGCCCAGCGCACAGCCCGGTTCCTGCCGATCGAACAGCCCCGGGCTGAGCACCTCATAACCATCGGCAGCATATTCATCGCACAACTCGCGGATATGATCGGTGACGCCGAAAATCTCCTGCACCAGCACCAGTCCTCCTCGCCGCTCACCAGCCGCGAGGGCATGGTAAATCGGCATCGAATGACCGTCATTCATGGTGATATGGATCGTTTCACCCATCGATAGCCCATCCTTTTTTCCACTCTTTTGCCAATCCCATACCCTCACCTTGCATCGCAGCACAATCGTTGCTAGGCGCGCCCCGTCGGCAGGTCCAGAGCAGGATCAGTCGGCAGATAGCGTCCCTTCGCGGATGCTCATCATGTCCTGTTTGTCACCCGAGGTAAGGAACCAAGGCGCGTGGAGAATTCCGGCGGAATTACAGCCAGCCTGCAAGGCCGCTATGCCTCTGCGCTGTTTGAGCTGGCCAGCGAACAGAAGGCCGTGAAAGCGGTTGAGGCTGATCTTGAGCAGCTGGGCGAAGCTATCAATGTTTCGGCCGATCTCGCCGCCCTGATTCGCAACCCGCAGGTCAGCCGCGATGCCGCCGCCAAGGCGCTTGACGGCGTTGCCACTATGCTTGGACTTTCTGGCCTGACCAAAAATTTCCTTGGTGTGCTGGCGCAGAACCGCCGCCTTGCCAAACTTCCCGAAGTGGTCCGCGCATTTGCAGCAATCGCTGCTGCTGCCCGCGGCGAGGTGACTGCACTTGTAACCAGCGCCCACCCGCTTACCGCAGCCCAGCTAAAGGCTCTTGCCGCCAAGCTCTCGGGCCGCGAGGGCAAGGATGTAACTATCAAGGCGAGTGTCGATCCCGAAATTCTCGGAGGCTTGGTTGTCCGTATCGGCAGCCAGCAGATCGACAGCTCGATCCGCACTCGACTTAATTCCCTCGCGCAAGCGATGAAAGGCTGAACATGGAAATCCGCGCCGCAGAAATTTCGAAGGTCATCAAGGACCAGATCGCCAACTTTGGAACCCAAGCGCAGGTTTCCGAAGTCGGCTC
>JANOKC010000003.1:0-18476 GCA_031419035.1 Novosphingobium sp. | reverse complement strand
GTAGGACAGAAAGATATCTGGCGCAGACAAGAAGGCTTCCCCCAGCACGACTTCGCGGATCGATGTCCACGCGTCTCTATCCAGCAGAGCACCTGCCCTGACAACAAGAGAGTGAGCGAGCTAACGGCTCAGCCGCTAGTCTAGCCAATGTCCGCTTTTTTGTCGGGTCCGGACAGGCAGGTTTTGGTGGGCGAAAGGCGGAAAGCCGCCATTGCCCCCGTCGCGGTACTGATGGCCGCTTGCGCTAACATTGCGGCCGTTCCAGGTCGTGAATTCGCCCGTCAAAACCAGCCATTCATTCACTTGCCACGACTGAGGCCCGATCGACCGAAATCAAGACCGTGGATCGGCGGCCTGATGGGCCCCTTTGTTGGTTAAACCAGACTCAGGATCCAGAGCACTCGGGCCATTTTACGTAAGCCCTGTTCTCATGCGCACCCTGACCAACTTAGCCAGTCTCTCGGCACCCAGAGTTTGAATCTCTGCCGCGCCACTCTATTCCTTTTAAGCAGCATGAATCGGGTGGTTCAGCAGGAAGTCTCTGACCAGTGCAGCACAGCGATCTGGATCGTCACGATGCGGCACGTGACCGGCATGGGCAATATGCTCGACCCGGCAATCTCGGCAAGCAAGGGCTATGGCATCGGCCATATCAGGCACGAACACAGTGTCCTGGTCTCCCCAGATGACCAGCACTGGGCAATCGATCAGGCGTGCATCGCCTAGTTTCGCTTCGGCGACCGGGAGCGGGGCATCGATAGCGGGCACATCAAACGGAGCTGCCCGGTACCAAGCCAGCATGGCTTGCCAAACGCCTGGCTGGGTCCAGGCGCGGCGATAGCCCGCCATGTCCGCGTCGCTCAACAAGCCGCGTCGCTGAGGCTCGCCAAGGAAGCGTTCGGCCAGCGCTTCCAAATTGGCTTCATTGAATATGGCGTCAGCTTCGGGCGAACGCAGGACATTGATATATTGCGAGGCCATGCGCTGGCCGGGATCGTTCCAGATCATTTCTTGCAGCACACTTGGCGGCGGAGCGTTGAAGGCGACCAACGCACTGACTCTGTCCGGATACCGCGCCGCCAGTTCAAAGGCGAGCACGCCCCCCCAGTCATGCCCACAAAGATTGACCTGAGGCAGGTCCAGAACATCAAGAAGGCCAACAAGATCGCCGATCAGCAGATCAACACGATAGTCTGCGACCGACAAGGGCCGGCTTGTCTGGCGATAGCCACGCTGGTCAGGTGCAATTACCCGGCATGATTGCGCCAAACGCTCAGCCAAGGGACGCCACGCCGCTGCATGGTCTGGAAAGCCATGCAGCATCATGATCGGGGCACCTGCGCCTTGCTCCAGATAGTGCAACTCAATACCGTTGGTAAAAGCAGATTGGTGCTGAGGTGACGAACTCGCCATTGCCCTACCAGTCGAGAGGAGAGTCTGGGGTTGTCATCGCGCCTTGGCCAATCCGTGGACTTCCTTGGTCGACCGCTCCGTCCATGCTGCCGGATCAGAAAACAGGCCAAGACTGACTGCCCTAATTGAATCCAAACCGTTCATGCTTGATCCCTTATCACCTACAGCGATGTTACATCGGGAAGATTGTATGCCCGCCATCTAGAATGAGGCATTGGCCTGTCATGAATTTGCTTTCCCGTGCTGCAAGGAAGACGGCGATACCTTCCATATCTTCAAGTTTGCCAATTTCCCCCGATGCCGCCCGGCGCTTGGCTGCGTCTTGAAAATGCTGGGGCGTATCGAGCGACATTTCAGTTTCAATAAAGCCGGGCAAGATCGCATTCGCCTGAATGCCGGCGCGTCCATATTCAATCGCTAGCCCCCGCACCAGCCCCTGAACCGCCGCTTTCGTCATAGAATAGCCGGTTGCCATGGGAATCCCGATGACGCCCGCGATCGAGGATGTGACAACAAGCTTTCCGGGCTGTTTGCTTTCCAACCAGAAACGGGCAGCCAACTGGAATGTCGTAATCACGCTCGATACATTCAGATCGACCGTCGATTTCCAATCATCGGCCGAAAGCGTGTGGAACGGGCCACGCACGCCTGATCCGCCGGCATTTGCAAAGCAGCTGTCGATCTTGCCAAAATGCGCGATGGTCTGTTGGAACGCTTGCTCAGTAGAGCTGGCGTCGGTGACATCGCAAGCAAAGGCCGCCGTGTTGAAACCCATTGCTTTCAATTCGGCAACAGCGGCGGCATTCTTATCTACATTGCGGCCCCAAATCGCAACACTCGCGCCTGCTTTGCCAAGGCCTTTCGCCATCGCCAGGCCGAGGCCGCCATTTCCGCCGGTTACCAAGGCGACATGGCCGCCGAGATCAAAAATTTGCCTTGTCATCTTGCTCGTTTCCCCGTCATTGTCCGGCCTGTTTGTGATGCATTTCCAGACCGGTCGCCCAGCGCCGCTGAAATCCTCGCCAATACTTGTCCTGTTTGGGCCCGGCTGTGGCTCCATTGAGTTGCTCGCCGAATGAGGTCGGCCATTCGGCGCTGTTGGAATCGACCGTCGGGACATCCAGATAGGCGCGTTTGTCCGTCTCACCCTTTAGGGTCAGGTCCAGGAATGCGGTGACAAAATGTTGGTTGATGGCGTTGAGCCGATCACTGCGCCACACTGGTTCCTTGAGGAATTCGGCGGCCATGAAGGGATCTTTCTCGCCAAGCGCGAACTCATTGCCGACGATATTGTGGCGCGCTTCCCGGTAAACCAGCATATAACGCTCGGCCCCGGTCATGTTGTTGTAAAGCCAGGAAACGCCGTCCTTGAAATTCACCACATCATCCTGATTGCCGACGACCATCAGGACCGGAAGCTTGACCTTGGCCAGCCCCGCTTCGTCCCAGGCCCGACTGTCAGGCTGGCCGCCCCACGGCGAGAACACGATCAGGGACTTGATTGGCGCCACTTGCGCTTCAGCAATTTGCAAAGATTTCTCGGCTGCCTGCGGGATTTTTGAAAGAGGACCTGCATCAAACCGATAAGGCGCACCCGCCGTACCGATCGCCCCGTATGCGCCCATCGAATAGCCGATGAGGCCAATGTTCTGCAGATCAATCAGATCGAAATATGATACCTTGCGTATGCGCACATCGGCCGAGATCTGAGTCAGGACCTGACGCTGATCCAGGGTCCGGTCCACCAGCACATTGCCGAACGAAATCAGGAACGACGTGACGCTGTCGGCCATTGCATCGTCATGTTCGATCGCGGCAACGACATAGCCTTGCGATGCGATATGCTCGGCGAGATTGCTGAATTGGGTGCTCCATCCACCATAGCCGTGCGACATCAGCACGAGCGGAAACTTCTTCCCCGCCAGTGGCTTGGCATCTCGAAAGGCGATTCCCTGGCTGGCAACCGGCAACGGCGATTTGCCGGGAAACTGCATGACATGGTCGTATCGGACCGGCCGCCCCTGCGCCGACGACGCGTCGGCAGGGTACCAATAGCGGACCGTTAGCGCGCGATCAGAGGCGTCAAGATTTCCCGTCACCGCACTCATGCCCGTAATTCTGCCTCGATCGGGTAAGATCATTTGCGCAACAGTGGTACCCAGCCGATATGGCCCGCCGCGGCCTAGCTCGGGCGATTCGCCGGGATGGCCTTCATGGACCGTTGGAGAAATCACGTAGGCTGCCATTGCACCTCCAGCGGCGAGCAAGGTCGCCAATCCAAACATGAGCCGCTTCAATTTCATGGTGCCGAACCCTCCAGATCAAGAGGCGGATAGCCCCTGGGCACGAAGTATGTGGGGATGGATCGCCACATTGCACACCGGATCGAATATCGCCCCTTGGCGTAGTGGACATATTGGTATTATAACTTTAGTCAACAACTATCACGCACGAGCCCCTTCGCAAGGCTATGACATCGCGGCATGACATTTGCGCGGCAGCAGGCTATCTCCGCTGCAGAAGCTGGATCGACAATTGGATTGTTGCTTACTTATGGAACACTCAGACTCCGTGAAAAAAGGGCCTCGACGGCTCGATCCGGAGGTTCGCAAACACATGATTCTCGACAAGGCGGCCGCGGTGGTGGCGGCCGATGGCGTTTCGGCCGTGACGATGGATCGGATCGGACGCGAAGCGGGTGTCAGCAAGCCGCTGGTTTATGCCTATTTCCCGAATGTCACCACCTTGCTGCAAGAGTTGTTGCTTCGCGATCAGCGGCGCTTGTGGGAGCTGCAGACCATTGCGGTGAGCGAAGCCAAGGATTACGACGAGTTGATCCGCCTCACCACGCAGACTTACCTCAGGCATGTCGAAAAAACTGGAATGCACATCCAGCGGTTGATGGGTGAGCCCTCTGTCGCTGCAGTCTTTCGAGAGCAGGATCACCAGCGCCGCCGACGCGTTGTTGATTTCCTGACAAAGGAAATGGCTCGTACGATAAACATACCCCGCCACGTGGCCAACATGGTAATCGAGCTTTCGATGGGGATGACCGGTACCGCGGGAGAACTGGTCAGTCGTGGCGCAGCAAGCCGTAAGAAGATCGAAGAAATGCTGATCTGCCTATACCGGGGCAATTTGGAGACGCTGCGCGAACAATATGGAAAGAGCCAAAGGCCCGACGATAAAACGCCTATTACGCCCTCAGTCCGCCATCGACCGGAATCGCCGCCCCTGTAACGAATGACGAAGCATCGCTTGCGAGAAAGACAACTACGGCGCCGATTTCTTCCGGGTCTGCGTAGCGCGCAAGGGGAATCATTGCGGTAAAGTGACCGCGAAGTGCCGCGATTTCAGCTTCATTCTTGCCGATTTCAAGGCTTAGCATCATCGCCGTGTCGGTCATCGCCGGACAGATTGCGTTTACACGAATGTTACGCTCGGCCATTTCGATCGCACCAACCTTGGTCATGCCGATCACCGCATGTTTGCTGGCATTATAGGCCACCAACGATCGCCCGCCGCCAAGGCCGGATACCGACGACATGTTGATGATTGAGCCGCTACCGCCCTGCATCAGATCGGCCGCAAACTTCATGCCCAGGAAAACCCCGCGGCAGTTGACCCGCATGACCCGGTCGAAGGCATCAGTCGGGTAGTCCCAGATGGGACTGGGCGGCCCAGATACTCCTGCGTTATTGAACAGCACGTCGATCCGCCCGAATTTTTCGCGCACCCCGGTGGCAAGCGTAGACCAGGTTGCTTCTTCGGCAACATCGCCCTCGAACGAGAGAAAGCGTTGGCCTCTGCCTGTTACGGCCTGACGCAGTGTATCCCACTCCGATCCCGCCAGGTCGAGCCCAACAATATCAGCGCCCGCGCCCGCGAGCATGGACGCCGTCGCCATGCCGATCCCCTGGGCAGCACCAGTGACCAGCGCCACTCTGCCATGCAATTCACCCGCGCCAGTCATTCTCTCGCTCCATCTGTACCGTGAAAATGCATAGACTTATTAGACTAAGCGTCAATAAGTGTATTCATCCGCAGCCACGATTGGCATAAATTAGCCATTTCTAGGTCAGAACCCATCCAGACAAAACCATTTGCATAATTACTAATTGTATAATAGTAGAACTGACCGAAGTCAACTAGCCACACGGTGGCGGTGGCTCAGACCAACTCAGGGTAGGGGAGTTAAGATAATGACCTTTTTGTCGAAAAACATTCTGCTGGCATCGGCGGCGGCAGTGATCCTGCCGATCACCCCGGCCCTAGCGCAAGAGGCCGATTCGGGCGTCGCGCCAAGCGCCGACGAAGCGCCAAACGACATCATCGTGAGTGCTCGCAAAGTCAAAGAAACGCTGCAGGATGCGCCGGTTGCGGTTTCGGTGATCACGGGTGAATTCCTTGAGCGCACCGGTTTTGTGCAGGTCAGCGAAATCGTCCGCTTCGTTCCCGGCATTGCCCTCTCGCCGCTCAACACGACGCGCGCCAGCGGTTCCAAGATTCGTGGCCTCTCAACTTTCAGCTTCAGCGACGGTTTTGAATCAAGCGTTTCGACTGTGGTCGATGGCGTGGTTCTGGGCCGCGAAGCGCAGGGCTTCTCTGATTTCCTCGACGTCAAATCAGTCGAAGTCATCAAAGGTCCGCAGGGCACGCTGTTTGGCAAAAACGCGTCAGCGGGCGTGATCAACATCCAAACCAACGATCCCGAATTTTCCTTCGGCGGCAGTGCCGATGCAACTTACGGCAGCTTCAACGAAACCAAACTGCGCGGAACAATGACGGGGCCAATAGTTGGCGATAAGCTAGCGTTCCGTCTGACCGGCACTTACAACAAACGCGATGGCGTGCTCGACAACGCAATAGCAGGCGAACGCGATCTGAATGATCGGGATGGCTATTCGCTGCGCGGAAAGCTGCTGTTCCGGCCGAGCGAAGCCCTCAGGTTCGTGCTGACTGGCGATCTTGGCCATAGCAGCAATCGTTGTTGCCAGTCGACATATCGGTTCGCAGGGCCGCCTTCATTCGCTTTGGGCTTTGCTTCGAACCCGGGCGCTTTGCAGCTGCGTGATGCCCTGGCCGCGCTTGGCATCGTGCCAGGGCCAGGAAATCGCAAGGTTGGCGTCCGCGATGAACGGATTCTCGAAAAGAAGAATTCGGGCGGCGTGGCGCTCAACATCGATTATGATTTTGGCGATAGTTCGCTGAGCTCGATCACCGCTTGGCGGAAATGGAACATCGACGAATTCAACGAAGCTGACGGTGTCTCCAATTCCAACATCAACAGCCGTAACGGCACCAAGGTTGATACCGAACAATTTACTCAGGAACTGCGGCTTAACACCAAGATCGGCTCGGCTGTCGATATTGTGGCTGGCCTGTTCTTCTTCCATCAGGATCTGGCGGCCAAGGGCCGCGTCGACATCGAATTGGCCCTGCCGTTCCCAGGCTCTTTCTTTAATGTCCGCACTCTGGCCGATCGCACGGTCGCAACCAACAGCTATGCCGCATATGGCGAAGCCACCTTCAATCTTAACGATAAGGCCTCAATCATCGTCGGCGGGCGCTATACCCATGATTCACTGCTCGCCACCTACACCCGCACTTCAAGCGCGCTCGATCCGACAAAACCGTTTACCGCGTTCTTCGGGGCAAACGTGATCGGCATCCAGCCGTTCAAGAACGACAATCTGTCGGGCCGGGTGATCGCGCGCTATTCCTGGACAGATGACGTGATGACCTATGTTTCTTGGTCAAAGGGATACAAAGGTCCGGGGATCGACGTTGCCGAAAGCGTTAACGTGGCGGCGATTCTGTCGCCAGGTGGACTGCCCGTGCTGAAGCCTGAAATCCCGACACTGTGGGAAGCCGGGATCAGGACAGCCTTGTTTGACAAGGCGCTGACCACCAACGTCACCTTCTATAGTCAGCAGCTGAAGAACCTGCAGACAATCACACCAAGTGCGATCGGGGCTGCGCTCAATGTCGGGATCGATTTAATCAAGTCCAAGGGCATCGAGCTCGAGATGATCCTGCGCCCGGCGGCCTTGCCCGGCCTGACCTTGACCGGTGGCTACACCCTCAATGACATCAAGATCGCAAAGTTTGCTGCAAATCCTGCCCTGGTTGGCCTGCGGTTCCGTGATAATGCCCATGATTTCTACTCGATCATCGGTGATTATCGGTCCAAGCTTGGCAGTTCAGAATTCGAAGGCTTCATGCGGGCTGAATGGACCTGGCAGTCAGCCAAGAATACCGATCTTGCCAACCGGGCCATCTATAATGTCGATGCTTACGGCCTGCTCAACCTGCGCGCCGGGTTCAATGCGCCCGACAATCGCTACGGCATCACTTTCTCCGTCGAGAATGTAACCGACAAGGTCTATGCCCATTATATCTTGGGCAGTTCCTATACTGCGCTGGATAATGTCACGACCACCCAGTACATCGGTGACCCCCGAACCTGGAAGGTTACACTTCGCGGTAAATTCTGATCGGGCGGCAGCCCAAAATGTCAGCCGCAGGCCAATCGACTCTCTCGTGGGTTTGGCCTGCGGTGTCATTTACTCTGGAAGTGCGAGGCAATGATCTATGATCAAGGGCATCCATCATGTGGCGCTGGTGGTTCGCGATCTCGTTTCAGCCGAGCGCTATTATTGTGCAGCTACCGGGATGCACCGCCTCTCGGTTGAAGCAGGGCAGCCGATCGCGCATCCGAGCCAACAGTTGGCCGCCTCGGAAAATTTGCGAGTTGGTCAATCGCTGCTCGCCGGCCGCAATTGTTACCTTGAACTGCTGGCTCCGCAATGGCCATCGGGTGCGCCCGATACAGAGGCCAACCCCATAAATCGCCCGGGAATACGACATTTCTGCGTGCAGAATTTCGACTGTACGATCCTTGAAAAAGCGGTCCTTGGGCATGGTGGCAGCCTCATTGCCCCGCCTCTCGATCTCGGCACAGGTAACCAATATGCCTATGCGCGCGATCCTGAGAGCAACATCATGGAGATTGAGGGGTTGCCCTATGCGCCTGTCGAGGAACCGACCTGGACGGGGCATGTGGCGATTGTGACACGGGACATGGATCGGGCGATTGCCTTCTACGCGCCGTTGTTTGGAACAGAGCTACAAAACCGGGGCCGCTTCGGACCGGGTCCACAATTCGACCGTATGGCAGGCCTCGTCGATGTACGCATCGAAGGGGCCTGGCTGCAGGCCGGTAATATGCTTCTGGAAATGTGGCAGTTCCACGCGCCAGAAAGCCCGGTCGAAACGAAACCACGGCAATTCTTCGATCCCGGTTACAGCCATTTGTGCCTGGAGACCGACACACTGGATGAAGACGCCGTCAGAATGGTTCAACTTGGCGGCACATTGTTGACCGAATGCAGCGGAAACGATCAGCTCCGCACGGTCTTTGCCTGTGACCCCGAAGGTAACGTCATCGAACTGCTCGAACCGCGTGAGCCGGCTAGCGCGCTTTCGATCGCAGCCCTGACGGACCCCGGGATTTGCGCTCGAGTGGAGGCGGGGCGATAGATGATCGCTGCCCACTCCTGCCCGGATCCAGCACACCGTCCAGTTGACCAGCAAACTGAAGGGTCTTATTGACCATTTATATTTTATCAAAAGTCTTTCAAAAGGGGTAAAAATCAATGCGAGCTGAGCCGGCCCCGCAGGAAACCCATAAGAGTGGATCAATGGATTCCCCTGAAGTGGAGGCCCTGCGCACTCATCTTGAGGCGAACAATGGCATCAAGGGCCTGGACATCCTGCAGCGGGGCGAAGTTAAACGGGCCGTCGAACTGTTCCGCCGTGATGGCTTTGTCGTAATCGCCGACGTTCTCGACGAAGCGCAAACCAAGTTTCTGGCTAATGGCTGCAACGAAGTGGCGGCCGAAATCCTGGCGCTGGACGATGATCGCGGCGGCAATCGCGGTTCGCATCGCTATTCGTTTGGCGGCTCGAGCCTGACGCGAAGCCAGCTTCACCGCGCGGAATGGCAAATGATGCTCGAAACTCCGTTTGTCGACGAAATAGTAACAGCGATCTTCGGATCACAGGACTATGCGTTGCGCGCTGCAAGTGGCGACTTTTGCCTGTCAGGGGCAGTCGGCTATCAGCCACTGCATTCCGACGTCAGCGACTGGTTCGACAGTTCGCTTTCGCGCTTCAGCTCATTCCATGATCCAAGAGGGCAGTTGACCGTCCGCGACCTGCCCTGCCCCTATTTATGCGTCAATTTCCTGCCGCAGGATGTCACCCGCCTCAACGGACCGACCCGGCAGATCCCCGGCACCCAGCATTCGCGCGCACCCATCCCGAGCCTTGAGAACGAGCCAGAATGGATGCGGCTAAGTACTGTTTGCCCTGCCCCCGCTGGCGCAATCATGGTCCGCGACGTGCGCGCCTGGCACGGCGGCACGCCCAATGTTTCCAGTGCCATGCGGGCAATACCAAACCTTGAGTTCTACGCCCCTTGGTTCAGAGAGCCGGTCGTTCCCGGGATCACATACAAGGATCACAAGAAGCTCTCCGAACGCGCTCAGGTCCTCACGCGGTTCTGTGTCGCAGATTCAAGCGAAGAGTTGCGCGTCGGCGCGACGCTGTTTGCACCTTGATGCATCATCAAGAGCGCGGTCTGTGAAGTATCGACGGCTGGGCCGGACCGCGCTCAAGGTCAGTGAACTTTGTCTTGGCACAATGAATTTCGGGCCGCGAACGTCTGAACAGGAGAGCTTTGCGATCCTTGACGAAGCGTTCGACATGGGGATCAATTTCATCGACACGGCTAACCAGTACGGTGGCCATCTGGGTGTCGGGACAACCGAGGCCATAATTGGCAAATGGCTCGCGGCTGACCAGGGCCGACGTGACAAGATCGTGCTCGCCACCAAGGTCCACGAACCGATGTCGAAAGACATCAACGATCGCGGCCTGTCTGCGCGGCACATCCAGATGGCTTGCGACGCCAGCCTGCAGCGTCTGCAGGTTGATCATATTGATCTTTACCAACTCCATCACGTCGACCGGACGGCACCCATGGAGGAAATCTGGCAGGCAACGGACCGGCTGATCGCCCAAGGGAAGATAACCTATGTCGGATCGAGCAATTTCCCCGGCTGGAAGATTGCACAGGCGGGCGAGAAGGCGCTCCAGAGATGCCAACTTGGCTTGGTGTCTGAGCAAAGCCTTTACAACCTTGTAGAACGTCGGGCCGAACTTGAAGTGCTGCCGGCCTGCCGCGAGTATGGGCTCGGCCTGATCACTTGGAGCCCGCTGGCAGGCGGCCTGCTCGCGGGTCGATCGGATGACGATGCAGGGCGGCGGCAATCCGACGAGGTCAAGGCGGCGAGCGCGGCACGGTTTGAGCAATTGGTGCACTTCGCAAGTCTGTGCGACGAATTGGGGCAATCGCCCAGTGCCATTGCGCTGGCCTGGACGCTGCATCAGGACGGTATCGCGGCGACCATCGTCGGCCCGCGGAACAGGGAGCAGCTTGTTTCGCTAGCCAATGCCCCCGATCTCATGCTGAGTGCCGAAGTGCTGACGAGGCTGGACGTGATTTTCCCGCCCTGCGGACCGGCTCCGGAGGCCTATGCATGGTAACTGCACAGAGCCCGATCTCCATTTGCGAAACGAGTGCATGGCAGACAGGGACCGTAACGGTCTCTGGCGGGCATCTGGCCTATCATCGTACTGGCGGCGGTGGGCCAGCACTGGTTTTGTCACACGGACTTAGCGACAACGGTTTGTGCTGGAGCCGGTTCGCGCGGGCCATGGCGGGCGAGTACGACATCGTCATGCTCGACGCACGGGGGCACGGTGCGAGCTCACGGATGCCCATTGGCGAGCCGCATGACCCGGGACGCGATATTGCCGAAGCGATCGACCGGCTTGGCCTGAAATCACCAATCGTGATGGGGCATTCCGTCGGGGCACGCGCCACCGCAGCCTTTGCTGGCGCGAATCCCGATCTGGCCACGAGTATCGTGCTTGAAGACCCACCACTTCTTCCTCCTGCCGACGAAATCGAAGTGCTGGCGCGTCGCGAGAAATTCCGCAGACATGTTGCCGATTTGCAGGCCCTACCTGACACAGAGATTGCAGCGTTGGGCAGGGCACAGTCGCCCGATTGGCATGACGACGAGTTCCAGGCGTGGGTGCAGGGCAAGCGCCAGGTCGATCCAGAAGCCATGCCGGACTATGTCGTTCCCTGGCAGGAGAGTCTTGGCGCAATTCGGACACCGGCCCTACTGATCTATAGCGAAAGTGAACGCGGCGGGCTCGTCACCGCTGAGATCGCCGAAGTGGCAATGCGTATAAATCCCCAGATCCGCGCTATCTGCATCGAGGGGGCCGGGCACAATGTCCGGCGCGAGAATTTTGAGGGCTTTCTTTCTGCGGTCCGCGAGTTCCTGACCGAGGGCCAAACATCAAGAAATACTGGGGAGGCAATACGTGGCGAGCAATGAAGACTGGGCCGGATTGGCCGTTACCGGGCCAACTCTGAAGCCGTCCATCCCGGTGAAACTGGCCTATAGCCTTGGTCAGGCGGCTCAGAACGGCGGCTTCGATGCCGCGATTGCTTTCATCTTCTTCTATTATTCAGCAGTTCTGGGGCTGTCCGGCACGCTCGTCGGCGCGGCGCTAGCGGTCGGTTTGGCGTTTGACGCCGGAGTCGATCCTTTCATTGGATCATGGTCGGACAATATCAAGTCCAGGTTCGGCCGGCGGCTGCCCTTGATGGTTCTCGCGGTGCTGCCGCTGTGTATCTCGATTGGCTTGCTGTTTTCACCACCGATGGGGCTAGGTCAGTCTGGCCTGTTCGCCTGGCTTGCGGTTTGGTCGATCTTGGTGCGCAGCTTTGTTTCGCTTTTCAACGTCCCCTATATCGCGCTCGGCGCAGAGCTGGCGTCGGACTATGCCGGGCGGACCAGCGTAGTTGTCTACCGCGCCATGACGGGGATACTCTCCGGGGTGGTGGTCACCGCAATTGGCTTCTCGGTGTTTTTCGCGAAAGGTGGTCTGCAAATGGCCAGCCGTTATCCCAGCTTTGGCTGGTCGGTAGCTGCACTGATCTTCGTGTGCCTGTCACTGTGCTGCGTCGGGATCTGGCGCTATGCCGCCACACTTCCGCAACCCGCGCAGGCAGACGGTTCTATGTTGCGCAGGTTGCCAGGCGAAGTGAAAGAGATCTTCGCCAACAAATCCTTCCGGTTGCTGTTCCTTTCGGCGGTGGTGATCTATGTTGCGATTGGCACCAATGCCAGCCTGAACAGCCATTCCTTTGTCTTCGTTTGGAAAATTGCGAGCGAGAATATCCAGTTCATCAGCTACGCCTATCTGGTCGGGATTCTGCTCGGGGTGATGGCTGCGCCGCTGCTGCAGAAGTTCTTTGAGAAGAAGAATGTGGTAATCATCGGTTTCCTGCTGCTGATCGGCAATTGGGTAGGGTTGCAGGGCGCGATGCTGGCCGGCCTCTATCATCCGCTGGGTGATGCGGCTCTGCTACCGATGCAGTTCAATTCGTTTGTTGCCGGGATCGGGACCGGGTTCGTTTCAGTCGCCTACCCATCGATGATGGCGGATGCGGCGGACGAACATGAGCATCTTTTCGGCCGCCGCCGCGAAGGCCTGTATTTTGCTGGGCTCGGCTTCGCCGGCAAGGCTTCGACCGGGATCGGAGTAATGGTCGCCGGGGTGGCGCTCGATCTGATCAACTTCCCGAACATGGCCGGCCCTGCTTCTGCCACTGCGCTTCTGCCAGAGATGCAGTTCCGGCTGGTGATGATCTGGGGTCCGGTGCCAGCGGTCATTGCGATCTTGTCTCTGTTGATCCTTGCGTCGTACGGGATCAGTCGCGCCCGTCACGAGCAGATAGCGACCGCTCTGGGCCGCGGATCAAAGAAAGCTGAAGGCGACGTGCCGATTGTCTCCGTCGGCTAGTCGAACCCTGCAATTCCGTACTTTTTCATGTTGAAAACTGCCGCTTCACTGAAAGTCTCCTGTCAGGGCGGCCTCCGCCAACATAGTTGCCCTATGTTCAATTCAATGGTGAGTGGCTCCCCGCTGGGACGAGGAGCCGCTCGGTCAAATCTCAGTGCGCTCAGCAAGGGTAATCGCGTCGTCTATATCGACACCCAGATAGCGAACGGTGTTCTCGATATTTGAATGACCCAGCAATATCTGGATGGCTCGCAGGTTGCCCGTCGCCTTGTAGATGAGCGAAGCCTTCGTTCGGCGAATAGAGTGGGTCCCATATTCGCGCACATTAAGGCCGACAGCACCGACCCACTCGTCAACCAGACGCGCGTATTGGCGGGTGCTAAGATGGCCCATATAGTTGACGCGGCTAGGGAAGATGAAGTCCTCAAGCGAACCTCCCCGGCGATTGAGCCAGGTCAGCAAAGTTTGACGGGCTTCGGTCATGAGTTCGAATTGCACGGGCCGCTTGGTCTTCTGTTGCATGACCGTCGCCCGATTTCTGATCGCACCGCCTGCGACGATGTCACCGATCTTCATTTTGACGATGTCGCAACCACGCAGTTTGCTGTCGATCGCCAAATCAAACAATGCGCGATCACGTAATCGGCGATGCTCGTCGAGAAAGAAACGAATTGCCCATACGTCGCGCGGCTTTAACGGACGCTTTGCGCCGACCATATTGCCAGCGTTCCAAGGACGACGGCCGTGAGCGTCTGGATCAAGATCAGATATTTCCATGTCACAACTCCTTTGGCCGGAATTGGCCAAGCAAGAGATTATGAATGATGGATTTCTCTCGGCTTTAGGTGTGATTCTGTCTGTCCGAGTTGAGACACCACACATGGATAAACTGCCGTTTTCGTGACTATCCAAAGGCTTCAACCGCCAGCTTTTCGGTCATTCAAAGAACGCTCAGCTCGGCTCGATACCTTCCTGAACCTACGGCGGCTTGCCGCTACTACGCTCACAAAACCGGACTGTCGGCACTGTCCGCATAAGGCGCTCCGTTGCACGGAATTTCGCGTTGTCCGCAAAAGAAGGAAAAAGTGTGGTTTTTTGGGCTGCCCGACCCTGACCGATATTATGCCTGAAGCTGAATGGAAGCCGTTGAGCCAGTCATTATCAAGATAGCGTCAAACCCGTGGACCATTCGCTGAAGTATCGGGTCTTGCGGTGCGCGCGAGTATCCTAGAAGTGGGCGGATCGGATGAGTATCGAAGATAGTATATCCCTGATCGTAGACTTGGGAGAAAAGTGGTCCGAGACCGACCGAATAGTCTCCTTCAGCGCGTCTGGAGACATAGGCGAGGCGCGCCGGGTCGAGTTGAGCGATCTCCGCTCCATCCCCGGGTAGAACCAGCAACTGAAATACCTTGCGGTCTTGGATCTCTGCCAGCTCTGGTATCAAAGTGCCGAGATCGAAAACCTCCGTGCTACTCCGTCCGCGCATGATATGAGACGCACCCAGCTTCAGGAACACCCGTGGTTTTGGTTCCTGCTCTGCGCGCCAGTGGCGAAGAAAGTTGTTGCGGAGGAGATCGGCCCGCCTAGCGTTCGAAGCCCATGCCTTCCTTGCGACCCAAAGATTGTTGATCTCCAGCGTTTCCTCAAGGGTGTCGAGGATCCAGGCTATTCGAGCGCCGGGCCGCGGCCATGCAGCGCGCACGGACCGAACCAGGGTCGGATCGCCGCTAAAACCAAATACGTCTCCCAGGCTTCGCGTCTTGGCATAACTCGCCCACGAACGGTTTGACGCTGCCTCCAGCACGGCCAGAGATTGCGCGGCTGACGCAGGCGCTCTGTCCTTCAGTAAACTGATGAGGCGCCGATCTGCGCCAATCTCATAGTCCAGACCCCATAATATTGGTGTTTTGCCAGGAACCGCGGCACGGGCGGAGGCGATCCATTCCGCTTCCTCGCGCATCCCGAAAAACGCCATGAAATTTTCGGGTGTCGTGAGATACCGCCGTCCAGCGTCGAAGCCCCCGCGGCGAAGCGTTTGATCCAGATCGAAGGCCGTAGGGGGCGATATTTCAATACCTACGCGCGAATATCCGGCTGACGTCAATTCGCGGAACAAGGCGGCTGCGAGTTTGGCGTTCTCGGCAATTCCGTGCTCCTCGCCAAGCATGAAGAAATGAGATTCTCGACCACGCTGTGTCAGCCAGTCCCAGCCCTGTCCGGAAAATTGGCCAGAGGCATAGTCTAAGCGATAACGATTTTTACTCGCAAGATCGGATATGCGTTCCGCAATCCCTGAGGTTGACGCAGAATCAAGCGCTGGAGCAGCTGCCGCATCGAAAAGACGTGTCATCGATATGCCGGCTATCGCCGCACCGAAAAATTCTCGTCGGTGCAGTGGCATTGGGCCCTCCTTTATCTGGTGTAACGCACAAATTCGGAGCGCTTGCCAATGATTGCCGGCGTCCGGCGATTCCCTCGACGCGTTGGCCTTGCCACGAAGCTGACTTGCCTGATAAGCCATTGAACTGGTATATCCGCGTTGAGGGTGCCGATGAAACTCGGCAGCTCCATTCCATTAACAATTGGCGCATGAACGAATGACCGCATTTGTGCTAACGAGGGCTGCCGGCGAACGACTGAAATGTTAGCGCTAGCGGTCGCGGGGGTTGATGTCCGCTTTGTTGTCGTGTCCGGACAGGCAGGTTTCAGGGCTACTAACGGCGAAAACGGACATTTGAGCTAGGGCAAAACCTGGCGGCGGTTCCCGCTGACAAAGCCGCCGTTCGCTGTGCCGAACCCGGTCACCAAAACCGGCCGTTCGTTCAGCAGGATAGCAGACGCCAGAAGTGACCGGTCTTGGCGGCGTCCAGCGCCAGCCTGTTCGCCCACTTTGTTGGGGTAAACGGACACTAGCCGTCACGGACGCCGTCGGCTTGAGCTAACCAGCTCCCGCCCGTGATGCGCGCGCCCGTGAGATCCTCATGATCCACGCGAGCGGAATGCAAACAGCCACCGCGGCAATAATCCCGAGCCCGCTTCTGATGTCCGCAAGAATAAACATGACCACGAGCAGAGTATCCAGCAGCAGCACGAACGCTGGGAGCCAAGGGTAGCCTCGCGCCACATAAGGACGCGCCAACTTGGGCTGGCTATGCCGGAGCTTGAATAGCGACGCTTCAGCCAAGACCAGGGGTAACAGCCCCAGCGCGCCCATGATTAGGAAGACCGTCTCGAACTCACCGGTGAGCGCGAGGGGGAGCGAGAACGAAGCTGTAATACCTAGAGCGACTGACGGTGTGCCACCTTTGTTGACCCGCGTTGCTGCGGAAGGAAAAAGTCCATCTTCCGCCAGTCCATATAGGATGCGGGGTGCGACCATGATCCCGGCGTTGATGCAGCTTAAAACGCTCACAACGGCTACAGCCGCCACGGCCTTGATGCTCCACACCCCAAAAACGGTGGATGCCGCTAACGCTAGCGGCAGTTCCGCGCTGCGCAGCTCACCCACGTTGAGGCTCCCGAGTAGGGCAGCATTGACCAAGACGTAAAGGATGGTGACGGCCACTACCGACGTGAACAGCGACCGCGGGATGTTCCGCCCCGGATTGGTATCTTCTTCCGAAAAATAAGACGAATTGGGCCAGCCAGAATAGACGCCCAGGATCAGCTGATACGCGACGACGATGCCCCACAAGCTGAGCGGTTCCACGAGGGACGCCGAAACAGCGGTCGAGGTGGATCCCACAGGCAAGAGGAATACGGCTAGCGCGATAGCAAAAAGGAAGGCTGCCTTGAGAGCGCTGCCTATCATCTGCGCGGCGCTGCCTTCGCGGACCCCGAGCCAGTTCAGCAGGACCAAGGCCGCGGTCATTGCCGCGCCGACGAGGCCTGCGTGCCCGGTCAGGGCTGGAAAGATGAGCGCCATGAACTCTCCGCTGGCAATCGACAAAGCGGCCAGCCCCGCGACTTGGCCGAGCCAGTCGGTCCAGCCGATGAGCAGGCCGGCCGCCCTCCCGAACGCTGCTCTCGCTGGAACGAAAAGCCCGCCCGACCGGGGGATGACCGTCATCACTTCCGCTATTACGTTTGCGCTAAGGAGGCTGTGTAGTCCCGCGGCAACCCACAGGCCCAGCGCGAGAATGGGCAGGCCAACATGGTCAAATACGGCGCCGGGAGTTCGCAATATGCCGCCGCCGATCATAGAGCCGACGCCGACGGCCACCCCGAACGCTAGCCCGAGAATGCGGAGAAGGTGAGTGCGCTCGGCTTTTGACGCGAACTTCCCGGTAGTCGCCATGACCTCGTCCCCTCAGTCTTGAGGCTGTCACGTATTCCTTGTGTCCGCAATGGTTCTAGTCCGGACAGGCAGGTTTTGGACTAGAAACCTTGATAGCTGCCATGGCCTTGCGCTGTCTGGAAGGTCCGCTTTCCAAGATTTCATTCTGTGAGCTGCCGTTCCGGAATGTCGTCGGCAGGAGAAATTCGGCTTTCAGTGGTCAAGCCGCCGAAGCTGCCAAGCAGGTTTCCGGAGCGCGCTGGAGCGCTAGGAATGACTTGAGCCGGGGTCGAAAACGGATTCTAATGCTGAATTGGATGTCTGCGAAGGGGAGGTTGGAGCATCGCCCGTTAGTGCTGTGCCCGCTTCAACAAGGATGTTTTCGTTTCTCGTGGCGCGGCGACGTGGTGCTTTCGCACTTGATTAGGAGTATGAAGTTCGCATTGGGGGGATTGCATGAGCGAACTACATTATTCCGGCATTGGCGAAGTCGCTGAACTCATCAAACGCCAAGAGCTGTCATCAGTCGATTTGACACGGCATATGCTCGATCGGATCGACTTGATCGACAAAGAGCTCAAGAGCTTTGCAACGGTAACGAGAAACAGGGCGCTCAAAGAAGCTGAACTGGCCGACCGTGAGATCGCCGCAGGAAATTACCTTGGGCCACTTCATGGCATTCCAATCGCCGTCAAAGACTTGATCGATGCTAGAGACACTCCAACCCTAGGAGGGCTGGCTGTTCTCAAGGGTAATGTCGCAGCTGATGATGCACCTGTATTGAAGAAACTCTCTGCAGCCGGAGCAATTCTGATCGGAAAGCTCAACATGA
>JANOKC010000002.1:0-8030 GCA_031419035.1 Novosphingobium sp. | reverse complement strand
CAACGCGCGCGGAAAGCGTCGCCACCCCTTCGGCAATATCGGTCAACAGGCCCAAAAGTGGATCGTCCTGCGTGTCGCTCATCGTCCTGGCCCTCCACGGTCAAGGTCGCGATCCTTTGTCCGATCACGATCCCGCTCATCATCCTTGCGCACCTGTTTGCCTAGCTCGGCCATGCGAGCGCGGAGACGGTTCACCGCTGTGTCGGTGCCACGATCTTGTCCCTGCTCTTTATCCGCATCGCGCGTAGCCTCTGGCGCTGCTGACGGCTCACGCCCCAACGCCTTGTCGAGACGGCCCCGCAAGGCCGCGATCCGGTCAGGATCGGCGAACAGGCCGCGTGCCTTGGCGACCATATCGCGCGCCATGTCGGGGAACCGGAACTCGCGTCGCTCGGCAAAGTCGCGCACTGCGGCGTCGGGGAGCGGATAGTCGCTCGCCATGTCTTTTGATCGTTCACGCGACAAGGTGCGAACAAGTTTGCTCTGATCGGCAAAATCATCCTGACCGTAATGAAGCTGCACCCCGTCACGGTGGCGGGTGAGGCCGACATAGGCCGAATGCCGGTCCATCCCCGGCGTGGCCAGTATATGCGCCTGATCGACCGTTACCCCCTGCGATTTGTGGAACGTCGCGGCATAGCCGTGGTCGATGTGGGCATAGTCCTTAAGGTCGAACCCAACGCTGCGCCCGTCATCGGTGCGAACGGCCATATGTCCGGGCGTCACCTGCTCAACCGTGCCAAGCGTTCCGTTCTTGACCCCCATGCCGCGCTCGTTGCGCAGGAACATCATCCGGTCGCCGCTGGCAAACTGGCGCTCGCCGCGTTCGGTTTTGACGTCCACGTCGCTGCCAAGTTCACCGCCATCGCGCAGCTTGTCGCGGGCGGCGATATTGAGGTCGCGCACCTCGGCATTGGTATGGGTGAGGATGATCCGGCTTTTGGCAGGGTCATTGGTGCGGGCTTGGTCCCAACCCACGACAAGCTCGGCGCGCGCGGCTTCGCGCGTCTCGGCACCGTGGACCATGCCCTTGTCACCATAGGCATGGATGGCCTCGCCCGTCCGTCCGGTGGCAAGCGCGCGGGTTGCACCGCGCTGCCAGTCATCGCGCTGCCGCCTGATCTCGGTGATCTCAACCGCGCCGTGCGCTTCGGCGAGTGACCGGAACGCAGCCCCCGCTTCGATGGCTTGCAACTGCTCGGGATCGCCAACCAGCACAACCTTCGCACCCGCATCGCGTGCTGCTGACAGCACCCGCTCCATCTGGCGCGTCCCCGTCAGACCCGCCTCGTCGATGACCAGCACGTCGCGTTCGCTCAATTGCTCGCGGCCATGCTTCCACTGATATTCGAGGCTTGCGATTGTCCGTGACGTGATGCCCGAACCGGCTTCAAGGTTTTCAGCGGCGATGCCCGACAATGATGCACCTCGCACATTATAGCCTTCACGTTCCCAAGCATCCCGCGCAACGCCCAGCATCGCCGACTTGCCGCTCCCGGCATATCCGACGACCGAGGCCAGGTCGCGCTGGCCGGTGACATGATCGAACGCATCGCGCTGCTCGCCGGACAAGTTGAGTCCTCGCTGGGCTGCATCACCAAGCGCAGCATGGCGATTTTGATCACCGACACTGTGGCGCTCGCTGGTAGCCAGCATCGACGCCGACAGCCCAAGCCGCTCCTCCACCGCAATCATATCGGCGCTGGTAAACCGTTCCTGATCCTTGCCGTCCTTACCCAATGCGACAAGCTCCGGGGAACTCCGCACCGATGCCATGACGGAATCGAACTGGTCCTTGCCGTCGCTGTGCCGGAACGCGAACTGGGCAAGATCGCGCATGGTGAACGTCGCTTGGCTGTGCGTGATCGCATTCAAAGCGATGGCCGGATCGGCGATGATCTTGTCGCCATTCTCGCGCGCGATCCGCATATGATCCTCGGCGCGCTCGGCATCCTCGCCGTTCATCTCGCGCCGTGATCCTGCCGCACCAATCTTGTGCTGCGGTTCAAGCGGGATGCCCTGCGCTTCCAATGTCCGGTGATCGACGCGGGCCTCAAGGCCAAGCTCGGCCATGCGGGTGTTTACATGATCGGCCCAGCTTTCACGCCATGCTCCCAAAAGCTCCTTGCTGTTCCAGTCGCGCTCCTTCTGACCAAAGCCGTCGGGGCCGACTTCGCGCATCGACAGCATGACGTGGGCATGGGGTTTGGGACTGCCATCGGCGGCCTGGTCCCAATGCACATTAAGATCGGCAATCATGCCGCGCGCCACAAACTCGCGAGCGACAAAATCGCGCGCCAGCGCGATGCCGTCAGCCTCGTTCATCTCCCGTGGAATCGAAAACTCAACGTCGCGGGCAAGCTGCGCGTCCTTGCGAACCTCGCCCGCCTCGACGGCATTCCACAAGATTTCGCGATCAGCGAGGCGTTCCGGCGCACCCTCGGGCAGCATGATCTCGGAATGAACGACACCGGCCTTGCTGGTAAAGTCATGGTCGCGGCCAAGCCGTTCGTCGGTCAGCCGTTCGGCGGCGCGGTAGGCAGCCGATGCAACCGCGCTCGAACCGTTGGCGCGACTGACAACTTTGGCAGAGAAATGGTAGATCGCCATGACGACGGCAAGCCTCTCACTTTCAAGCGACGTTGGCAACAACGTATAAGCGCGCACTCAAAACTGTCTTCGCCATTTTTGGCGTGACTTGCTTCGCATCTGAGATGGTGCATTTGCGTGGGGCGCGATTTGCGCTTACGTTCGGTTACTTGATGCCAGTAATCGGAGGTGCGCGATGCGCAAAGTCCGGGATTATGATGCTGAACTGAACGCGCTTCGCGACAAGGCAAAGGCGATCAAGGCGCGCAAAGTAGAGCAGCTTGGCGCGCTCGTGGTCGCAACGGGTGCCGACGCGCTCGATCTCGAAGTCATCGCCGGGATGCTCCGGCACGGCGTTGTGGAAGCCCAGGTCGATTCCGTAAAGGAGAGCTGGCGCGCCGATGGTGCCATGTTTCTCGAAAGGCGCGGGCGCAAGGGCAATGGCCCTGCTAGTGGCGACGGAACAGGCGCTGGCTAGAAACACAGCAGCGCGGCGGCGGGCTGAATCAGGCCAGCGCCGCACTGACACAAGGGAGTGGGTGGTGGAGCGACGGACACGGACAAGGCACCTGATCGAACTGGGCGGACTCGTCCAGAAGTCGGGCTTGGTCGAACTCGTCGGTGATGATCGCGCCACCCTTTACGGGGCGATGCTCGATCTTGCTGGTCGTGCCGGGGATGGCGACGGCGCGAACGCGCTGACGCTGTGGAAGCGTCGGGGCAAGCGGGCGTTCGATGCTGAGGCTGCGGAAACCGCATCATCGGACGATACACCCGGCGGGGAGGATTGATCGGTGAAAGGTCGGCTCCCCGGATGCGCGTTGCTGCTCTTCGCCGGGGTGCTGCTCATCGCATGGTGGCTGCCAAAGACCCACACGGCATTCTGGCTCATTCTGATTGGCGGACTCGCATCGTGGATCGGGAGCATCTACCTCAAGGTACGGCTCGCCCGCCCCGATACGACACTTGGCTCCGCTCAGTTCGGATCGCGCGCCGATGTCAATGCGCTGGCGAAGAACAAGGGCGATCTGCTGATCGGGCGCGATACCTTTGGCCGGTTGCTCCGCTATGACGGCCCTGCCCATCTCATCACCATTGCCCCGACGCGCTCGGGCAAGGGCGTTGGCACGATCATCCCCAATCTGCTCACCGCCAACCGCTCGGTTGTCTGCATCGACCCCAAGGGGGAGAATGCCCGCGTGACACTGCGCCAGCGGGAAGCGTTCGGCCCGGTTCACTGCCTCGATCCATTCGGTATCTCGGGGCGACCAACGGCACGGTATAATCCGCTCGACCGGCTTCAAGCGGACAGCCACGATCTGGCCGAAGATGCGATGACGCTGGCCGATGCGCTGGTGTTCGACGAGAATGAAACCGAAGCGCATTGGAACGAGGAAGCCAAAGCCCTGATCTCGGGCATCATCCTCTACGTCGTCTGCCATGACGATGCCCAACATCGGAACCTGACCAGCGTTCGGGATTATCTGACGCTGGCCCCCGATGATTTTACGGCGCTCCTCACGGTGATGCAGGCAAGCGAAGGTGCTGGCGGATTGATCGCGCGCGCCGCCAATCGGTATTTGAGCAAGTCGCACCGCGAAGCGGCGGGGGTCTTGTCGGGTGCGCAGCGGCATACCCATTTTCTCGATAGCCCGCGCATCGCAGCTGTAGTGGGCGGGTCGGACTTCGCCTTCGCCGATCTCAAGGGCAACATGGCAACGGTGTTCCTGATCCTGCCGCCCGACCGGCTCGATACCTATTCGCGCTGGCTGCGCCTTTTGGTAGCCCAAGCCATAGGCGAAATGGCGCGGTCGTCGGCCAAGCCGCCGCGCCCCGTGTTGTTCCTGCTCGATGAGTTTGCCGCGCTCGGACGGCTGCAACCCGTCGAGCGCGCAATGGGCCTGATGGCAGGTTACGGCCTGCAACTCTGGCCGATCTTGCAGGACATTCACCAGTTGCGCAGCCTCTATGGGAAGAACGCTGGGACGTTCCTGTCCAATGCCGGTGTCCTCCAGGCATTCGGGGTCAATGATTATGACACCGCCGACATGCTGTCGAAAACGATGGGGCGTGAAACCATCGCCTACGAAACCGGTGGACAGAGCGAGAAGGACGTGATGGTCAAAGACCCCGAACGATCCTTGAGCAAAACCCAGCACCGCGCCGCGCGCAACCTGATGGATGCCAATGAGATCATGAAACTCGCGCCGGATACGCTGCTGCTGATGCGGGTCGGTGCAAATCCGCTGATCGTGCGAAAACTGAGCTACTATGCCGACAGGGAATTTGCTGGGATGTTCGATACGACGTGAAGGTTGCGACGTCATTTGCCCAGATTAAGCCGTTCCACAGTTTGCGCCGGGAAGCTACAAGCGGACGTTCAGAAGCGGAGCGAGGCTGGCAAGTGAAGCGCACACTGATGACGCCGGATGAATTTCAGGAGGCGCTAAAGTCAATCGCGGAGACGGAGGTTGCTCGCGGTGCAAGCGAAGCGACTGACCGGAGCATAGTCGCACTCCAAGGCGATCTATCGTCGGCTTTGGCGCGCACGAACGGATGGCTCTCGCCAGCCGAAAAGATCGCCGTCCTTCATCGAACGTCGAATTGGGAAACCATCCGGTCCCGCGAAAAGGTTGATTTGCTCATGGCGGCCGGATGCTACCGCGAAGCCATCCCTCTCTTTGAAAACTTCTCCCACTGGCGCAAAATTGGCGATGCTCAACTGGCTCTCGGGGAGGTTGATGCCGCACGCCAGAGTTACGAACGCGGTGAGAATAAAAGCACCGCAAAGAATTACGCCGCTTTTCGAGCTGGCCCCGATCTCGACAGGCTGATCGCTCTTGCGATCAGACGGGAAGATTGGAGCGCCGCACTTGCATTTGTGCGGCAGGGAAAGCCCGATCCTCTTGGCAAGAACGACGTGATCTTTTCGGGTAGCAATCGGGCCAAGGGTCCGCTCGTCAAGCTCTGTGCTCACGCCTCTTGGAAGATTGGGGACACCTCGATTGTTGCAGATATGCCCCGCATGTTCGGCATGAAGGAAGCCGATCTCAAGGTGATATTTGCGAACGCAGCAAGCAGCGCGTTTGAACGCGATGTTGCGAAGCTCGCTAATCCCGGACTGCTCAAGGTGAAGCCCGTAGAATTTGCAGACGTGTTGAAGGTGGGTGCAACACCCGTTGTCGATAAGATCGTGCAGTTCTTTATTGACCTTGACGGCGGATACCGAGAGGCACTTTCAAACATCCGATTATGGCGGAAGTCCGATAGAGCCGAGCACTTAGATCGAGCAATCTACTGGCTGACGTGCTTAGGGAACTATGATCTATTCCAGACCTTGCTGTTCCGACTTCGGATCAATCTTGACGCATGGGTTGACCCTCATCCGAACGATATCGCATTCTATGTATGCCACGAATGGCTGACCCGAGCGTGTATGCGGGAGCTACTTACTGATCTGATTAAAGAGAAGAGCGAACCGACTGCTGCCGTGCTGTTGTCGTGCGCTTTCCAACATTCCGCTTCCCCGTTAGACATGGATTTCGATGATCTCGACGGCAAAGCTCAGAATATGGAGCAGATTCGGAACCAACTTACTTGGGCTGAGGCCGTAATCTCTACATGGTCAACGGGTGGAGTTTTATCAAAGCATTGGGCTAAGGTCTGCGAGGCGGGAAGCGCCAACACGCGGGCCGATCCAAGGCGGCTTCCAGCATATAGCGCGTTATGCGGCGAACTGATAGAAACGCTAAAAGCGGCTTGGGAGCGTGATTTCAACGAAATTCGCTGGAAGGCGGAGGAAGGCACCTTTCTGGCGCTAAAGATGCTGTTGCCGGGCACGCAAATAGTCCGCCATGCAAAACCAAGCTGGCTAGCGCCCCAGCATCTTGATATTTTTCTCCCCGAATACGGGATCGCGATTGAGTATCAAGGAATACAGCACTATCGTCCTGTCAATATTTTCGGCGGCGAAGTCGGGTTTGTTGCGACAGTAGAAAGAGACGAACGCAAACGCCGCATCTGCGACCTCGCGGGTGTTCAACTTGAATGTATTCGATACGACGAATCTGTTGATGATCGGCTGAGGCAAATTGCCGCCGCCTGTCGATCAAAGGCTCATGCCTGAATTACAGCACGTTAGGGGGAGGCGAGGGTCATGGTGAGGTGCCCGAAATGTGGCTCAGGGAGCGCAAAAAAGAGTTCTGCTATTTATGAGCAAGGCGTCTCAAAGTCTCAAGGCCGCAATAGCGGCATTTGGCTATCGCGGCGCGGCCCCGGAGTGTGGAGCGGTCGTAGTACCAGCGAACGGGTTAGTGGCGCTGCCGCACGAAACGCGCCTACTGGCTTTGAGCTAGAGGCGCTTACCTTTGCCGGCGTCTTCTTTGTCACCCTCTTGATCGGGTTCTTCTCGGCCAGTGGCGTCGGCTCATTTGTCATGGCCGTTCCGATCGCGTTTGTTATCGCGATCGTTGCAGCGGTGCTTGTCGGAATCTCTCAGAAAGAACAGCGGGCCGCTTCGCAAGCGAGCTATGACCGCCAATGGTATTGCTCCAAATGCGGCAACAAGTTTGAAGTTGACCTTGATCCCTCGACTCCGGTGGCGTCGGATGCCCGGGCTTCTACTGCACGCCCAAGTGGACAGGGGGCCGGACCAAGCGGGTTCCGCGCCGACTACGCCTCCCGCGTTCTCAATCCGGTTCAACGGGCGAAAGCGGAAACTGAACGGGATGGCACATGGCTGCGGACGATCGCCACCAGAGCCACGGGCGCGGCCAGATCCTTCGACCCCTGTCGGCCTACAGCCCTGGACCTCGGTGCGGTGTCGCGCCTCGCATCCCTCGGATTTCTACAATACGATCAGGAACACGACGTGTTTTCACTGTCCGAGCGGGGAGCCTTGCGCGCCGCAGAGATGGGATAGCGGCCGATCCAGAGTTCGCCCTGAAAGCTGCCGGGACCCCTGTCCACGATACATCGGTCATTGGCAAAAGTAGCGGGGCGGCATAGCCGCCCCGCTGGATGGTCAGTCCTGCATATCGTCATCGACAGTCTTGACCTTGGCTTTGGCGAGGATCGCGAAACCATCGGCGATCAGATCGACCGAGTAGTTGGTTCTGCCATCGGCTTGGTAGCTCGACTGGCCGATGCGCCCAGTGAGGCGGACAAGATCGCCAACGGTCGCTTTTTCGAGCCGCTCGCGCAATTCGCCAAACAGGGTGATGCGATGCCACTGCGGATCGGACTTCCATGTCTCACCTTCGCGGCGGTTGTAATTGGTGGCAACCGAGATGTGGGTGACCTTCTTGGCGGCGTCGATCCTGCCGAGCCGTCCGATGATGTGAAATTCGACGATGTTCTGCACTGTCTGTCTCCTGATCGTGTCAGGCGAAATGTCCTGACGGACATGACAGGGCCGCGCGCCGCCTGCGCGCCAGCCAAAA
>JANOKC010000001.1:0-2893 GCA_031419035.1 Novosphingobium sp. | reverse complement strand
TCATTCAGCGGCAACCGCATTGATGCAAACCCTTCGCGGACCACGAAATCGGTCAGCTCCAGCTCCTTGACCCACGGCGCGAATACAAAATCGAACGCAGTGTCGATGGTGTCCTGGGTAAGCGGGAACAGGCCTTCGGGCGGGGCGGTGGTCATGCGAAGAACACGTCCTTGGGAAAGTCGCGGTTCTTCTCGCATTCAGCGCGGAAGTCATAGGGCACCACTTCGGCGCAATCGGGCCAGTTCTGGGTGGTCAGCCAGTATTCAACCAGCCCCAGCCGCGCACACAGCTTCACAAAGCGCGGATCGGCGCGCAGCTTGGTGTAGGCTGCCGGGAACAACAGGTGGGTGCGGTAGGCATTGATCCCAAGCGCGTCCTTTGGCCCGCCCGAAGGCCCCAATTTGGCGCGATCAAGCAAAGTGTACGCTTCATCAACGAAGTCAAATTCTGCCAATGTGATAAACGGCATGGCCTCAGCATGGCCCGTCAGTTCGACAGAGCTGGTAATCGATTCCAGCATTCGTGTACGATTTTCGACGGTCGGATCGCGCAGCACCGCCATCAATCCGATAACGCCGCGATGTTCGCGCAGGGGATAGCGTTCCAGCCGCGCCGGATCGAGCAAGCGGTCCACTGCGGCCCAATCTTGCATATCGGCACAAGCAAGAATGAGAATGGCCATATTGTGATGATTGTCAGGCCAGATTTCCGCGATCCGTTCCAGTTCGGCACGGCCCTTGTCATATTGACCCGAACGCCACAGCGTTTGAGCATACATGCTATTGGCCGCTCTGCTTAACGGATCCAGCGCCGTCCCCCGCCCGGCAGAAACAACGGCTTCATTAGTCCGTCCAGCACTTTCAAGTTGATGGGCGATCCACCCCAGAGCATCAGGCGAATTGTGCCCAACCTTCGCCAGTCGCTGGGCAACTGCATGTTGCGAGAGAAAGTCCCCGAACGGATTTATCTGGAACCACTCTGCACTGACTGCATGGACATTGTCCGGATCGAGCGTCTGGCAGCGTCGAATATTGTCCGTAATAACGGCATCGAGTGGAGGACGGCCGGACCAGGGTGCCAATACCCGCGCTTGTAAACGCTGCATTGCCAAGGCACCCCAGGCATCGGCCGATTCAGGCGCAAGCTTGACAGCGGCTTCAAGCAACCCGATGTTTTCACGATTGCGTTCAGGATTGGGATCGAAATCTTTTCCACGCAGGTAAAGATCATAGGCCAGCGGATCGATCTTCACGGTCTTGGCCGGGAAGAACGCCGCATCGAGCGCGTCGGCGATGGCTTCTGAGATTTCGTCCTGCACCGCGAAGATGTCTTCCAGATCGCGGTCATACTTGTCGGACCACAGCGTGGTCTGGCTCGCCGCTTCGGTCAGATGCGCTGCGATCCGCACCTTTGTACCGGCGCGGCGGATCGAGCCGTCAAGCACGTGGCTGGCACTCAGCGCCGCTGCCGCCTTGGGCTTGTCGCTCCCGCGAAACTGAAAGCTGGAAGTCCGCCCGATCACCCGCAGCTTCGATCCGCGCATGATCCGCCCGAGGATGTCTTCGGAAACCCCGTCGGAGAAGAACTCCATCTCGGTATCGCTGGAGAGATTGTCGAACGGCAGCACCGCGAGCAGCGTCTCTGGGGCTGGTGCCGATTTGGCCGCAACCGCCGCCAGCGATGGCATCGGCGCCAGCACCGCGCGCTCCTTGCCGACAAAGCCGCGCACATCATTGAGGAAGCCCTGCCACGCCCGGTCCCCCGCATCCCCCGTCCAGTGCGACAGTTCCGCGGTCTGAGTCAGCTCGAACATGATCGGCCGCTCGCACGGCTCGATCGTCACCGGCACCAGCGTCTTGCAGCGATCCGCGATCGTCGCCTCGGCCCGCACCCAGCGTGAGACCACCGAGCGCGGCGACCACAGCACCACCACCGCCTTGGCCCCGCGCAAGGCCGCCTCGGTCACCTCATCATAAGCCTCGCCCGAACGCAGTGCCGTGTCCCACCAGACGTTGAGGCCCTCGGCGGCGAAAGCATCAGCAAAGCGCTTGGCCGTGGCCTGATCCTCACGGTTGTAGGAGAGGAAGATGTCGGGCTGGGCAGTCATGCCTCCGGCTCCGTCTCCACCCACAGCGCGCGGATGTGGGTGAGCAGTTCGTCCAGCACCGCGGCGTTGCCCTGCCAGCGGGTATTGCGCAGCTCCCACATGGCCAGCGTTGCTTCGGGTTCGCGGCGTCGGCCCTCAAGCATCAGCTGGTGCGCCTCGTCGCTCCGGCTAAGACGGCGGACGATGCCTGCTTTCTGGCAAAAGGCGAAATTGGCATCGGGATTTACCGTCAGGCAGGCGCTAAAAGCGGTTTCTGCCGCCGCCCAATCGCCAAGCTGCATATAGGCGCCTGCCTGCCAAGTATAAGCAAAATGCTGATAGGGCGAAAGGGGTTCAATCCGGCTGAAATCGGTAAGGTGGGCAAGCGCCGCTTCGGGCTTGTCGAGCATCACGCAGGCCATGCCGGCAACCAAATGCGCATACCCGTAACCCGGATTGATCGCGATCGCCCGCCGGGCGCGGCGCAGCCCTTCCGCCGCTTGACCAGTGAAGCACAACGCGTCCGCCACGTGGCCGAGCACGGCGGGGTTCTCGCCATCGCAGGCCAGAGCGCGATCGATGTGATGCTTGATCAGCGCGACCTCTGCAGGATCGTCGGGGCTGAGATAGGTATAGGCTAGCGCCGAATGGTTCGCGAGCATGGCATGGGCCAGGCCATAGTCGGGTGCGATGGCGACCGCGCGGCTCGCTTCCTGGATTCCGCGGAACAACGATTCGCCGGTAAACTGCCGGACCGCCGCTAGCGAACGCATGGTGCATTCCCACGCGGTGTGATCGCCCGGCTTC